>SLJB01000283.1 GCA_007135335.1 Balneolaceae bacterium
AGGGCAGCTCAATCATTTGCACATTTTCATCGTAATTGAAATGGGTGGCAAACAATCCTTGCTGGCTCATCATATCAACCTGAATGGTTTCGCCAGACTCAAGTCTGAAATTATCCCTGCGAGTATCATCCTTATCAAACTGCCGCAACCAGTCTCCCTTAAAATAGAGTGCATTGATCAGATACATGATTCTATCCGGTTCTATCTCATCTAGCAGTTCTGTGATGAGCCCTTCTGTTTTATCTGCAACCCAACGGTTGATGGTATTCGGTGCGTCCGGATCCAAAAAATCAATTGCATTCACTTCAGCACTGAAATAGGACTGCATTTTTCCTGCAAACTCCTGATTCACATCAAATGCATCTGAATGCCAGATAGAATTGGCAATTCTCATGGCTACTTTGGGATCTGCAGTAACAAGCAGATCAATCAAAGAACGAAACGCCTCGTTAATCTCATCAGTCTCCATTCCTTGCAGATAGAGTGCATTTCTCATATCTGTATAGGTTTGTCCTTTGGCTCCGTTCAGTGTCATTGCCAGGGCCATAGAGATGCTGAGGGGCGAAATGATAATATTTTCGTGCTCATTATCGTAAGCAACGGTTTTCTTAAATATCGAGTAGCTGAAAGAACGGTCGGCCTCAACGAGCATCATTTCCTGAGGGGTTAAATCCCGCGGCAGTTCGCCAATCGGGGCGTCCGGATCTACAATTCCATTGCTGCATGCACCTGCAACCAGAATCAGCAGTATGAGAGTAATAAATGCTGAAAGTCGATAATTTAACATGATGTCACCTGTCCTGATATTTATTTTCTGCTTTGTTTGTAAAAACGTGTTTGATTGCTCCTCAATACAAACTATATACTTTCTTTGTAAATATTCTTTTTATCTTCCAAGCTGATTAAAAATATGCTTACAAAACGAATCATACCATGCCTTGACATAAAAAACGGCCGAACCGTAAAAGGCGTAAATTTTATCGGCCTTCGTGATGCAGGCGATCCCGTTGAGCTTGCCCGCCGCTATACCACAGAAGGCGCGGATGAACTCGTATTTCTCGACATCACTGCTACTAAAGAAAAACGCAGAACGCTGGTAAAGCTTGTGAAAGAAATTGCAAGAGAGATCAGTATTCCGTTTACGGTGGGTGGAGGGATCAAATCGGTCGATGAAATTGAGGAAATTTTGAAAGCAGGCGCAGATAAGGTTTCCCTGAACAGTGCAATTGTACGCGATCCGGATCTGATAACCCGTGCATCCGATGCATTTGGCTCTCAGGCCGTTGTTGCTGCTGTGGATGCCAAAAAAACGGGAGATCACTGGGAAGTCTTTGTAAAAGGCGGATCTGAACCCACAGGGCTCAACGCTCTTGAGTGGATTAAAAAAACTGAAGAGCTGGGTGCCGGAGAGATCTTACTGACCAGCATGGACCGGGACGGAACCAAATCGGGTTTTGATCTGGATCTTTTGGAAAAAGTAAACAGGCTGGTTACCATACCTGTTATTGCGAGCGGAGGCGCCGGAACTATTCAGCACTGCTGCGATGCCGTACAGATTGGACATGCAGATGCCGTGCTTGCCGCGAGTATTTTCCACTTCAGAGAGATTGAAATTGAAGTACTGAAAAAAAACATGGCGGATGCTGGAATTCCTGTCCGTTTTATAACTGAACTGACTGACTGATTAAAAAAACTCATTATGGCTACTAAAGAAGAAGTTGAATTTTTGTACGACCTGGAGCGATTGCTCATAGAACGAAAAAAAGACCTGCCAAAAGGATCTTACTCCACTCGCTTATTTAAAAAAGGGATCGATAAAATTGCCCAGAAACTGGGTGAAGAAGCAGTTGAAACGATCATCGCATCCAAGAATAAAAAAGATTCGGAAGTGGTTAATGAAACCGCCGATCTGATCTACCACATGCTGGTTCTGCTCGTGGAACGGGATATTCCGCTCGACAGGGTTATCCAGGAGATGATGCTTAGAAGTAAGAAATAGTCCTGAGATGTGAGTCTTGAGATTTCATCCTCACATCTCACGACTCAAGACTCACGACTATCACGGAGCCGGATACACATAATAAGCCTCAAAACTCAGAGGTATCCCGATTGCCCAGTAGATCAGCAGGAAGATCGTCCATGTGATCCCAAAGATTATGGAGTAGGGAAGCATCATCGAGATAAGAGTCCCGATACCCGTGTTCTTTACATAGCGCTGGCAGAATACTACCACAAGCGGAAAGTAGGGGAGCAGCGGTGTAATAATGTTTGATACAGAATCACCCACACGATACGCTGCCTGGGTTAAATCGGGCGAGATGCCGAGCTGCATGAGCATTGGTACAAAAATCGGGGCGATAAGTGCCCATTTTGCCGAAGCGGAGCCTACCAGCAGGTTCACAAATGCACTCAGAATGATGATCCCAACAATGGTAACCTGCCCCGGCAGCGCAAGTGCCTGCAGGAAGTTGGCACCTTTAAGCGCAACCAGAAGGCCGATGTTCGATTTGCTGAACGCATCAATAAACAATGCACAGAAGAAAGCCATTACAATATAATACCCCATGCTCTGCATCGACTTGGTCATGTTATCGATCATATCCTTCGAGCTCTTGTACCTGCCCGATACATATCCATACACCACACCGGGAATAAGCAGCAGAACAAAAATGAGCGGCACGATAGCCTGCATCAGCGGCGCCTGGAATGAGACGAGTGACTGAACCTCAGGATCTACCATATCAGGTCCGCGCAGAGCAGAATTCTCGGGAATGGCCCATGCAATCAAACCGATAATACCCGCCATCATTGCGGCAAAACCCCACCAGAACGCCTTGCTCTCCTGTGCGGTTACGGTCTCCATTTTCGGCATCCCATCCTCATCGCCATCAACCTCGATGCCGGCAAGGCGCGGTTCCACAATTTTATCGGTTACATACCAGCCTACAGCTACAATCAGCAGGCAAGATGCAGATGTAAAATACCAGTTATTAATAGGGTTCAGGGAGATTTCAGGATCGAGAATCCGGGCTGCTTCGAGGGTAAAACTCATCAGGAGAGGGTCAATCGCCGAGGGGATAAAGTTGGCTGAAAATCCACCGCTAACCCCGGCAAATGCTGCAGCAATACCTGCAAGCGGATGGCGGCCTGCCGCGTAGAAAATCACCCCGCCAAGCGGAATTACCAGAACATAACCGGCATCAGCCGCTGTATGGCTCACAATGGCAATTAAAATAAGCATGGGTGTAAGGAGTGAAGCCGGTGTAAACCCAAGAAGTTTTTTCAGGCCGGAGTCTATCCACCCGGAGTGTTCGGCAACTCCCACCCCAAGCATGGCCACAAGCACAATTCCCAGAGGTGCAAACAGCACAAACGTGTTTACCATACTCGCAAGGAATGCCGCCAGATTATCGCCAGTCAATTGGTTGATCACCTCCAGATCCTCACCCGTTCTCGGGTGCACCTCCCCAAAAGAAAACTGGGAAAGAATGGCCGACGTCACCCAGACAATAACCAGCAGATAAAAGAAAAGCATAGCCGGATCAGGCAGCTTATTCCCTACAGTTTCAATTACATTGAGAAATTTATCAAACAGAGTTCCCCTCCCCTCACTTTGGGGTATCTCATTTTCTGTCTCTTTGGTCTCTTCTGCCACGTTATTTATGATTGGTTTCTGGTTGCATACGTTTAATTGCAGAAAATAAGAGTTTCGAATCGGTTTACAAGAAAAATATTATGATCGATACAGAAAGAAAAGCTGTGGTATTCCCTCAGGGAAAGTTCATTACATTATACTGACTACTCATATTTATCTACTGATCAATGAAATCATCCTATAGTGATGAAGAATTACGCAGCACCCTCGATCGTCTCGACACTTTCAGCTATTATACAGACAGCAATTTAAGAATCCCTTTTACCGGAGTACGCTTCGGGCTCAGCCCTCTCATTGGTCTGATTCCGGTGATTGGCGATTTTGCAGGGCTTATTCTATCACTTTATGTACTGTATGAAGCCCGTAAAGTTGGAGCGAGCGGCAAGGTTCAGCGAAAGATGATCCGTCATATGCTTATTGAGTTTGTGGGTGGGCTCATTCCGGTATTTGGGGATGCTTTTGATGCTGTTTACAAAGCCAATACTAAAAACACGGAAATACTTCGGCGATATCTTTACCATGAACTCGGCGAAGGGCCCAACCGGCAATTTCCGTGGTTTACTTTTATCTGGGTCGGATTATCACTAATACTCGTATTAGTGATAATGTTTTTACTTCTTAAAACCCCTTAATAACATGACCCGATTTCAATAAGCCAATCATGGAAGGGTAAAAAAGTCCGGCCACTTAGTCCTACATATCCGTCACACATCCCTCTCTCACAGTGGATACATGCTTTGCATACTTGTAAAGGATCCCGCTTTTGTATTTCAGTTCAGGGGCTTTCCAGATTTTTCTGCGGGCTTCGATCTCCTTGTCAGTCAGTTCAACTTGCAGCACCCGCGCATCGGCATCGATGGTGATGGTGTCGCCATCTTTCAGCAGGGCTATGGTTCCGCCAAGCTGTGCTTCAGGGGTA
>SLJB01000325.1 GCA_007135335.1 Balneolaceae bacterium
CCTCAGTTGTGTCTATGGCTGAACCGGTCATAGCATCTTTGTTTGGTATTATCATTTTGAGTGAAACTCTTGGGGGTCTGCAAATCGTTGGCATGGGATTGATTTTGGTCACAGTGACTGCCCTGAGCGTCAAGTCGACCACACGATTGGTAAAATCTCCCGGAAGTTGAATCTGCCTGCTAAATGGCTGTGTTTCAGAGAAAGAAATCATCCGAAATAAAATAATCACATGAAAATATTTACAAATCACAGACTATGGTGGGCTCTGCTACTTGCGGGCACTACTATCGTATCTGCAATCACATCCTATACAATCACATTCATTGGGTTGATAAGCAGCATATTAGGGCATCTTTTATTTGCAGTCGGGATTTCTGTGATCCCATGGATTGTCTACCTGCTGTTAGGCAAACCAATGAATTCAGAACAATTCATGGCTACCATTACCGTGGGTTGGCTTATTCTGGCAGCTGCAAATTTATTGGTATAAAAAAACCCGATCATAAAGCAATAATCGGGTTTTTAAAATCATCCTCAAATATTGGCTATCTTCAGCTTGTTTTCAGCAATTGCCAGTTCAAGTTCAGCTTCTTCCCTGTTTTGGCGGATAGATTTGAGCTTCGCTTTCAGTTCATTACGCAATTTACTTGTCTCTGCTGTATCAATCTCTTCATCCAGCTCTGCCTTTTCAGCGAGAAGTGTGCATCGATTATTACTGATTTCAACAAATCCACCGCTTACAGCATAGTGAAGCTCTGTTCCGTCTTTCTGAGAAATGGTGATCTCTCCAATCCCCAGGGATGCAACCATTGGTGCGTGATTATATAAAACCTGGAATTTCCCATTACTTCCGGGTATCTGCACGCTTACCGTATCACCCTCAAAACGGGCGCCTTCAGGTGTTAACAGCTGTGTAAAGAATGTTTTTTCCACGATTGAACTCCGGAGTTTTTTTATGCTTCAGCGAGTATCTTTTCGCCTTTTTCCATGGCCTGCTCAATGGTTCCCACAAGGTGGAATGCATTTTCAGGCAGTTCGTCGAGTTCTCCATTCAAAATCATGTTAAATCCTTTGATAGTCTCAGCAATCTGTACATACTCACCGCTTTGGCCTGTAAACTGCTCGGCCACAAAGAATGGCTGACTGAGAAACCGCTGAACACGGCGTGCACGCGATACTACCAGTTTATCTTCATCTGAAAGTTCATCCATACCCAGAATGGCAATGATATCCTGCAAATCTTTATACTTTTGAAGAATCTCCTTCACATTTTGTGCACATCGGTAGTGCTCTTCCCCGAGTACTTTCGGATCAAGAATTCGTGAAGTTGAATCCAGAGGATCTACAGCGGGATAAATACCAATCTGTGTAAGCGCACGGCTCAGTACCGTAGTGGCATCAAGGTGAGAGAATGTAGTTGCGGGAGCAGGGTCTGTAAGGTCATCAGCAGGCACATAAATTGCCTGAACAGATGTAATAGACCCATTCTTGGTGGATGTAATTCGCTCCTGCAGGTCACCCATTTCGGTTGCAAGAGTAGGCTGATAACCTACAGCAGACGGCATACGGCCAAGAAGAGCAGACACCTCAGAACCGGCCTGTGTAAACCGGAAAATGTTATCAATAAAAAGGAGAATATCACGTGATACTTCGTCACGGAAATACTCTGCTACAGTCAGACCTGAAAGAGCTACCCGTGCACGGGCACCCGGTGGTTCGTTCATCTGGCCAAACACAAGGGTTGCCTGAGATGTTTTCAATACATCTTCATCCACTTTAGAGAGATCCCACTCCCCTTTTTCCATGGCTTCCTTAAACTCATCACCGTAATTAATTACACCGGACTCAATAAATTCGCGAAGAAGGTCATTTCCTTCTCGGGTTCGCTCACCCACGCCTGCAAAAACTGAAAGACCACCATGCTGCTTGGCGATGTTGTTAATGAGTTCCTGAATAAGAACCGTTTTACCCACACCGGCACCACCAAACAGGCCGATTTTACCACCCTTGGCGTAGGGACAGAGCAAGTCAATAACTTTAATACCGGTCTCCAGCATTTCAGTACTTGTAGCAAGATCTTCGAATGCAGGGGCATCACGGTGAATCGGGTAGGATCGTTCACCTTTAGGTTTCTTAATCCCATCAATCGCTTCGCCTACCACATTAAAGAGGCGGCCTCTGATATCTTCACCCACAGGCATTGAAATGGGTCCTTCGGTGTCTATCACATCCGTTTTACGAACAAGACCATCGGTAGAATCCATGGCGATGGTTCGCACTCTGTTCTCTCCAAGGTGTTGTGCTACTTCAAGATAGAGCTTTGATTTATCTTCTCTTTCAATATATAGTGCGTTTAAAATTTGTGGCAGTTTGCCATGATCAAAGTCAACGTCAACTACGGGTCCAATTACTTGAGCTATGGTTCCTTTATTCATTCAATCTATTTTTTAAGTAGTAAATCTTATAAGGATAGGTTATTAACAGGCCACAAAAGACGGCCCGAATTTCTTATTCTTTACAGCTTTAAAAGGTAGGCACTTCTCTTTCAAAAATCAAAATATGAGTGTTTTTAAATGGCGTAATTTTCACCTTTTAAATCACAGCTGCAGCTGATTCATCGTGAATTCTTTCAAGCAGGGTTTTCATGGAAAAAATAAGCATACGGTTCGACTGGGTTACCACCCTGTTCATCATCAAAAGAAAGGATGCCTCTCTTTTTTTTATCTCGTTCGATGAGAGCATTTCACCGCACATCCTGATAAACTCTTTGTCTTCTTTTTCAATGAAATCGTGCAGTTCCTGAACATCTGTAATTTGCCCATCCTCTTCAGGATCTTCAAGTTTCAGCTCTTTGCCTTTATCAGTTATTCGCTGGAGGCGTTCTGTGATTGACTTACTCGCTTCCCTGTGCGATGCGTCCGTTTCACTTTGCAGAATCATCAACTCATCCCGCAAGTCATAAATATTCTTTGAAACATTCATAATATTTCTGCTTGAACGCAGTAGTGCATCCGTTTTCACCAGTAGCGTTTTTTCCATTTCATGAGACACCACACGAGTGTAGTATTCAAAAATTTCACCGTGGTATTGCACTAAATCACCATAGTCAATGTGTTTGCTGTGCCGGGTTGGGTGTAAAGTCTGGCTTATAAATAAAAGTGAATATCGTAGCTGACGGGAAATTTCTTTTCGAAGTGCTTCGAGACCGGCATCCGATACCGACGGTTCTGTTCGATAGATGTATTTACTGAAAGTTTCCTGTTTTTCCTGAATCCGCTTCTCTGCAAATGCAGCCAGATTCGAGATAAAGGGGAAAAACACAACCACACCTATAACATTAAAAATAGAATGAAACAGAGCCAGCCCAAGCACCAGATTCTCTTCAAAACCGAGAAAAGCAAGTACAAACCAGGTAAGCAATGGCAGTACTAATAGTGTGATAGCTGCTGTGCTCACCGTAAAAATAAGCTGACTCAGCGCCGCCTGCTTTTTAGAAACAATACCACCAATAGATCCAAGCAGAACCGTAACCGTAGTTCCAACATTAGCCCCTATCACCATCGCTGCCCCCGAACTGAACGTAATAACCCCGCTGAAAAGCATGGTCAACACAATTGCGATAGTGGCTGAGCTGCTTTGCATAATCGCCGTCATAATGAGGCCAACAAGTGCAAATACAAGTACTCCATAACCTGCAAATACAGATGGATCTAACACTTCAGCGAGTTGATCCACGCTATTCTTCATATAGTCGAGACCCATGAACAGAAACCCGAATGCTACCAGAAATTTACTGATGTTTACATACCTCGGAGATTTTGCAAGCAGAATCATCCCAAGGCCACCAATACCGATCAAGGGAAGTGAAAAGGCATCAATATTGAACTTAAAACCGAAAACAGCCACTATCCATGCGGTAGCCGTAGTACCCACTTTTGTACCCATCATTACAGCGATGGCCTGAGTTAGTGACATGATTCCTGCACCCACAAAAGCGAGTACCATCAGCGAAACCGCTGAACTACTCTGAAGAATGGCTGTGCTGAAAATTCCGCTAAAAATAGCCTTCAGCTTGGTGCCGGTATATTTTCGAATGAGTGATCGGAACGCACCTCCACTGAGCAGGCGGATCGACTCCTCCATCATATGCATCCCAAAAAGAAATATTCCGAGACCGGCAAGGAATACCCAAAGTTCGAATCCGGCTAACATTTATTACTAACTCCTCAGTGCTTCAATCACTATAACGGCTTTCTAACATGTTAAAAAACTACCAATGAAAATGAAAATAATTGTCATGATCGGTGATGAACCTATCGATAACAAAAGTTAAAGTTTCACAGATACATTTTGCTTAAACAAACAATCTGCCCATTTATTCCCTATCTCAATTAGCAAAAAGTTGCTTAAAGCTCTATATTTAATACTGTTTTTCTTTTGGGAAAAATCATCAGGAAGCAGGACTATTTCAGCCGGATATATAACATTTTAAATATTTGAAAACATTGGAAAAAGAAGCAACAGCAAGATCCACGAGTGTCGATTTACTACTTAATTTTGATGAGAGCGGCCACCTCAGTTTCTCTGATGCAAATGAACTCGAGCCGAGAGAGCGTGCTCAGGTTCGTGAATATGTACAAAACATTTTGCGCCGCAGAAGTTACCTCGATTTCATTATTAATGAGTTTTCGAGTATTGATGTGGAAGAGATGAAACCCTTGCTTAAGAATATCCTCCGGTTAGGGCTCTACGAATTACTCTTTATGGACGGCACTCCTGATTATGCAAGCATCAACGAAGCTGTTGACATTGCAAAATACCGGCTGGGTTCAAAATCGGGTGATCTGGTAAATGCCATTTTACGAAACATACAGAGGGACATCGATAATCTGCCTAAGCCTGCTTTTGAAGACCGTACCAAACTGATTGCCACTACCTTCTCTCATCCCGAATGGATGGTAAAACGGTGGGTGCAGCGTTTTGGTGAACGCGAAGCTTTCCAACTGATGCAAGCCAATAATCAGCGGCCATCTTATTATGTCCGCGTAAATAATCTTCGCACCAAAACTGAAAATTTCATACTTCGGATGGACAAGCTTAATATTGAATATGAAGAGAGCGAATGGCTTCCGGGTTATTTTAAAGTAGATTCGATTGCTCCCTTTATCGCAAAAGATCTGCTGAAAAAAGGTGTGTGCCTCGTACAGGATATTGCTGCCGGCTTCGCCCCAACCATTCTTGAGCCTCTCCCCGATGAAAATATTTTTGATCTATGTGCTGCACCGGGAACAAAAAGCATTGTAATGAGCGATATGATGGAGGGCAAAGGATCGATTACTGCGGTTGACATCAATCCAAACAGGCTTGAACTGCTTGCCCAAAGTGCTATGGACTACGGTGCGGAGAATATTAAAATACGCCAAGACGATGTCAGGGAATTAAACCTGAAACTGGCCGATGGGGTTCTGATTGATGCACCCTGTACCGGAACCGGGGTTCTGAGCAAACGCGCTGATCTCCGCTGGAAACGCACAGAAGAAGAACTTGAGAACTCAGTTAAACTTCAGGAAGAACTTTTAGATGAAGCTGCCAATCATGTAAAACGCGGCGGACGCCTGGTTTACAGCACCTGCTCCATCGAACCGGAAGAGAACTGGGAGCAGATTCAGAAATTCCTTGCCAAGTACGACAACTTCGAACTCGAACCCCTCGACGAATTTCTCCCGGAAGAAGTACTTGTTGAAGGCGGCCTTGCCTATCAAACCCTGCCACACGTACACGGCTGCGACGGACATTTTGGTGTGCGATTAAAAAGAGTTAAGTAATTTATGAATAACCGCTAAGGGCGCTAAGAAACGTAAGGAAATCTCTGCGATTCTTAGCGCCCTTAGCGGTTTAATACCGCCCGATCTATGAGTAAAGAAAAAGAAATACCCAAACAGTACAACCCTTCCGAAACCGAAGAAAAATGGTACACCTACTGGGAAGAGCATGGGTTTTTCCACTCCGAACCGGATGATCGCGAATCTTTTACCGTAGTTATTCCACCGCCCAATGTTACCGGTGTTCTGCACATGGGCCACATGCTCAACAATACCATCCAGGATGTTCTTGTGCGCCGGGCACGCATGCTTGGTAAAAATGCCTGCTGGGTACCGGGAACCGACCACGCTTCCATTGCCACTGAGGCAAAAGTTGTACAGAAATTACGTAAAGAGGGTATTAAAAAGAGCGACCTCTCGCGTGATGAATTCCTGAAGCACGCTTGGAACTGGACCGATGAACATGGCGGAATCATCCTTGAGCAGTTGAAAAAACTGGGCGCTTCCTGCGACTGGCAACGAACCCGCTTTACTCTCGAAGATGAGCTCTACGAAACGGTTATTGACTGCTTTATTGAACTATACAACCGCGGCTTAATTTATCGCGGGCTGCGGATGGTAAACTGGGATCCCGCCGCACAGACCGCCCTCAGTGATGAAGAGGTGATTCACAAAGAAGTGCAGTCGAAGTTTTATCATGTGCGCTACCCGATTAAAAATTCTGATGAATATGTAACCATCGCCACCACGCGCCCGGAAACCATTCTGGCTGATACCGGCGTTTGCGTGAATCCCGATGATGAACGATACAGTCATCTTGTGGGCAAAATCGCCGTCATCCCGATAGTGAATCGTGAAGTGCCGATCATCGCTGATGAGTATGTGGATCCGGAATTTGGAACGGGCTGCCTCAAGATTACACCTGCGCACGATCCCAATGATTATGAGCTTGGCATTAAGCATCATCTCGATGTAATCGACATACTGAACGCCGATGGAACCATTGCCGATGCTGCAGGATTTTACATTAGCGAAGATCGTTTCAAAGCCAGAAAACTGATCGCCAAAGATCTTGACGAGCTCGGATTGCTGGTAAAGGTTGAACAGATGAGCAACAAGGTAGGCTACTCCGAGCGAACCGATGTGGTAATTGAACCGCGCCTTTCACTCCAGTGGTTTTTGACAATGAGCGAGTTGAGCAAGCCTGCTCTCGATCATGTGCTCAATGATGATGTGCAATTTCATCCAGCCAAATTCAAAAACAGCTACCGTAATTGGATGGAGAACATCCGTGACTGGTGCATTTCCCGCCAGCTTTGGTGGGGACATCGTATTCCTGCCTGGTACTTTGGAGAGGGTGAAGAAGAGTTTGTGATAGCCAGAACGGCTGAAGAAGCCCTTGAAAAAGCGAAAGAAAAATCAGGAAATGGCAGCCTGACTGAAAATGATATTAGCCAGGACGAAGATGTACTCGATACCTGGTTCTCATCCTGGTTATGGCCCATATCAGTGTTTGATCCGGAGTTCATCCGAACTAAAAAAGCGAACAACGAACTGGACTACTACTACCCTACTCAGGATCTGGTAACAGCTCCTGAAATTATGTTTTTCTGGGTTGCGCGGATGATTATGGCCGGTTATGCTTTTGCAGATGAGAAGCCGTTCAGCAATGTATATTACCACGGTATTGTTCGGGATGAAAAACGCCGGAAAATGTCGAAGTCGCTGGGTAATTCGCCCGACCCTCTTGAACTGATAAAGAAATATGGGGCCGATGGCACCCGCGCAGGTATGTTATTTTCAGCACCGGCAGGGAATGATCTTTTGTTTGATGAAGCCCTTTGCGAACAGGGACGTAATTTTTCGAATAAGATCTGGAATGCATTCCGTTTCCTCACCATGAATATGGATAAAGGAGAAACATACATTCCAACCACAGAGATCGATCCGGAAAATCTGGCCGACAAATGGATGGCAGGCCGAATTCAATCCACCCTCACCGGGATGGAGGATGATTTTGAGAAGTACCGTCTCAACGAAGCTCTGAAGAAAATTTACTCATTGGTTTGGGATGATTTTTGTGACTGGTACATCGAAGTGTGCAAAGCGGATGAATATGGCCAAAACATGCCAAAAGAGAAACTGGAACGTGCACTTGGTTTCTTCGAACTATTGATGAAAATGCTACACCCGTTCATGCCTTTTATTACGGAAGAGATCTGGCAGAGAATCCGCAATCGATCGGCTGATGAGGCTCTTACCATAAGTTCTTGGCCGGAAATCCCTGCTGAGCATGTTCAGGATTCCGTTGACCTATTCGAAACCGTACAGGCTCAAGTTACGGCGATTAGAAATATTCAGGCAGAAATGAACCTGGCTCCAAAAGCAGAGCTTAAGATCTTCATCAAACCTAAGAACAGCGAACTTGCCGCAAAAATCCAATCATCCGGCTGGATCTATAAAAAGCTGTTGCCCGTTGCAAACTTAACAGTTGATCTATCCGCAGAAAAACCTAAAGCTGCAGCTGCCTCGGTTGTGGATGGATCGGAAATTTTTATTCCTCTTGAAGGGCTCATAGATTTGAAAAAGGAACGTGAAAAAATCCGGAAAGAGATCAATCGCCTGCATGGTTTTATTAAAGGTATTGACGGAAAACTTTCAAACAGTGGATTTGTAGATAACGCACCTGAAGCCGTTGTGGAGAAAGAGAGGCAGAAAAAAGCGGATGCCGAAACCAACCTCGAAAAACTAACGGCACAGCTCGATGAGTTTGAAGGGTGATTTACCTGCCCGTTTTACACATGATAAACCAATCAGGCAAATTTTCTGATTGCACCCAAAATCGTTTGCAGTGAGTCTTCCAGTAGCTTTGGGTCGATGATAAGGGGTGGCGCAATGCGAATCAGCGAGTTTGAATGGAGAGTCCATCCGAGAATAATTCCATTCTCAAAGCACTCCTTCACCACCTTTTGAGTCAGCCTTGAATCTCTCAGTTGCAGACCCAGCATCGCCCCTCTTCCGCGAACTTCTTCAATTCCTTCTCCTTTTAATATGCGACGGGCTGTTTTTTCAATAGCAGCCGCTTTGGCTGAAAAATCTCCGCTCAATAAAACCCTCAGATTAGCATTAGCCGCAGCACAGCAAACCGGATGTCCACCAAATGTGGTTACATGATTCAGTGGAGGATTGTGCTTAAATACTTCAAAAATCTCCGTTGAAGAAACAAACGCACCCATCGGCATTCCTCCACCCATTGCTTTTGCAAGGCAGAGAATATCAGGCACAACACCGTACTGTTCAAACGCGAAAAGTGATCCTGTTCTGAAAAACCCGGTCTGAATTTCATCGAAAATCAGCAGAGCGCCGGTTTCATCGCATCGTTTCCTGATCTCTTTCAGCCAGCCGGTTTCTGCGGGGATGATTCCACCCTCACCCTGTATCGGTTCAATAATAACAGCGGCCGTTTCACGGTTGATGGTATCAAGCCCATCAAAACTGTTGTAGTTCAGAAAGTGTACATTCGGCAGAAGGGGCTCATAGGGATCACGATAAACATTCCGTCCTGTAACACTCAGGGAACCATGTGTATCACCATGATAGCTGTTTTGAAATGCCACAAGTTTACTGCGGCCCGTGAATTTTTTAGATAATTTTAGTGCACCCTCAATCGCTTCGGTTCCGCTATTAACAAAGTAGACACGATCTAATGTATCCGGCAATTTACTGCACAATCGATGGGCAAACCGGCTCTGCGGTTCCTGGATAAACTCTCCATATACCATCACATGGAGGTGTTTGTCCAGTTGTTTTTTTATAGCGTTAAGAACCTCAGGATGGCGATGCCCCAGGCTGCTTACTGCAATCCCGGAAATCAGATCTGTAAAACGCCGGCCATCTTTTGTGTACAGAAAACAGCCTTCTGCTTTTTTTATTTCCAACCCCATTGGTTCATCACTGGTTTGAGCGATGTGCCTGTAAAAAGATTCGGTATTTGTAATCTCAGACAATGATCTGTATCTGTTTCAAAGGCGTTCCCATTGATCTATAAGCTGCAGAAACTCCTGCTGAATAGAACCTGTTTTATCATCTGCATACCATTTGTGCAGTTGCTCAGCAACTAATTGGTATGATACATCTTCCTGGGAGCGCAAATTATCATAAAGTGTTTGAGCGTCACTTGTACGAGGCCCCCAGGTTCCCAGAATATCCAGTGTTCTTGAATCTAACGCCACAAGTTTTGGAACTGAGCGGCTTTTACCATTGGTAAGAAACTGATCCATGATCTCAAGATTCTCATCGCGGAGTATATACCGTACCTGAATTTTTTTTGTATGATCCGCCATTTTTTGGATGACCGGTATTGATTGCGCTGCATCACCGCACCAGGCTTCTGTGAGTACCAGCCAGATCATAGAACGATTTAGATCTTCAAGTTTTGTTTTCAGTTCTTCACTCAGATTTGTTCGCTTATCTAAACGGTTCATTCGGTGTACATTCATCAAGGTATAATGTAACATCGCCTCAGAGTGGTTTTCTCCCGTTGTTTTATTTTCTTTCAGTAAGGAGCCAATCATGTCCCTGTATTCACTATAAGTGAAGGCATTTTCGATGATTGCCCGTGTAATTACCGTTGTTTTTACTTCTGTCATAAATTTTTCAAATCTTTAAAAATACATTCTCAAAAAAGTATCCCCAATCCATTCATATCGCACTGCGTTTGCTCCAAGTAAAAAAAGAACAAATGACAATGAGGCAGCGAATTTAATCTTCATTACCATGGGGTACTCCTGCTCTGTTCCTGTTAGTTCAGACACAAAGCTTTGTAACATAACAAAAGATAGTAAAGCTGTGATGAAGAGAACTACTGCAGGAATTTGGTACACTAAGTATAACCCGGAAACGAGTAAAATCAATCCACTCAGATAACTAAAACGGAAGAAAGTCTTAACGCTATCCAGGCCATACCTTTTTGTGAATGTTTCATCTCCCCGCCGGGTGTCTTCAACTACCTGATAGATTTGAGAAACAGGATAGAGACTCACCAAAATAAGTGATGCACCTGCAGCAGTGATAAGAATAGAGAGTGAGTAAAAACCACCTGCTGCCCAATATCCCAAAAGTACAGAATTTAATCCGGTACTTATTGCAATTGCAAAAAGACTTAATATAGGGTGCCCTTTCCACCGGGCAAGAGGTGTGGAATAGAGCCAGAAAAGAAGAAAACTCAGTCCGTAAATAAGACCATACGACAAGCTGATTGACCACGCCCAAATCCATCCTGCAAACATAAATAGAAGTGATACTTTTTGCATCCAGGGAGTCATTTCAGGTGGATTTTTTAACCCGCCAATTGGCCCTTCGTCTTTATCCCAATAGGAGTTAAACGCTGTTGCACCCCCAAAAAGAAGGATGTGTACATTTAAAAATTGAAGCCAGAATTGAACCGGGTCCATTTCATTGGCCATTAGTCCGCCTAAGAGATACCCGCCTGACAGGATGAAAAATTGGTAGTGCAGGCGCAGGTGCAGTATAAAATCCCTTATCTCTTTGAGCATGGCCGGTTACATAGTTGCTTATGCAGGATGATTGAAACAGGTTCAACCAAGATTCTTCGAAATCTATGGAATTTTGCCACGATTTGTGCTAATCCATTATTTTTACGGTAACCCCGGGCGGATAAGCATAATCGTTCCAAAGGTGATGCAACAGGTCAGGGTCAGGTTCACCATCGTAAGTAATGTAGCGATACCGGGCTATATAGGGCTCTCCCGGTTCTATCGACATAGGCCCCAATTGCTGAGGCGCATAATTGAAAAATGGCTCATTGGGATGAATGCGCACTGTTTGAGGAGACCTGAAATTTGAAGGGTGTCCTAAAATGGCAATTCCGGCTAATTCTCCGTCACTATAACCGCCAATATGTGTCCATTTGGTTCGGGTACCGTGGCCATCGCGTCCCAGCCCTTCATCGGTCAGAAAAAAGTGCTTCTCCGGATCGTCCCAATCGGCGTGGCCGCGAAACCCGACTCCACCATATCGATATTCGGGCAGATGCAGCGGCTTTCCGCTGTTAACGGTTTGTGTAACTTCCAGATCAAAAAGATGATATCCGTTACCGGACTGAAACACCTTCACATCCCACAATTCATTCAGGGCAATTTCAGGAGCCCCGGGTGCAGATAAGTCAAAAAATTTGTGTTTGGATGTAAATCCTGCAAATACACCCCCGCGGAATGATTTCAATGAACCCTCTTCCACATCCACACGGCCGCTGTTATTATGAATGTTCCAGAAATCTGGTGTTCGCCCTTCGAATTCGGTATTTGTCCAGGCCGACCAGATCCCTGAATGGTGAGGGTGCAGATCAGCATTAAGATGGTTGGTAAGCACAACACCTGCCGGAGAGTAAACGGGATGAATATAGCCTCCCCTGCGATATCCTTCATCCAGTTCGGACGGGGGATTATTATCGCCATGAAAATAGCTCAGTACATGCACCTCTCCGGAGTTTATGGTAATGGTTTGTTCATCCAGCAGATAATTCACGCCTAGATCCGATTCATCTGTAAAAGGTTGATCTGCAGAGAACACAAACTGTTTTGATTCGCCTGCTGCCAGCTCATCGAGAATAAACCAGCCGCGATTCTGTACATCAACCTGCAATATCGTTTCGATGCCATCTTCGCCAAGCAGATTGTATTCACCTGCTTCAATCTCACCCGGCAGATAGAACGACACTACGGAGTGATCCCGGTCAAATGCACCCGAACTCACCTCGATGGAAAATTGCTGAGCTGATACAGTTGTGGATAACAGAACCAAAATTAAACCGGCAAAGAACCAGCTTGAGATTATAGTGTTACACTTTTTCATCACTCAACTCCATAATTAAAATATTTTTGAACGTTTTTATAGCAGATTTTCTCAATCAGCGAATGCAGAAGTTCATCTTCATCAGGTATCAAGCCTTTCTCCACATCCTGCCCGATAATGTTGCACAGAATTCGCCGGAAATAATCGTGGCGCGAAAATGAGAGAAAGCTTCTTGAGTCTGTCGTCATACCGATAAACTCACTCAGAATACCCATGTTTGAGAGCGATTCTATCTGTTTCTCAATTCCATCTTTCTGATCCAAAAACCACCACGGCGGCCCATGCTGTACTTTCCCCGGTATCGTTCCGTCCTGAAAATTACCTGCCATGGTCACAAGCAGTTCATTATCTCGCGGATTGATGTTATACAGCACTGTTTTCGGTAATTTGTTCTCTGCATCGAGCCGATTGAGCAGCGCAGCCAGCGGACGCGCCATCTCCACATCGCCCATGGAATCAAATCCGGAATCGGGACCCATTTTTGCCATCATTCTGGAACTGTTGTTTCGAAGTGCCCCGATGTGAAGCTGAAAAACCCACCCTTTTTCGTGATTCATCAATCCGCAGTGATATAGAAATGCCGACTTAAAACTTCGCGCATCGCCAGGAGAGATTGATTTACCAGCCATTGCGTCGCTGAATATTTTTTTAAGCTGTTGATCGGTGAACGGATCAGAAAAGGGTTCGGCTATTCCATGATCCGATGCCCGGCAGCCTATTTCATGAAAATAGTTGTGGCGGGATTGAAGTGCATCCAGAAAATCGTCATAACCAGTGATGGTGACTCCGGATACGTTTTCAAGAGTTTTGACCCATGTTTTGAACACTTCTACATTCTCTATTTTCATCCCTTCATCGGGGCGGAATGTAGGCACCGTATTAAAGCGCCTCTTCATGTCATTTTGAAATTTATTGTGATGCTCAAGTGAGTGGGTGGGATCATCTGTGGTGGCAACCAGTTTCACATTGTTCCGTTCTAGTAAGGCCTGCGTTGAGAAATCGGGGCTTTGCAGCATCTCGTTACACTCATCCCATATATTCCCGGCAGTTTCTCCATTCAGCAGCCTGTCGGAAATTCCAAACGGATCGTTCAGCTCCATATGTGTCCAATGGTAGAGTGGATTTTTTACTGTCTTTGGTACAACAGCCGCCCAGGCAAGAAACTTATCTCTGTCTGATGCATCGCCTGTGATGAGAGTTTCATCCACACCGCAGGTTCGCATAGCACGCCATTTGTAGTGATCCCCGGCCAGCCAGATCTGTGTAAGATTCCTGAATTGTATATTATCAGCTATTTGATCCGCCGGCAGGTGATTGTGATAGTCAATGATGGGCAGACCGGCAGCAACATCATGATACAGCTTTTTAGCCGTTTCATTTTGAAGCAGAAAATGTTCGTGGATGAATTTCTTTTTCATAACAGCATCATATGATTAACCTTACAAACTCTATCTCTCAACGCGGCCGGATCCGCCGCTGCTCAGCAACTTTTCAACTTCATCGGTGCTTACCAGATTAAAATCGCCGGGGATGGTCTGTTTAAGACAGGATGCAGCCACGGCAAATTCAAGGGCATCTTTGCTACTATCTTTCGAAAGCAGGCCATAAATCAAACCGGATGCAAACGAGTCGCCGCCGCCAACACGGTCAACAATGGTAATTTCGTAGCGGTTTGAGCGATATGGAACCCTGCAATCTTTATTGTCATGAAGCAGAGCACTCCAGCCATTCATACTTGCCGAAAAACTCTCGCGGAGGGTAATAGCAACAGTATCGAACCCATAATTCTTCTTGAGTGATTTTGCCAGATAAATATACCCCGCTTCATCCAGATGGGCATCCTCAACATCTGTGGAACCGGCTTCAAAACCGAGGCTTCGCTGGGCATCTTCTTCATTGGCAATGCACACATCAACGTACTCCATCAGCGGATTCATTACCGCCTGAGCTTCTTTTTCAGTCCAGAGTTTTGCCCTGAAATTAAGATCGCAGCTAATTCTTGCACCTGCCTTCTTTGCTGCAATGGAGGCATCCTTCACAGCTTCAGCCAGGTTTTCTCCAAGCGCCGGCGTAATTCCCGTCCAGTGGAACCAATCTTTTCCTGCAAATATCATGTCCCAGTCCACCATGGAAGAATCCATTTCGCTAACCGCAGAGTGTGCACGGTCGTAAATCACTTTAGAGGCTCGCTGGCTGGCGCCTGTTTCCAGATAATAAACTCCCAGCCGATCCCCGCCCCGAAGAACATAATCGGTCTTAACTCCATATTTCTGAATGGCATGAATGGCTGCCTCACCCATTTCGTGCTTTGGAAACCGGCTCACAAAATAACTATCCATCCCAAACCCGGAAAGTGCTACGGCAACATTGGCTTCCCCGCCACCGAAGGTCACATCAAAACGATCGGTTTGCACAAAACGCTTAAAGCCCGGGGGAGACAGCCGAAGCATCAGTTCGCCGAAAGTAACAATCTTTTTTTTCATAAAACCGGAGGTTATAAATTTTGAATAAGTGTTTGCGCGTTCTCTTCAATGGCTTTAAAATTTCTGCCTTGCAAATCATTAGCCGAAACCAATGCACTTCCTACACCCACGGCACATGCGCCTGCTTTAAGCCACTCTTTCCCGTTGGTGAGTGTTACACCACCCGTTGGCATTAGCCGTAAATGAGGCAGCGGAGCTTTAACGGCTTTGAAAAAATCCATACCCAGAATATTTGCAGGAAATACTTTTACCACGTCGGAGCCAAGCTCCCACGCATGCTGAATTTCCGTTGGGGTGAAGGCACCGGCCATCACAACTTTGCCCAGCCTGCGGGAAGTTTTTATCACCTCCTCCTTCACAACCGGACTCACTACAAATTGTGCTCCGGCTCCGATTGCCCTTTCTGTAGTTTCGGAATCGATTACCGAACCTACACCAAACAGTATATCATCCGGCAAAAACTGTGCTCCTCGTTCTATCAGTCTTATTGCATCCGGAACTGTCATTGTAATTTCAAGGATTCTGATACCTCCTGCATATAGGGCTTCAGCAACAGGTTCAAACAGATCGGCATCATCAAAACGCAAAACGGCAACCGCTTTGTGCCTGAGGATATGCTGGAGTGATTCTTCACGAGTCATAAGCGGGAAATTTCAATTAAATGGTCATGGATGTAAAACCGCCATCAACAGGAACGATAGCGCCTGTTACAAAAGAGGATGCTTTTTCTGATGCCAGCCAGATCAGTGCACCGGCCAGCTCCCTGGTTTCGCCGAAGCGGTTCATCGGGGTATGGCCAAAAATGGATTCTGTTCGCTCTTTGGTTAGGATTTTCCGGTTCTGCTCAGCCGGAAAAAATCCGGGCATAATTGCATTTACCCTGATATTCTTATCAGCCCATTCGCGGGCAAGAAACTTCGTCATGTTGTTCATACCGGCTTTTGAAATACTGTATGTAAATACTTTGGAAAGGGGTATTTCTGATGAGGCCGACGAAATATTAATGATACTGCCGGGGATATTTTTTCTCATCATAATATCTGCGGCAATCCGGCTTGCAAAAAAAACGCCTTTCAGGTTGATGTCCATTATACGGTTCCACTCTTCTTCCGTAATTTCCATC
>SLJB01000278.1 GCA_007135335.1 Balneolaceae bacterium
GTTCTAAAAAAATTCTTTGGTAAGAATCCTGGATTATTTGAAAAAAATATTGAATATAAATTCAGAAGTACAGAGCAGTTTTCAGCTATTTTTCTTGCGGATCACCTTGAAATTAAGGACAATAACGCTGTACTGAGAGCTCCCGAAGGTGTAATGACGTTACATGGTGAATTAGATACATTTTTTATACTCAAGCACAAATTAAAAAGAATTAATCAAGGCAAAATTACATTTTTATCCCTTCAGGGTTTTGAGAGTTTTAAAAAGGGACAACAGGAGAGTATTAAAAAATGTTTGGACATGACTTTAAGATTAATTGATGTTGAATAATTGTCAAATATCCAACCCTGAACGATTCTTGCAGGTCTTATTAATGTCGAAGAAATTATTGGAAAATATTGATATCATTTAACTCATTGCTTGCATTCTTTTTTTTTAGCCAATTCAAAAGATCCAGAGATGCAGAAGGTGAGAGAGAGAACAAACTGAATCAGTTGAAGCAATTATAGATACCCGTCTGGATTAAAAATATACTCTGTATAGCAAAGTAACATTTCGGCCAGGTTCAGGGAAAAGATCTTTAACAAGTGAAAGGTGGTTGTAGTACTCTTCATTAAACAAATTGAGAGCATTTAGTGATGCGGTATGCATTGTATTACCCCAGTTAAACCTGTACTGTACATTCAGGTCTGCGATTATGTAACCAGCTGTTTCGGTTTCAAATTCACCCAGCCTGGTTTGTTTTGCCGAAAGTCGCATGCGCCCGCCTATTGTCAAGGTATTGATTGCATATCGTAATCCTATGTTTCCACTTACGGGAGGTATCATCGGCAGAGGTTGCTCAGATTCGGTTAATCCTGTTATCTCTTTTTCTTCTTCTGAAACCACACGGTCGCCAATGGTCAGAGATATATTGCTATCCAAAGCGAGATTGTTACGTAACTGAAGTTCCGTCGATAATTCTGCACCATAGATTGTTGCTTGCGTGCCAACATATTGAAATTCGTTCAAATCAGCCCTTGGAATACTTGGCCTGCCGGTATTCTGGGCGTGAAGAAAATTCCCAAAATAGTTATAGTAACCCGCTATCTGAAAAGTGGCAATATCTTGTTTAAGCCGGGCAAAAATTTCACTTCCAAGGCCTCTTTCTGCATTAAGGTCAGGGTTTCCGATTTCAAATGCATACGCTGCAAGATGAGGGCCTTCTGAATAAAGTTCTTCAAGGGTTGGGGCTCGCCAGGAGTGCATAAGGGTAGTGCCTAAATAAAACCCCCTGCCAAAATGATAAATACCAGACAAAGAGGATTCAAGCCCTGTAAATGTTCGCTGGCGAACATGGCCGATAAATGAATTGGGTCTTTCCCGTTCAGGCCGCGTTGTGGTGTGGTTCAATCGGAATCCGGCTTCCAGATGCAATGAACCTATATCCGCTTCCTGTATTGCAAAGATGGCTCCGCTTCCGGAGTTTGAATCAGGTGTTCGTGAACCAAAAACTGAATAATCCACAAACTCACCCCACATGCCGATAACACCGTTATCAAAAAATCCCCAGCCCTTGTTTCTCAATTTGAATGATCCTGTTATGGTATCCATGTCAAATTGCGTACCCACATTCCCACTCGCTTCCAGTTCAACATGATGATACCTGATAAATGAACCACGAGTTTCGAGCAGGTTAAAAAATGAATTTCTGATGAGTATTTCAGCCCTTCCCTCAGTCTGATATTTAACCATCTCTATATCCACACCGGAAGGATGTCCGCCTTCGGGATCTGGCGGAATGCCATATTCGCTGTAATAGATAGAACCGGACAGCCCTGCATACCCCCAAGGTCGGATGTAGCCGATGCCAAACCCGTTATTTGTAGTTTGCAGGTAGGAGTTTTCAAGTATTCCAGCAGGAGTTTTGTAATTTTGTCCTAAACGACCATTTAGGCCGATATTAAAGACAAGATCATTCCATGGCACAGTAACCGAGCCGGCCCCCATTAACCCATTATTAACGGTAGCTCCTTGCATAGAAAGTGTACCAGTGGTTCTGGATGGTATGCTATTGGGAATCTGATTGCGAACCACATTGATCACTCCGCCAATGGCTCCTGCCCCAAACTCAAGTGCCGCCGGCCCCCGTGCAATCTCAATCTCATTTGCGGATGAGGGGTCAACGGTTACAGAGTGGTCACCCGACGCCCAGGAAACATCACCGGTTCGTCCACCATCTTCGAGAATGAGTATACGTTCATCGCCTAATCCACGTATAACGGGTCTTCCGGGTGCTGCCCCCATTCCTCTTTCAGAAAATCCGGCCTGGTTATTTAATGTACCTGAAAGCGTAACATCCAGGTTTCTTCGAAG
This sequence comes from Balneolaceae bacterium, assembly GCA_007135335.1. Lineage (GTDB taxonomy): Bacteria > Bacteroidota > Rhodothermia > Balneolales > Balneolaceae > Rhodohalobacter. The sequence goes on from SLJB01000278.1 coordinate 2,356, forward strand.
CTGATCGCCGATTATTTTTATGGATGCATGCTCCAGGTTTGAACCAAGTGTACCTTCAGCATCAGCCACTACCTCTATTACCTGCCCGGAGAGAACCGTGGGTCTTAACTGAATTCTGATTTCTTTATCTTCGTCTCTGTCAATCTGGATCGTTTGATTCTGTGTAACATAACCGATTCGGTGAATGATTATCGTGTAAGTTCCCTCAGGTATATTTCTCAGCTCAAAACGTCCATCGCGATCACTGGTAGTTGTACGGTTAATTCCCTCTAAATGTAGATATGCATAGGAAACAGATTCTCCGGATTCTACATCAACAACAATTCCTGATATAATTCCGGATGAAGAGATTAACTCTGCATCCTCAATGTCATGAGAAAAACTGAACGACAGAAAGACAAAGATTGAAAGAATGTGGTTGAACATCTTTTGGGTGAAAAAAGAATTTAAATTTAAAAAAAGGCGATTTCTAAATCGCCCTTTTTAATAATTCTCTAAGTTACGACTCATAAACTGCTTAAATGAGATCACAATTTGTAAAAAAATATTTAGTCGGTCTCAGATTTTATCTTATCGGTCGGTTCTGCATTTGTTGCGGGTATGCATGTAAATACCATTTTCATCTATCAGATCATGTTCATCATGAGCCACAACTACATTTACCCATCCTGAAGTGAAATCTGCGTGATCATTATGCATAAGGCTAAAACGTAATCGATCCTGACCTGCATGGTCTGCACGGAAATGGAAACCCCAGAGGCCATCGCTTCCGTGTTGTTCAAGATTAGCCGGTCGTATTGCATCAAGTACTTCTGTATTTTCTCTTGCTTCAGCAGTACACTCGTTAGCTATGATATTCGGCTTTTCCCATTCCCAAAGAAGACTGTATTCACCGGATTCATCATCAGGGAGGTCATACACATCTCCGTCTTCGTCGATCCATCTCAGAGTAACTGAAGGTGTCATTCCACGAGGATTGTCTGCAGTAAGTTGAATCACATCAGGAGAAATAACAATTGCATTGATGCCATCACGATAATAGTCGTTCCATGCGCCATCGGGATTCCAAATAGCCTGGTTGTTTTCGAACCGTAGAATTTCAGCATTGTTTTGTGTTATTACAAAACCAACGGCATCTTCATGGTCATCATGGTCGTCTGCACTTGTAGTATCACAAGCTTGAATGGTGAACAGAGCTATGGCGAATAAAGCCAAACTTCCGAATTGTAACTTTTTTATCGAATAATTCATGTCGGGTTAATTTAGAGTTTATTATTGGGGTTGAAGGATCTTATACCGCAAATATGACCACCAAAGCGTCACCAAAGATGAAGCACAAGGGGCAGCGGAATAAATCAAAATAGAATAGACTTAACTTCTTTAACCGGAGAAGGGGGGAGCTCGGCCATCTTTTAAGATACCTTTGGGAGTGAGGGTATGTTCAAAATCAATATCTAAGAAAAGGGCTTCATTAATAACCTGATGAGTGACTAAAGTGTGGCCAGCGTAATTGAATTTGAAAGCGGAACCACAAATCACACAACTCAGTTCTTTTTCAACTAAAACATGTTCAGTTTCCACATCATGAAAACTGTCGATATGGACATGTATAGAAGAGATCGTTACCCCAAAAGCGATAACGGCCGCAAAGAAAAACGATATGTATTTGTTCTGCTTCTTCAAATCAGGTAAAATAGTGTGATAAGAAAATAAAATGACTGTAATTCTAATATTTTCATGAGTTTCAGATATCATTTTAGAAGAGATACAGCATATAAAACGGATCTCTGTAAGCTTAAATTGTTAAATTTATGCAATAAAAGGGCAGAAGGGAATTATGACAACTGAAAAGGAGGGGCGCGATCATCCCTGTTAATAATGGATAGATGAGAGTCGAGTCTTGGTGAGGTTTCTGCTAATACATTCTCAGATGTAAAGTAAACAAAGGAATCGTTTTCTGTATTGTCATGAATCTGAAAAACAGCATCACATAACAGACAATCGGAATAGGAATGGCTTGAGGAAACAGAAATTCCGTTTTCATAAAGCTTAACATCGTTATGCAGGTGTAAAGCTGATAAAGCAATTCCTGACGCAACAAGCATCGGGATGATTAACCGGAATTTGCTATTTTTAGTTATATATTTCATTAATGCGTATCAGAATGTGTATAATATATACACTTTATACGTTTA
>SLJB01000050.1 GCA_007135335.1 Balneolaceae bacterium
CCTCAGGCTCCATTTCCGAGGCATCAGAGTGCTCCCTCATATATCTTTTAGAGATGGAGATGCCAATACCTGTAAGTGATAGTAAGATGAGAATATATAGCATAAGCGTAATTTAAAATGCCCTTGTTGCGAATAAAATGCAAGAAACGACCAGAAGAATGGTTACAACGTCAGCCATTCGCCGAATTATTTTATGAATAAGTTTCCAATGTTTTTCCATCTCGGTAATCCAATTTTATTTTATCGAAATCAAACTATCTGAAAGCGCTCCATGTATATGTGATTCCACTTGATACCCAGGTCATATAATGCTATTCCGGCCATATCCATCATAGGTTCGGGGCCGCAAATAAAAAACATGTAATCGTTATGATCTTCGGGCATATATCTATCCAGAAGCTCTTCGGTAATATAACCCTCTTCACCATTCCAGCCTTCGGGAGGTTCATCGAGAACATGGACAACTTTCAGATTAATTTCACGGCTTAGTTCCTCAATTTCATCACGAAAGGTGATTTCGTCCCAGCTGTTATTTGCATAGACCAGTACTGCTTTTCTTGGATCGTTATCGTCGCGCATAGTACGGAGCATGCCTATTGCCGGCGTTATTCCGATACCTCCCATAATCATAAAAATGTGACGGTCTTTGTGGGGAGTAAAAGACCCAAACGGACCCTCAAGCCACGCGCATCCGCCGGGTTGCATATTCTCCCATGTGGATGTGAAATCACCCTCCGTTTTGGCGGTAAATTTTATGAGTTCATCCCGGGCACTCGATGCAAACGTGAATGGATGCTGCTGAAGGGAAAAGGGAGTGGGCCCGATCGTTATCCATGAAAATTGACCGGGAGTGTACTTCATTCTGTGATGGCCTTCAGCTTTAAGTGAAAGTGTCCAGCAGTCCCCGATTTCTTTTTCAACAGCCACAATTGTGTAAGGCCTCTTCTTATTCAGCCATGGGCGGACCAAACGTGTATGGATTACAAGGTACATTGCCCCTGACATGACTGCCCCCATGGCAATTTTTTTCCACAACGGATCCAAATAGTGTGATACCTGCATAGCGTGGACAACTCCTATAAATACAATTGCCAGCGCTAAAAGGCCATGAAGTAACCTCCAATGCTCATATTGCAGCTTACATGTGATGCGCCAGATGCTGGTAATTGTTATCAGAATAATTGCAATCGTAACAAAACTCAGTGCAATGGCGCGCATCAGATTAACACGGGGATCGAAATAGGAGATAAATGTGGGTTCCGCGATAATCAGGGTTATCGGGTGCGCCAGGATAAGGAAAAATGCGGTGATCCCGATCTGCCTGTGAAAATTGATAAGGTTATCCTTGCCAAATGCCGGGGCAATGCTCTTAAATCTGCCTGAATACAAAAACTGCAGTGCAAACATCGATAAACCAATAAAACCTAAAGAAACCCCAAACTCAATCCAGAAAGTGCGGTATTCCGGGTTTTGCCCAACCACTGCGATGATCATCGGAATCAGGGCAAGTAACGCATAAATAGAGAGCCATAATATTCCGTTTCTAAGTGAGTACCGCATATTGAAATTTTCTCTCTCTATTTAGGTCTTTGACGAAGAGTGTCGCAGTTTAAACTTTCTCTAAACTATCGTTTAGCTGCATAAGCATGTAACTGATAAATTTAGTGTACTTACAGCATCATTCAGTTATATGATTACAATAGAACCTTACAATTTCTAAAGATTGTATGTAAAATAATCAGGCACTTAAAGAGGTATAAAAGCCTCTTTTCGTTTAGATTTAAATCAACACCTTATCTTATAAAATCCTGCTGCCACAGCAGGATTTTATAAGATAACCGGTAAAACATCTTTACTGCTTTATCATAATACTTTTAATGTTCACGAATTCTTTCAATCCGAATCCGCCGTGTTCCCGGCCATAGCCTGAATTTTTTACACCACCAAACGGCATAGCGGGATCAGCTATTCCGAAGGTATTAATAAACACCATACCTGTATCAAAGTACTTCTCGGCCATTTTGATGGCGCCCTCTTCATTTTTAGAGAAGATTCCACCACCCAGTCCATACCGGCTGTCGTTTGCAATGCGCATAGCATCTTCGTTGTCTTTGGCTTTAATCAGTGAAGCTACCGGGCCAAAAAGTTCATCATCGTAAGCAGGTTGTCCGGGCTGTACATTTTCCAAAACGGTGGCAGGATAGAAAAATCCTTCACCATCGGGAATTTCCCCTCCACAAGCTATTTTGGCTCCATTCTCAACACTTTTCATAACCTGCTCATGCAAATTGTCGCGGAGATCCTCACGGGCAAGAGGGCCTAATTCAGTACTTTCATCATTGGGGTCACCCATTTTCACTTCACTCATGGTCTTTACAAATTTCTCCCGAAACTCATCGTACACTTTCTCGGTTGCGATGAATCGCTTCGCCGCAATGCATGTTTCGCCATTGTTGTATATACGCCCTTTTACACAAGCTTCTACAGCTTCATCAATATCAGCATCTTCAAAAACCATGTAGGCATCATTACTGCCCAACTCCAGCACTGTTTTTTTCAACTCGGCGGTGGCTAACTGTCCTATATGTCTCCCTATATCGGGGCCTCCTGTGAACGTTACTGCCCGTACACGTTTGTGTTTAATCACTTCATCAGACTGATCATGATTGATCACCAACACAGTAAACAAACCGTCAGGGATATCGGTTTTTTGATAAATTCGCTCCAGCAGTTTAGCTGAGCCTGTAACGTTTGAGCCGTGTTTTAATAGTACCGCGTTACCTGTCATCATACAGGCTATGGAATACCGCACAACCTGATATCCCGGATAGTTCCAGGGCTGTATACCATATACCACACCGATGGGAGCATATGAAACGCGCCCTCTGTTTCCATTCACCATTTCCCGCTCCTCAGCCTTCAACTCATTGGGGCCAATCTCCGCGGTATATTCACAAATGGCAGCACACAGATCTACCTCCTGCCTGCTTTGCACTAAAGTCTTTCCCATCTCATCGGTCATCAATTGCGACAACTCATCTTTGGCTTTGATCAGTTCTTTACCAATGGTCTTGATTACTTCGGCCCGATCTTCAGGAGAGACATCCCTCCAGGTTTTGAAGGCTTGATGACATTTTGAAATAGCCTCTTTTACCTCTTCTTCAGTCATATATTCGTAGTGTTTGAGGCTTCTGCCGGTTGCAGGATTGGTGGTCTCTATGGCTTCTCTTGTTTCTGTTTCGCTCATTATATTGTAGGTTTTTTTAGGTTTCTAAATCATTATCCTTGTTCGCTTGTATCAAAAACACATCGTTGATGTTTACTCTGCCGGGCTGGTTATATTCATCTATACTTCGGGCACAAAGAACCCCGAATCAGCTTCCCAGCTAATCTCATCACATTTGCTTTACCTGACACACTAAATGCTCCTGTGATGATTACTTCTCTATTTTAAAGTCCAACGACTGTTTTCAGAGACCTGCTAAATTTATTTTCCAGCATGTTTAAAACATATTTATGGCGGGAATAAGAACCGTTATACTTCATTGGGTAATGTTTATATAAATCTCAGTTCAGTTTGAATCTGTATGAATACTGCATTTTCTATTTGACCCGGTTAAGATTTAATGTTTTAGCAAAGCCTTTATAGTTGTAGTTTTCTCCTTCTCCTATTCACTCAGACAAATTTAAAACAAATGAAGAATCTAAGTACCGCATTCGTGGTAACGGCAGCTCTTTTTTGGGGACTATCTGGCGGAATTGGAGGCATTCTCATGTCTGAGGGCTGGAATGCGTTCGTAGTGTCATGGTATCGCGGAGCGATCGGGATGTTATTCGTTTTCGTCTGGCTGTTATTGCGCCCAAAGAACAACGGCTTGAAAAATTTCAGGTTATGGTTCTGGTCAGTGATTGCCGGCCTTGGAGTAGCCGGTAACTTTGCTTTTTATTTTGTGAGTATTGAGCAAGGGACAGTAGCGGTTGCGGCAACGCTGATGTACAGCGCACCGGTATTCGTATATCTCGTCTCATTCACATTCAAGCTGGAAAAACCCACAGCGTTTAAGTGGGCCGCTATTATCATTGTTATGATTGGCATCGTACTGCTGACACAGATTTATGACATCGGTGCCAGTGGCCTGACTTTTACAGGTGTTGGTGCCGGATTACTTGCAGGCCTGTCCTATGCAATATTCATTTTTGGATTTAAATATGCTGCACCACACGGCAGTCCGCAGGCTATACTCTCAATAGCGTTTGCAGTACTTGTGGCCATCCTGATCTGGCCGAGTGATGGCAACGAAGTGGTTGCCGTTCTGGGTGCACCGGATTGGCTGTTGTTCGCACTATTAGGTGTTCTTGGAGCAGGATTGTCGTTTATCTTTTATATCGTCGGCCTGAATCATACCTCACCGGCTGTGGCCTCAGTTGTGTCTATGGCTGAACCGGTCATAGCATCTTTGTTTGGTATTATCATTTTGAGTGAAACTCTTGGGGGTCTGCAAATCGTTGGCATGGGATTGATTTTGGTCACAGTGACTGC
>SLJB01000264.1 GCA_007135335.1 Balneolaceae bacterium
TGCTTTAAAGTTCGGTACCTGGTCGGAATCATCTAGAATTTCTGAATACGTTGTTATCATATCCCCATTTATAACAAATGCTGAACGCTTGGAAACTCCCTTCATCCCAAAGAAATCTTCATAAAGAGAATTATACTCAGCGGATATCTCCTTATTGAAATCACTTAATAAGGTAAAATTCAGGTTGTTAGATTTTTTAAACTCTTTTAGTGTAAAAAAACTATCAACACTTACTGCAATTACATTGGTATCCAATGAGTTATATAGCTTCATATTATTCCGTGCTGTACATAATTCCTCAGTGCACACACTACTAAAGGCTAACGGAAAAAATAGAAGTAATACATTACCTTGTTTAACTTCATCAGAAAGTGTTACCTCTTTCCCATCACTGTTTAATAATGTGAAATCTACAGCCTTATCTCCTTTGTTCATCTATTTATATCATTTACCCTGTTATATATTTTATTGAATACTAAGCCACTAAATGAATATATAACTAATACCATTCCTGCTGAGGTTGCTATTTTCCAAATCCATTCCGGGACCGGATATATCTCTTTTACCATCCAATAAAGAACAAAAGCCAAAATAAATAAAATTAAGCCGGTACCCATCCCCCATTTTGACTCCATATATTCACTATATCCTGCTGTTAATAAAAATAGTACAACGATAACTACTGCTTGGATGGAAGCAAATATGATCTGTTCCACAATAATCGTGTCCATCATAAATGCAAATGAGACAGGAAGCATCAGCGGAAGAAAGACTATTGGATAAGGATATTGAAACACAACTGGTTTCAACTTGCGGATAAGCATAAGTAATATCACAAATACCAGTGAAAGGGAAACAATGGTCAGCATTGTGCTAACCCGATCAATATATGTCAACTCTACAAATTGTATTAATTGACCAGTAAGGTAAATAATGAGTGCCGCTATAGAGGTGAATTTTATATCCTTAACGTCATTAGGATATTTTTGAAAGATAATTGAAAGGCTCAGGATCACAGCAATTAAAAAATATACGTCACCCCACATTTTATCCTCTAAGTGTCTTTTCTAATGGATCGCTTGTTTATCTCTCTTTGATGCATTTGTTCATTCTGATAAATCAAAACCAGATCAGCAATTTCTTTTAACAGTTTCCTCTCATTTTCAATCATTGAGGAGGCAAACTGAAATAAATTTATTTCTCTGTTTTCTCTGTTTCTTAACAATCGTTCCCAGTCAATTTTTGAAAATTTCTTAATAATGGTGAGTAACGCTGCCCTGTGTTTTATAATCTTACTGAGAACTTTTTGAACATCGATCTCATCCTGATCCGCTTTGCTTTCAAAGGTATCTCTAAAGTGATTGAATTCAGATAATTTGATAAGGCGATTTTCTGAAAACACACGTTCAAGAACCGGTCTGTAGTAATTATTTTGAGTATGATCAATCAGTCTCAGTTTATCGTAGATACTGAGATCATCAGGTGGAATTTCATCGTAGGGTACAGAATCAATGACGTATTTCAGAGCCTCAGCTTCATCCAGCAGATATTCTGCATCATCAATCAGTGTGTCTACATCATGTTGCTTAAACTCTTGTAGGGTCATTATATTCAAGAGTTTAAATAGCCCAGCTTGAGGATGCTTTAGTAGCATCATTCTTTTTCTGCTGTTCAAGCATGTCCACAAGTGAAAGTCCCGTATTCCAGTCCTGATCTCTGTCTCGAACGGAATGAATGTTGTTCTCTTCCTGAAAATCCCAGAACTGGCCAAATTGATTATTTCGGTATTCTTTCAGAAAATCGAGCCTTTCCTTGAGGTCTTCCTTGGGTACCAAAAGACGCTGTTTGTCATATATAGCATCTTCTCTTGATTCAAAAACAATGTCGTAATCTTTGCTCATTACAATTGCCTCTTCCGGACAAACTTCTTCACAAAATCCACAATAGATACATCTGAGCATATTTATTTCAAACTTTTCAGGATACCTCTCTTTTGGATCGTCAGAATCCTCATTTGCCTGCATGCTGATTGCAAGCGGCGGGCATGCACGTGCGCATAATCCACAGGAAACGCATCTCTCCTGCCCGTCATCTTCTACAAGAACAGGGCGGCCCCGGAAAATTGATGGCGGGTCCCATTTTTCTTCAGGGTACATCATTGTGAATTTTGGAGCAAACATCAGTTTGAGAGTGTACCATAGTCCCTTAAAAATTTCAGGCAGGTAAATACGCTCAAGTAATGAGAGTTTTCTTTCACGCTTAAAATCATCAGTTAGCGGGTTAGCAGCCGGTATATCAAGGTTGTTCTGCATTCTTTAAGTAGTTGTTTAATGATATTTGCTTAGAATTTGACAAAATAACCCTTTGACAGATTCTGTTCAAAAGTTATTCGCACTTTTTGGGCTATTTTTGCCGAAAAACCATGGTTATCGGTACTCCCTCAAAACCATAGTGTTCACGAATTTTATTTTCTATAAACCGCCTGTAGTTGGCTGGAAGTTCCTGAGGATTGTTCATAAAAAATTTAAATACCGGAGGGTTCGATTTAACCTGCAATGCGTATTGTATTTTAAGCTGTTTACCTCGCTTAACAGGGAGTGCGCGCTCTTTTAGAATCCTTTCGATAAAAGTATTCATATCGCTGGTAGATATCTTTTTTCTCCGCTCAGCAATTACTCTTTTTGCAACATCCAGTACTTTTTCTATGCGCTGGCCGGTTATGGCTGAGATTGAAATTATCGGGATGTAAGACAGAGTTCTAACCTTCCCATAAATGTATGATTCAAATTCTTTGAGCAAATTTGTGTCTTTATCCGGAACCAGATCCCATTTGTTTAAAGCTATGATAATTCCTTTGTTGAAATTTTCAGCTTCTCTCAAAATGCGTTTATCCTGCTCATCAAAGCCCTGCATCGCATCAAGCAGGAGAACTACCACATCTGCCTCTTTTATGGACCGGTCGGTGCGAACAGTGCTGTAAAACTCAATATTCTCTTTTACTTTAGCGCGTTTACGCAATCCGGCAGTATCCACCAAAATAAACGTTTCATCCTGATATTCCAGTTTACTGTTGATAGCGTCTCTTGTTGTGCCTGGAATGTCTGTTACAATACATCTCTCATTTTTGAGAAGTGCATTCATTAAACTGCTTTTACCAACATTTGGCCGGCCAACAAAAGCTATTTTTGGAAATTCAGATTCATTTTCGACTTCTGTATCCGGTGGTAAAAGATTCACTACCCTATCAAGAACTTCACCTGTTCCGGTTCCGCTAATTGCCGAAACAGGAAACATCTCATCAAATCCAAGTTCATAAAATTCAACAGAATTTAATCTTTTGTCTTCATTATCGCACTTGTTTACTACTAGCAATACCGGTTTATTCTGCCGTCGGAGCAGTGCAGCTACAGCTTTATCGAGCGAGGAGATACCGGTCTCGGTATCTACCACAAAAAGAATCACATCAGATTCATCAATGGCAAGATGCACTTGTTCACGTACTCCATCAGATATTACATCTCCCTCACTGGGAAGATATCCTCCGGTATCAATTACGGAGAAATTTCGTCCATTCCAGAAACTTTCGCCATAGTGACGATCGCGGGTTACTCCTGATTGATCGTGTACAATAGCTTTTCTTCTGCCAATCAGGCGATTAAAAAGAGTTGATTTACCCACATTCGGGCGTCCTACAATTGAAACTGTGGGTGTCATTTAAACAGGTACTTTTGAGTGAATAATATTTAACTGGCACAGATTCAGATATAATCAGCAATGTTCGTTTTTTTGATTGCTGTACTACATGTATCTTCATACTGTGAATGCCGATTGCATCAGAAGTTTTGTTTCATACTGAACGATCGGCTATATGAGGTATAAGTTAATCATTTTTGATGAAAGCTAATGCTTGAAACTCTCTACAATTACTTTGGTTTTACAGGCTCATTATTTGCAGCCTTTTTCATGTTTATGTTTTTTGTTTTTTGGATGGCAGGTGTTGCCGGTATTTGCCTGAGAGATCGCCCGCCGGGTCGGCAGCTTATCTTTTTTTCCCTGGCAGTTTTTATTCCCGTTTATCCGGTTATCTGGCTGATTGCCGATATGCTGAAACAGCGTAAACAGCTCAAAAGATTATAATGTATTTACGAGTCGAGATTTTTATTTGAGCTTATTTCTCCTTGTTGAAGCTGATCTTCGGAAGTCTCTTCTATAAGTAACCAAGGCTCAAGCTGTTTCTCTGAAATGTTACTTATAAACCTGCTAGGATTTGAAAAATAATCACCATATCTGCTTTGATAGAGTGCAGGATATGTTATAAAGAGCTGTTCTTTTGCCCGGGTTACGGCTACATAAAGTAACCGAACCTCTTCATCCATTTGATCTTCATCATCAATGGCATAGCCTGAAGGCAAAATACCATCGAGGCATTGGATAAGAAAGACCGTTCGCCATTCAAGACCTTTTGATGAATGAATAGTGCTCAATATTAATGGTGGTTCATCTTTTTGAGAAGCTTCAGTTTCTATTGCAGTAGCCTCAATAGGATCAAGAGCAACTTCCTCGATCATTTTCCCAAGTGAGTTATATTTTCCAGATATGTCAACAAACGTTTCCAGGTCTTTCATCCGTTTCGGGTGATCATCAAACCTCTTTTTACAAAATACTGAGTAGTACTCAACAACCTCCTTAAGCTGTTCAGTTACGGCTCCATCGTTTTTTTTCAGCTTTTCGAAGAGAGAGCCCAGAGCTCTTAACTGAATCAAATATTTTTCACTCGTATTGGGTGCCTGATCCGGCCTGAAGGGGTTTCCATCTTTTTGCTGCCCCCAGGCAAATAGTTCTTCTGCTGTTTTTGGGCCGATACCGTCAATAAGCATTAACACTCTGTTCCAGGAAATGGTATCTCTTGGGTTCAGGTAAACCCGCAGATGCGCAAGCACATCTTTTACGTGAGCTGCCTCCGTGAATTTCTGCCCGCCAAATTTTAGATACGGAATATTTTTTTGATTGAGCATCACCTCAAGGTCAAAAGAGTCCCGCCCGTTCCTGAAAAGAACGGCTGTGTCATTAAGTTCAAACCCCTGCTCTCTGAGATTCAGTATCATCTGTGTGATAAATCTGCTTTGATCGTTTAAATTCGCAGCCTTTATTAAGCCGGGCAGATCTCCTTCTTCATTATTTGTATAGAGTTTTTTCTCAAACTTTTCTTTAGCCTCTTCAAGCACACGGTTGGCAACATCGAGAATTCGCTGTGTTGATCTGTAATTTTCTTCGAGTTTAATCACTTTGGTTCCGGAAAAATGATCAGAAAACCGAAACATATTTTTATGATCAGCCCCACGGAATGAATAGATACTTTGCGCATCATCACCAACAGCCATTACATTTTTGTGAACACAACTGAAGAGTTTAGTGAGTTCTGTTTGAAGTGAATTTGTATCCTGGTATTCATCAACAAGAACATGCCTGTTTTTTGAAGCCACTTTCAGCCGAATGTCTTCTTGATTATTCAGTAGATCTCGTGTTTTAACCAGCAGATCATCAAAATCCATTACAAAATTGGCCTCTTTATAAGCACTGTATGCATCAAATAGACTTTCAATTGATCCTGCATGCGTTACAAATTGCGGAAATTGCTCCTCAATTGTTTTATTAATATGGCACTGTTTGTTAACAGATGAACTGAAGATGGAATAGAGCGTCGATTTTTTTGGAAATCTGCGCTTGTTATCTGCAAAACCTGAACGGCTTCGTACCATTTGAATGGCATCCATTGCATCAGATACATCGATAATGGTAAAATTTTCAGGATAACCGATTTTAGAGGCATATTGATGAAGTAATTTACTACAATAATAATGAAACGTACCTCCCTCTACCCTCTTACAGCGCTCATCCAGAATCTGACTGGCCCTCTGAAGCATTTCGTGCGATGCCCTGCGTGTAAATGTAAGAAGCAGTATGGCAGAGGGATCCACGCCGCTTTCAACAAGCCGGGCAACTCTGTACACGAGTGTGCGTGTTTTTCCTGTACCGGCTCCGGCAACAACCAATACCGGCCCTGAATTATGCGTTACTGCATCTAACTGTGCTTCATTCAGAAGATCACGATAAGAAATGGAGTATGTGGCGGGAGACTGATCTTCTTTGGATAGAACAAACTTTTTCATCTCTCAAAACTACAAAAAAGCCGGTATATGTAAAAAATATGTTTATAAAGGTTACTAAAAAACTACCCGCTATAGTGACATAATTCCTTTAACCAAAAAATAGAGATAGAAACCTAAAGCAAGAAAACCTGCTGCAGCCCACCGTTTCTGTACTTTCTCAAAGTGTTCTACACTTTCCCATCTTTTGTTTCTCCAGGCCCATTTATTTCCGTTCAGCCCGAGTACAATCATCATAATAATGTTTATGAAAGGAATAATAGCTAAAAGAGCTACATAAGTTTTATTTCCGGCTCCCCAGATGGCATTCAAAAAGAATGCTCCCCAGCTCCATTGATCAATTTCTTTAGGAATAACAGCGTTTTTCCCTTGTCCTGAACTATTTTCTTCCATAGTATCTAAGTTGTAATTAACAATAGTCATGCTCTTTTAATAAGTTGTCTGGTAATTTGCAAAATTACCCTGATAAGAATCAAATTTTATTCATTTTTTTTAACCTAGCCAGATGTAACGGAATTACAATATGAAAGCAGTAGTCCTTGATTATAAAAGCCTCTCTCCTCACGATCTTTATACGAACGAGCTATTTCATCTTCCGTTTGAATGGATTTTGCATGATACAACTAACCCTGATGAAACTTCTGATAGAATATCATGCGCTGATATTGTGCTCACGAATAAAGTGGTACTTGATGAAGGGTTATTACAAAAACACTCACACATAAAGCTGGTTGTAATTTTGGCAACCGGAACCAACAATGTTGATCTGCTTGCAGCAAAAAAGTTGAATATCCCTGTTTGTAACGTGGTTGATTACTCTACTGAATCGGTAGCGCAACACACATTTGCATGTTTACTATACCTTACACGAAGTCTTTCGCAGTATGATAAATCAGTGAGAGATCAATCGTGGTCAGAGAGCCCGTTTTTTTGCTTGCTTGATTATCCAATTGAAAATCTATCAGGCAAAACTCTTGGTATCATCGGGTATGGAGAAATTGGTAAACGTGTTCAACAGCTAGCAGAAGCATTTGGAATGAATATTCTGATTGCCGAGAGCGTAGTTCCAGATCGACCTCCAAGAACCGGGAGAGTTTCACTCAGGTATCTTTTTGAAACAAGTGATGTGGTTTCTGTACACTCACCGCTATCACAGTACACGGAAAACCTGATTAATGAAGAAAAGTTAAATTTGATGAAAAAGAGTGCCATTCTGCTGAACATGGGGCGTGGTGGAATTGTGAATGAAAATGACTTACTGAAAGCTCTCACGGAAGGAAAAATAAAAGCAGCAGCACTGGATGTATTGAGCATAGAACCACCGGCAAAAAATGATGAATTGATTCAAAATCAGCCATCTAATCTGCTTATTACACCGCATGTAGCCTGGGCAAGCAGACAATCCCGTCAAAAACTGGTTGATCAGGTTGTAACTATCCTTGAAACATTTATTAATGGTAAAATTCTAAATAGAGTAAATAATTAATCGCCATTATCTGTTTCTGATAAGGATCGGGTTAATGAGAGGGCTTCAAGGATAATCCATATTGTGAAACCAAGAATTACTGATCCAAATATAAATAAGAGCATATTCCCCCCGGAGTCACTCCAAATTGCCCATTGAAAAAACACCTGTTCACCCATTGCCCATAACGTAACAAATAACAGAAATAGTAAGGGTATAAGGGTGTATATAATATTTCGTCCTTTTCTTTTCAACCAGATTGTAAGAATGATCAGACTGATAGCTGCAAGCAGTTGATTGGATGTGCCAAATAGTGGCCACAGAAGGTAACCACCGGAACCCAAACCGCGCGGACCTTCAGGAATTAGGACAAGAGCTGCACTCGCCCCTACTGCAATCATTGTTGAAACGTGCAAATGAGTTAGGGGTTTTATTTTATATGTAACTCCCAGCTCATTTATAATGTATCTCATTAGTCGCACAGATGTATCCAGCGTTGTAGCTGCAAAGCTGATCACAATAACCGCGATGATAGTTTGAGCAGCTTCGAGAGGTATCAAAAGACCGGTAGCTAATTGAGCGGCACCCTGCACAAATACATTCAGGCCGGTGGCTCCTGCTTCTTCGAATGAGTGGTAGTGGGCCAAAAAATCGCCGGTGGTGTTGAAATAGGTTACTACGGCAACTATGGTAATGAGTGCAAGTGTACCCTCACCCACAGCCCCAAGATATCCGATAAATCGTGCATCCGTTTCTTTATCAAGCTGTTTTGCAGTGGTTCCCGAGGAAACTAACCCATGGAATCCGGAAATTGCCCCGCAGGCTATGGTGATAAACAGAAGTGGAAACCAACTCACATCGCCGGCTTCCATGTTTGTGGGTGGTGCAGAAATACCGGGGTTTGTTACGAATAATCCAAGGTAGAGAATCAGTAAACCCAACAGCAGTTGGTAGGAGTTGATAAGATCTCTCGGCTGAAGAAGTTTCCATACCGGCAGAGTGGATGCGATGTAAACATAAATCATGAGGATGGCTATCCATACAAAAAAAGACATCTCAATACCGGACATCCCTAAAATAACAACATTTTCTTCGCCCCCGAAATACTGAACCAAATCGATCTGTAATACAGGAACATAGCTTGCAAGAATGGCCGTGAAATACATTACAAGCAGAACAATGAGAGCCGGAACCATTATACTTCCGGTTCCGCGATAGGTACGATAACCTATCCATATGGCAAGTGGTATCTGAATAAATATAGAAAGCACACTTGCCGGAAAACTGATGAACAGATTTGAGATAACCCATGCAAAAACTGCATTGATCATCAAAACCAGGATCAGAATGATAAAAAGAAAAAGAATTTTAGCACGCTGGCCAATCATTTTATCAGCAAGTGTACCAATGGATTGGCCTTTGTTACGAACTGAGATAACCATCACACCAAAATCGTGAACACCTGCTGCGAAGATGGTACCGAAAACCACCCACAACATCGCCGGAACCCAGCCCCAGTAAACTGCAATGGCAGGTCCTACAATGGGGGCTGCACCGGCTATAGAGGTAAAGTGGTGGCCCCAAAGTACATACTTATTGGCGGGAACATAATCTACACCGTCTTTAAATCGATGGGCCGGTGTAATATAATCAGGATCAAGCCGGTAGATTTTTTCTGCAAGAAACTTCGAATAATATCGGTATCCCACAAAAAAGAGAACCAGCGAAATAACAGCAACCAAACTACCCGACTCGAATATTTCCATCTGTATTAAAAAATGAAAGCTCCGCTGTATATAGCAGTTATTTGATGGGATTGCAAGACTTGAAGGATAACATTTACGGAGTTACCCTCTTTTTCCTATAACCTGCACCACTATATGGCGCTTTCTTGGACGGTTATCATGATCGAGTATTACAATTTGCTGCCAGGTGCCCAAAATGCATAGTCCGTTTCTGAATGGCACGGTAATTCCAGGACCCATAAACGTTGCCCGAATGTGCGAAAACCCATTATCATCGCCCCATGTTTCGGAATGATGAGAACGCATATTTTCAGAGGCAAAATCTTCCAGTTTCTCTTTGATATCTTTTACCAGTGCAGGCTCAAATTCCATTGTGGATACTGAAGCGGTTGATCCAACCACAAAAATATGACAAAACCCTTCATCAATCTCACAATCAGCTATCAGATTGTTAACTGAAGTTGTGATATCGTGAATATCGGAAAAGCCTTCAGTATTCAAATAGAGATCTTTAGTGATAATTTCCATCTCATGAACCTGATACTTTTTTATTCTTTTTTTCCAGTGCCTTTTTCATAGAATCTCTGATGATCTCAAGCACCCGAATACGTGCATAATTTTTTGAGTTTGCCGGTATAATATTCCACGGAGCGTATTCAGTACTTGTTTTTGCAATCATGTCGTGCACGGCAGATTTATAATCATCTCTTTTTTCTCTGTTTCTCCAATCCTCCTCTGTTAATTTGTGCTTTTTATATTCAATCTGCTTCCTCTCCTCAAATCGACTCAACTGTTCTTCACTGCTTATGTGCAGCCAGAATTTGTTCACAATAGTACCGTGTTCTATCAGTTGCTGCTCAAATTCATTGATTTCGTGATATGACCTGCTCCATTCCGGTTCTGATGCAAAGCCTTCCACCCTTTCAACCAATACACGGCCATACCAGGATCGATCATAAATGGTAATTTTACCGTCTTTGGGAATGTCCTGCCAAAAGCGCCATAGATAGTGATGCGACTTTTCAAGTTTGGTTGGCGCAGAGATTTGTATTACACGATACAGTTTTGCATCCAGTGCAGGTACCAATCTTCGTATAATACCTCCTTTACCTGCCGCATCCCAGCCTTCAAACACGATAACATTTGAAATTTGATTTTGGTAACACTGCCATGCCATATATTCAATTTCAAGAGAAAGTTCACTGTATATTTTTTTGTATTCATTGTTGCTTAATGCAGGTAACAGGTTAACGTGATTCAGTATATTGTTTGGCCTTGCAGTTTCATGCAGTTTGGGGGTAAGCGGATCAGATAATTTCTTGTTGACCCCATTACGGTTCAAAGCAGCTTTCATCTGTTGAAGCAGGATTTCCATAAATGCAATGTCCCGATACCGTTGTTGCGATGCATCGATAATATTCCATGGAGAATCTGAAGTATCTGTTTGCCTTATGGCGCGCTTACTAACCTTAAGAAAACGATCAAAGTTGTTATGATACCGCCAATCGTAATCTGTTACACGCCATTTGGTTCGGTCATCCTTCTCAAGATTTTCAAATCGTTTTCGCTGTTCTTTTTCCGGGATATGAAGCCAAAATTTAACAATAACCATTCCACCTGCCACAAGCATCTGTTCGAGGGATCGAATATGACTCATCTCTGCATCAAATTTTGCAGCTGATGTTTCTTCAAATACAAGTCTTTGTATAGGCTTTGTGTACCAGGAACCAAAAAAAACTCCAATTTGACCTCCGCTTGGAAGCACTCTCCAGTATCGCCAGTAAAAAGGCCTATTGGCTTCTTCGTCACTTTCTTTACGAAAAACGTAGGTCTCTATATGGCGGGTATCCATCCATGAATTAAGGCGGTTTACCACGTCTCCTTTACCGGCACCTTCTACACCGGCTACCTTAATAAGAACGGGAATATTCTCTTTTTGAAGCTGGAACTGAGTTTTTAACAGCTCTGCTCTTAGTTCCGGGAGGCGTTTTTTGTAATCACTCTTGCTGATTTTGGAGCCGGATTCAAATACTTCAAACATACTTCTTGTTAAATTTATGTTTCGTTTAACTGAATATAGTTCAGATTCTTGAAAGGGGCATATTTCTCATTCATTTATTTCATCATGAAAGTTGCTTTCTACAATTGAAATAATCTGTAACTCACTTTGAAAACTTTAAAGACTAGATTCTAATAATTAGTTCAACAACAGCTGCAGAATATATACTGTTGCTATATATCACTATTTTGGCTCTTTTTCCTGATCTGCGAAGGTGTAAACCCCTGACTGGGATCGTGCTCAATGCGTTTGGGAAGAAAGTTTTCAGGGTAATGGCTCACAAACTCTTCACCAAATAGCCGGTTATGAATTGTTGTGTTTTTGTACACCTCATAATCAAACTTACCAACACGCCTGTAGTAGAGTGTAATAAACGAAGAGGTGATCACAATAAATGTTGAATAGAGAATGGCAAGCCAAAGCATTTGGCTTTGCACCGGTTCAGCAAAACTGAGTAAGATTATTGCAAACGCAATCGGCCCGTTTTGAATTCCGGTTTCGAGTGAAATAGCTCGCTGGAATATGGGTGATAACCGAAACAGCCTTGACATCCAAAAACCAAACAGAAATCCCAACAATCCAACACAAACCGCTGAGATATAAATTTCAATGGGTGTTTGAAGCATCAATCCACTATGGCGCGCAAATGCGGTGCCAATTAAATAAATAATTACAATAATCCCCATAAATCCGGCCGTATCTTCTGCAGTTTTAGCCCACTCCTGCGATTTGGCCCTCAAAAACATGCCCATAGCCACCGGCACTAATACGAGCACAAGCGAAGCAATGATGTTGCCGGTGGGAATCACAAACTCAGTACCTGTTCCTGATGCCTGTACCTCAGCAGATATTGCTCTTGTAAAATCTGATGTATAAAATTCAAGTAAAAGAGGCATCATCAAAAGCGCCATTACTGTAGATGCTGTAGTCATGGCAATACTGAGGGCAACAGAACCCCGAGCAAAATAGGCAAACATGTTGGAAGTGGTACCTCCCGGCAGACAGCCGATTAAAATAAGGGATATTGCGTATGCAGGAGGCAAATTCAGAAAGACTGCCAATCCATATGCAAAAAAGGGCATCAGACCGAACTGTGACAGGAATCCAATGAGAATACCTCGCGGGTAGCGTGCAACAGTTCTGAAATCGTCAACAGTGAGACTGGCACCCATGCCAAACATAATGGAAAATATCATTACTGCAAGTAAAATCTGGTCAATCGGGTAAAGAAGCTGAGTTGTAAATTCCATTTATATGGCTCCTGATGGTTCATGGTTAAACATTGCTTCTATCAACTCTGCATATTTATCTTGAATGACATGGCGCTTCATTTTGTACAAACTTGTGAGCTCATCTCCATTTCTGAAATTTTCGGGTAGTAATCTGAATTCCTGAATCAGTTCATGGCGCTTAAACCCATTGCCGGTACTGTTTATTTTTTTAATTTCTGCCCGGATTATTTTCTCAGCTTTTTTACTGTTCATGGCATCTTCCAATGAAGATAACTCAATTCCTTCACTTCGCAGACCATCCAGATCAGGTACAATCAACGCGCCGATGTGTTTTTTATCCTGCCCAACTACCATGCAATGCTCTATATAAGGACTCTGAGTAAGCCGCATCTCGATGGGTTCCGGCTCCAAATTTTCACCACTCAGCAGAACAATGGTTGATTTTGACCTGCCTAAGATTTTCAGACAATTATTAAACGTAATCATACCCAGATCACCTGTTCGCAGCCATCCGTCCTGAATAGTATTATCAGTTAGTTCTTTCTCTTTGTAATAACCCTTCATAACCTGCGGGCCTTTCACATTAATTTCACCCCTGAGACCACGCCCATTCTCAGGGTGATTTTCATCAGGAAAAAGCACGGTGCCACTTTCAATATCAACAATTCTTACGTCAGTGTTTGATACTACAGGTCCCACAGTTCCGATTATCAGCTTTTCATCAGTTCGAACGGCAATTACCGGAGAGGTTTCCGTCATCCCATAGCCTTCTAGAACCGGAATACCAATAAAATTGAAAAACCGATCTATCTCAACAGGCAGTGCTCCGCCACCAGAAACTGTAGCTTTAAGAGAACCGCCGGCACTCATTCTCACGGGTTCAAGAACGGCGACATTAAAAAAACCGTATAGTGGTGTAATAATCAGCCAACGCACAGCATGCAGTGGTGTTAGTAACATTCTCTTTAAGAGGGATGCTTTTTCCACTTTCAGTTTTTTGTCGAACATAAAATAGAGAGACGATTTGTACATTTTGCTTAAAAAATACGCCGTATGAAAAAGAAGCTGTCTCATTGGGTGCGACTCTTTAACCCGTTTCAGTATTCGCTGGTGCAAACTTTCCCATAATCTGGGCGCTGAACCCATGAAAGTAGGCTCTACATTTTTCAGATCATCAGCTAAAGTTCTTATGCTCGTATAATATGTACATACACCACAAGCAATTGTATATACCTCAAATACTCGTTCAAAAATATGCCAAACCGGAAGAATTGAAAGTACGCGATCTGTACATGAGAGCTCTATCGGTATCACTTTCATTTGCGATATAATATTGGCATGAGAGAGCATCACCCCTTTAGGTTTACCTGTTGTACCCGAGGTGTATATCAGAGTGAACAGATCATCTGATTGAATAGAATCCATTCTGCTTTCAGCCCGTCTGTCTCCAATTTCACGAAGGTTTTTACCTGTGTTTAGTACGCTGGAAAGATGAAGAACTCCTTCAGGAAGTTTTTTTACAGGTTCAAGAAGAATTATTTCTTTTAATGAGGGTAATTCAGATTGAAGATCTTGGATTCGCTTTACAAGAATCTCTGTTTCTGCTATTGCAACTTTAATACCTGCGTGGTTGATGATGTAGACAAGTTCGGAATCCGTGATGTCACGCCCGCGCGGAACATCTGCGGCACCGCAAAGCTGAATGCCACAATCTGATAAAATCCATTCAAAACGGTTGTCACCAAATAAACCTACGTGATCTTTTGCCTGCACGCCTAACTCAATGAGGCCCGTAGCAAGGTTCAAACCCTGTGCATATAATTCGCGAAAAGAGACGGGCTCCCATTCAAGCTCTTTTTTTCGGGTGGCAAATGCAGGTAACTCACCATATTTCTCCGCAGCTTTTTTATAAAGCTGAGCCATGTTCTCAGCAGCAATCCTGTTATTCATATATAATGGTGAGCAGTTTCAGAGACCTGAACGCGTTTATATTAATTTGAGCTCCAATTCCAATATCGAAGGAGAATATACTTGCTTGGAGCTAATTTTTAAAACAGTAATCACAAATTGGATGACTTGAAACGTAAAATATTTAACCGGCTGTTAGAATACCTCCATCAATTGTGTAAGAGCACCCGGTTATCCAGGAAGCGTCATCACTTGCAAGAAATACCGCGAGTTTTGCAATATCTTCAGGTTGGCCCAGCCGTTTCATGAGCGTACTATTTCCGGCTTCTTCAACAGCACTTTTGGGATCGGGAAAGGCAATTGCGGAATCGTGCAAGAAAGGGGTATCCACCGGCCCCGGACAAATGGCATTCACGCGAATTTTCGGCCCATAGTCTAAAGCAGCCTGTTTTGCCAAGGCAACAGCTGCCGCTTTTGAGGCACAGTATGCAGGGTGATTCGGGAAAGATTTGAAAGCTGCAATTGACGAATTAATGACCACCACTCCATTTTCGTTTTTCAGCATTTCCGGAATTGAATATTTTAGGAGATAATAAACGGAATGCACATTGATTTGAAAAGTTTTGTGCCAATCTTCAGATGGTAAATCTGTGATGTTACCCAATCCAAGCATTCCCGCATTTGTGATCACTCCATCAAGCCTGCCAAACGTAGTCATGCACTCTTCAACAAGAGATTTGTTTACCAATTCAAGACTCAGATCACCCGAAAAGAAATGTGACGTATTTTTTTGTGATGATAAAGTTCGAACTTTCTCTCCACGCTCTTTATTTCTTCCGCTCAGCATTAATGAAGCACCCTCTTTTGCAAATTCAAGTGCTATACTCCTTCCCATTCCGCTAGTGGCTCCTGTAATGATGTAAACCTTGTTTTTGAATTTCATAAACACAATCTAATAAGATTAATAACAGAACTATTTTTTAATACTAAAATACTTTGTAACAATAGCATGCATATTATTTTTTTTGGAAAACCTGTTTTGGTTCATGATTATACAGAAAAACAAACAACTTTATTGATCTGCAGATATGAAAATCCACATTAGAATTCTGCTGCTATTATTTTTGATAACAGCTTGCTCAAAGAATGATATTTCTGCGCCTGAACTGAATCATGAGAATTATAAGAACTGGCATACATTTTTAGGGGATAAAGCTTCGACACAATACTCTTCACTTAATCAGATCAACATAGAAAATGTTCATCAGCTTGAAATTGCCTGGACGTTTTCGACGCGAGATTTAATTGAAGGTGTTCGCACAGAAATTCAGGCTAATCCAATTATTATTGATGGTATTCTCTACTCAACCACTCCGCTAAAAAAGCTATTTGCACTTAATGCATCCTCCGGTGAATTATTATGGATGTTTGATCCATTTGATGGTGAAGAACCCGCCGCGCGAGGGGTAAACCGCGGCGTAGCTTACTGGACAGATGGCAGGGATGATCAGCGTCTTCTCTATGTAGCCGGAGACCGTTTATATAGTGTGAATGCCCAAAATGGTAATCTCAATAAAGATTTTGGAGAGAATGGCTCGTTGAATTTTGCCACAGGACTGGGGCGTGATGCACTCGGAGTAACCGCTACTGCAACTTCACCGGGCATTATTCACAA
>SLJB01000110.1 GCA_007135335.1 Balneolaceae bacterium
CCGTATCGGAATAAGCGTTCGAGTTGATGAAGATGTTCAGATCGAGCCATGGAGTGGAAATTAATGATATGCTGATTGCTGCAACTGTAATGACATTAGAAGTGAAATTGATTAGTAAAAACCAAAAGCACTACACGTTTCTACCGGGTCTGGACCTTCTAAAATATCCGGTGAGCGAAGCATAACAAGTAAAGGCATGGAATGAAGCTTGCCGGGTTCCATACCGGTGTTGGACAAGCCATCCTACTCCAAGGCTTCGGAGGGCAGGCCCGGTATGATGGATAAACTGATGAGGTTTGTGGTAACCGGGGTGGTTATCAGTACCGGCCGGTGGTGCATGAGACCAGGGGCCTCCACGGGGAATCGTTGACACGGCGAGCATAGGTTGCCCGCAACAGCGGCACAGGTTTGGTTTTGGGTCAAGCGCTGCGGCCGGCCATGCTCTTATGCACATGAGGATGATAACTCAGATCCCGACTTCAGGTGTGTGTAGTACCCCCAACATAGCGAGTTTTCCACTTCCAAAGCCGGGGGCTTCATTGAGGAATAGCAGCCATCCATAAGGACAGCCCGCCCATCAGCGAGTTGATTTTCTCAGCTACTCCCTTCTTCAACAAAGGGGTTAGATGCGTATAAACCAATGTGGACTCCAACTTTTACAGCGCCGCAATGAGTTTACACTGGCATAAGGAAACGATCCTTAACTTCATTGATCATCGAACAACCAATGCCAGTGCGGAGTCTTTTAATGCACGAATTAAACTGTTTCGGGCAAACCAGAAAGGGTTGAGAGACACCAGATTTTTTCTGTTCAGAATCAGCAAAATGCATGCTTAGTCCCCAAGATTTTCACTTGACCCCAATACACTCACACAATTAGAGACCCATAACCGTAACCAATTGGTAATCTTTGACTAACAATTGGACACTACTGATGGAACATGTAAAAAAGAGATTATAAATCAGTTTACGAATGGTAGTTAGATTTTTTGCCTATTATTTATAGGTTAAAATTTTATTTTGAAACTAAGCATAATCGTCTATTTTTATTTATCGTTTCGGTCAGAGAATTTAATCAACAATAGTCGTCCGAATTTCATAATGATTATTCTATGCTGAAATTCATTTCATTAAACCACTATAGTCAATAATTATAAAAAGTAATTTTGGAGAAATGGAAATCACTCAATTACTTTTGAAAATCAGTGATGGAGACAATACGGTTTATAACGAGCTTTATCCGCTGGTTTATAATAAACTCAGAAAACTTGCCCACAGCCAGTTATACAAAGACTATTCCAATACCACTCTTAGTAAAACGGAGCTTGTGCATGAGGTTTATGAGAAATTGGTGGATCAGCAAAATATAGATTATCAGAGCAGGGCACATTTTTTTTCAATCGCTGCACGTTGCATGCGGCAGATATTGGTAGATCATGCCAGAAAGAAAAAAACAATTAAAGCCGGTGGAAATTACTCCCGCATCGATCTGGATCTCGGGGAGCTACGGGCTGATGAACACGCCGAACGAATCCTGGCACTTCATGAACTGCTGATCCAATTAAAAGAGGTGGACGAACGCATCTGTACGGTTGTTGAACTCAGGTTTTTTGTTGGGCTCAGCATAGAAGAGACTGCTGAAATTCTGAACATCTCAATTGCAACGGTAAATCGCGACTGGGTGAAAGCCCGGATCTGGCTCTACCGTCAGTTTCAGAAAGAAGGCTTATCATGATACAAACGGGAGAGAAAAACCGCATATCCATAAAAAGGGTTAACAATACATACCTATGGCAGAACACCGATGGCATGATATGATATCCATTATGGATCGTGCGCTCGATCTTGATCCTGAAGAAAGAGTGTCATATATCAATGAGGTTTGCAAAGAGAACCCTTCACTGAAGGAGGAGGTTTTGCAATATCTGTCCGCCGCAGATGCATCGTTGGGATTGTGGGATGAATTGATAGAATCGAGCAATGTACTTGTTAACGAGATCACATCTTCAGAAGCCGTTATAGATATTGATGAGGTATTTCCGCCGCTGCAGCAGGCAGGCCCCTATCGTGTAATCAAACTGATTGCACGCGGTGGAATGGGAAATGTGTATCTGGCAGAGAGGAGTGACGGTCAGTTTGAACGAACCGTGGCCATTAAAATTCTCCGGCACGAGCTGAGCCTGAAGACACATATCAAACGATTTTCTGCTGAACGAAATATTCTCTCCGGTTTGGAGCATCCTAAAATTGCCCGTTTGTACGATGGTGGCGTTACTGCCGACAAACGTCCCTACCTGGTAATGGAATATGTAGATGGCGTACCGATCACTACCTACTGCAAAGAGAAAAAATGTTCACTAAAAGAAATTCTTGACCTGTTCAAACAAGTGTGTAACGGGGTGGAGTATGCCCACAGGAATCTGATTGTTCACCGCGACCTGAAGCCGGACAATATCCTCGTAAAACAAGACGGTACAGTAAAAATCCTGGATTTTGGGATTGCAAAAATATTGGATGAAGAGCTGACATCCGAAAAACTTGTGCAAACGAAAGAGAACCTGCACATGCTCTCGATTCAGTATGCAGCGCCGGAGCAGGTAACCCTCGGAAAAATTACTACTGCAACCGATGTATATGCACTTGGACTTCTGCTATATGAAATGATCATCGGCAGGCCGCCTTTTGATTTGAAAGATAAAAACCTGAAAGAGGCCGAACAGGTTATATGTTTTGGAATACCGGAAAAACCAAGTAAACATATATCTGATCTCAGACTGTCAAAAAAAGTGAGGGGCGACCTTGATGCCATTATACTGAAAGCCCTTAAAAAAGAACCTGATCAGCGCTACTCAGGGGCAGCTCAAATGATGGATGAAATTAACCGATATCTGGCTGATCTGCCCATTTCAGTGCGATCACACAACTTCCTTTACAGGGCCAAAAAATTTGTCAGGCGTCGCCCTTTGGCTGTAATGGCCGGAGTTATCGGTTTGATGTTCATATCTGGATACCTTATAACACTTCAGCTATACACAGACAGGCTGGAAACCGAGCGAAACAGGGCTCATCTTGAGGCTGAGAAAGCAGAAACCATTGCTGATTTTGTATTAATGCTGTTTGAAGCCAATAATCCCGATGTGGAAGAAGGTGAAATTCCAACCGTATTTGAACTTTTGGAGCGGGGTGTTGAAAGGGCTGAACTGCTGGATGATCAGCCTGAAATTTCTGCCCGGATGCTGGATGTTATCGGACAGATGTATGCGAAACTTGGCCGCTTTCAGGATTCTGAGCCGCTTTTCCGCCGGGTTGTTTCCATGAGACGAACAATTCACGCTGAACCACATCCGGATTTGGCGGTCTCTCTCGACAGGCTAGGAGATACATTATTGCGAATGGATTATTTTGATGAAGCTGAGGAACTGTTACTTGAAGCACTTGAAGTTGCAAAAGCATCCAGCAACCCGGTAATCGAATCAGATATCTTAAACGATCTGGGGCTCGTACACTATGGTCGGGGCAATTTTGCTGAGGCTGAGGAATTTCATCGCCGGGCACATGAACTGCGGAAAGAATTTCTTGGAAATACACATTACAGGGTGGGTGTCAGTCTGCACAATCTAGCGCTGGCCATTGAAAGTCAGTACCGTATGGACGAAGCCGAAGAACTTTTCACTGAAGCGCTGAATATTAAACGAATATCTCTCGAGGATGTACATTCGTCAGTTACGTACACAATGGCGCAGCTTGGCAGAGTATATTGGGAAACCGGAAATTTAGAGAAAGCCGAAGAGTTATTAACCGAAACACTGGAAATCAACCGCAGAAGACTCGGGCCTCAGCATCCGCGTATTGCTGAAAACCTCAATGATCTTGCCGCTCTTTATTCAACTCAAAAGGATTACCCAATGGCCGAAGAGCTTTTTCGGGAAGCACTTGCCTTCCGGGAAGATACTCAGGAAAACACGAGTTTGGACATTGCCACCAGTCTGGCGAACCTGGCTACCGTCCTCAGTTTTCAGAATAAATTTGAAGAGGCACTACCCTTGAGTTTACGTGCCGTAAACATTGCTCGGGAACGGTGGGGAACCAACCATATAAATACAGCTATTTTCATTCATAATTTGGCCACTTTTCAGCTCAGACTGTTCATGTATGAGGATGCAGAATTAAATTTCCGAGAAGCACTTGAAATGTTGAGCAGGACCCTGCCGGATACACACCCGGTGAATGCACACCCGATGATGCGGCTTGGCGAACTCCTCACCACAACCGGACGTGCAGCGGAAGCAGAATCATATCTTAGAAAAGTACTCGATTTACGGGTGCAAGCTGAAAGTGATCCGGCTGATATCGCCCAGGCTCAGTACTACCTGGGTATTAATCAGAAAGAACTTTCCCGATTTGAGGAAGCGGAAACTATGCTAAGAAATTCTCTTCAAACACGCATCGATGTTTTAGGGCAAGATCATCCCGATGTTTTGACCACCCAATCTCACCTTGATGAAGTCCTTTCAAAATCGGTGATTTCAGAAA
>SLJB01000241.1 GCA_007135335.1 Balneolaceae bacterium
CGGTGAGATCGAGTGGATATTTCATACCATACCACACCCGGGTGAATATGGATATGATACCTGGCCGCCGGATGCATGGACACGTATAGGGAACACCAATAGCTGGCCGGGTATGAGCCTCGATGAAGAGCGGGAAATTGTATTTGTACCGGTAGCCTCGCCCGGTCACGATTTTTATGGAGGAGACCGGCTTGGGGAAAATCTTTTCGGAACTTCCCTCCTTGCACTCGATGCAAATAACGGGGAGCGGATTTGGCACTACCAGTTTGTGCGGCACGACATTTGGGATTACGACCCTCCGGCAGCCCCCAACCTCATTACCATTCAGAGAAACGGTAAATGGGTAGATGCGGTGGCTCAGGTAACTAAGACTGGGTACGTTTTTGTTTTCGATAGGGAAACGGGAGAATCTCTGTTCCCGATTGAGGAAGTGTTTGTACCGCCATCGGATCTTCGCGGTGAGGAGACCTGGCCAACGCAACCGGCACCACAAAAACCGGAGCCTTTTGCACGGCAGACCTTCACCGAGGATGACATCACCAACATTTCTCCGGAATCTCATCAGGCTGTTCTGGAGCGGTTCAGGGAGATCCGTACAGAAAATATGTGGGATCCACCCAGCACTCAGGGAACTCTGATTTTTCCCGGTTTTGACGGCGGCGCAGAGTGGGGAGGCGCCGCATTTGATCCTGAAACGGGAGTTCTCTATGTAAATTCAAATGAAATGCCCTGGATTCTGGAGATGGTACCCCTTGAACCGGAAAATGATATACCTGTATCTGCTGCAAGCAGGATTTATTCTCTTAATTGTGCCGCCTGCCATGGGTACGATCGCTCGGGTGAAGGTCACAGTAATATGCCGTCACTGCTAAATATACAGGACAGAGTAACAGACAGCGAACTCTATTCTGTAATTCAGGAAGGCCGCGGAGTGATGCCACCATTTTCTCATCTTTCAGATGATGAAGTTACCGCTCTTGTAAATTATCTGAAAGATCCCGATGCACCCGAGGCTGAACCCATACGCATTGATATGGGCCGGGCGCCGCAGGTTCTCTACACTCACACAGGCTATAATCGGTTTTTTGATCCGGATGGGTATCCTGCCGTAAAGCCGCCGTGGGGAACACTAAATGCAATAGACCTGAACACAGGTGAATACCTCTGGAAAACAACGCTTGGTGAGTTTGAAGAGCTCACAGAGCGAGGCATTCCTCCCACCGGAACCGAAAATTATGGGGGGCCGGTTATAACCGCCGGCGGAGTTCTTTTTATCGGTGCAAGCCAGGATGAAAAGTTCAGAGCTTTCAACAAACAGACAGGTGAAATACTCTGGGAAACCAATTTGCCTGCAGGCGGATATGCTACTCCTGCCGTCTATGAGGTAAACGGCAGGCAGTATGTTGTAATCGCAGCGGGCGGAGGCAAAATGGGCACACCTTCCGGCGATACGTATGTTGCCTTTGCATTGCCTGATAAAAAGTAACTTTTTATCTATTGAATTCTGACTTCAAATTATCATATTACATAAAAGAAACTTAAATCATCGGACTGCATCATGACCATAATCTATCACTTGCTGTTATTTACTTCAATTCTTCTATTTGCTTCCTGTACTGAAATTGAAATGTCAGATAAAGGCATGTTTTCTGCTTCAACAGTTATTGGCGAAGCAGCTGCAACGGGTTCTGCTTCATTTGATTCGAATCTTCAGATCTTCACACTTTCAGGAACAGGTTATGGCTTCTCAGAAGGTGCTGAGTCGTTTCAATACATACATAAAAATCAGCCTGGTAATTTTTTACTTAGAGCACGGATTGACGATTTTGGGAATGAATCAACCCAAACAGGTTGGAGTGTGCGTAAAAGCCTTGATAAGGGATCCGCTCATGTTAGTGCAGTTGTTGATGCCGAAGGGAATGCTTTTTTAGCATATCGCGGGCAAGATGGAGCGGAAACAGATCGAATTCCATTGAATGTAACCGGAGCTACGATTATTCAGCTTGAGAGAATCGGGGATAAATTTATAATGTCGGCTGCGATGTTTGGTGAACCATTCAGAAACAGAGAGAGCGTAGAAGTTTCCCTGGATCAGGATGTTTATGTTGGTCTTTTTGCTTCAAACGGCGAAGTTCAGTTCAGTAATGTTCGGGTAACCATTCCCGTGGATGAAGATCATACACCTTATCAGGAGTACATTGGCTCAAGAGTAGAAATTCTGAATGTTGACACCGGTCATCTTGAAGTTGTTCATCAAGAAAACCGATCCCTCCAGGCACCTAACTGGACTATAGACGGCAAATCACTGATCTACAATGCTGATGGTCTGTTGTATAATTTCGATCTGGAAACCCGCACACCCACAGAGATATACTCCGATTTTGCAACACGTAACAATAACGATCATGTGATCTCATTCAGTGGTGAACTTCTGGGTATCAGCCATCACAGCGAAGATCACAACGGACAATCGATCGTTTATGTAATGCCGATTGAGGGAGGTACACCAACTCTTGTTACTGATTTGGGGCCATCGTATTTACATGGCTGGTCGGCCGGGGACGATACCCTAACCTACACCGGCCTTCGAAACGGCCAGTACGATATTTACAAAATCAGTATTGACGGCGGCGAAGAAGTTCAGTTAACAGATACGCCCGGACTGGATGATGGCTCGGAATATACCCCTGATGGTAAATACATCTACTTTAATTCAGAGCGGACTGATACCATGCAGATTTGGCGAATGCGGCCTGATGGCAGCGAGCAGGAGCAGTTAACGTTTGATGAGTACCAGGATTGGTTTCCGCACATCTCCCCGGATGGGAAAACTGTAGTTTTTCTATCCTATATGCCCGATGTACCCTCGGGCGATCATCCGTTCTATAAACATGTGTATCTGAGAAAAATGCCTCTCGATGGCGGCGAGCCTGAAGTTATTGCTTACCTCTATGGCGGGCAGGGAACCATCAACGTACCAAGCTGGTCGCCCGATAGCCGCTACATCTCTTTTGTGAGTAATACTCAAATGGAGGATTAGGAAAGTTTAAGCCGGTTTAACCACAAGATTTACGATTCGGCCCGGAACAAAAATTTCTTTTATCATAACGGTGCCATCAAGATGGCGCTCAATATTTTTGTTCTGTTTGGCCAGTCCGATTACAAAGTTTTTATCCTTTGCTTTATCAGTAGGTATGGTGATGTTGGCACGAACTTTTCCATTTACCTGAACGGGCACATCGATGGTATCGCTCTTCAGGTATTCTTCATTATACTTAGGCCAACCAACATAAGCTATGGATTGATTATGACTCAAACGGCTCCAGAGCTCTTCGGCAATGTGCGGCGCAAACGGTGAAAGCAAAATCACGAACGGTTCAGCAACTGATTTTGGAACACCTTTCCACTGATTGGCTTCGTTTACAAAAATCATCAGCGCAGAAATAGCCGTGTTAAAACGCATGTTTTCAATATCTTCGGTCACCTTTTTGATCGCTTCGTGCAGGGTTTTTAACTGATCACGATTTGGCTCATCATCTGTAATGTTCCACTCCTCTTCTGTTCCTTCACCCATAAATAATCTCCAGGATCGGTTCAAAAAACGGTTTACCCCTTCCACTCCTTTCGTACTCCATGGCTTCACCTGTTCCAGAGGCCCCATGAACATCTCATAGAGTCTAAGGGAATCAGCGCCGTATCTCTCCACTACATCATCAGGATTGATGACATTCCCTCGTGATTTCGACATTTTATGTGCGCGTGAATCAACTGTTATTTCGGTGCCCTTCATTACAAAGCGCTCGCCTTTTTTCTCAACATCCGTATCTGAAAGAGGAACCCGCTTCACTTCTTTCAGACCCGCAGCCTCATCTGCGCTGATAATTTTTCCATCAATTTCATAAGCTGTGTACTCCATTTCACCTAAAATCATCCCCTGATGAACCAGCCGCTGGAATGGTTCTTTTGTGGAAACCACACCACAATCGTACAAGACTTTGTGCCAAAAACGGGCATACAGCAGATGAAGAACGGAATGCTCTGCCCCGCCAACATAAAGATCCACAGGCATCCAGTATTTTTCTTCGTCCTGATCAACCGGACCACCGTCAAAATCGGGGCTAATATAACGCAGGTAGTACCAGCAGGAACCTGCCCATTGAGGCATGGTATTGGTTTCTCGCAGTGCCTTTTTTCCGGTTTCGGGATCGGTAGTTTCTACCCAGTTTTTTGCTCTTGCTAACGGTGGCTCACCGGTTTTGGTGGGCTGAAAATGATCCACTTCCGGAAGGGATACAGGCAATTCAGACTCCGGTACTGCCTTCGGTTTTCCATCCACATGAAGTATTGGAAATGGCTCTCCCCAATATCTCTGCCGGGAAAAGAGCCAGTCACGCAGTTTATAATTTACACTCTTATTGCCCACTCCATTATTTTCCAGCCAGGCTATAATCTTTGTTTTAGCTTCTGTGATGTGTAGGCCATCCAGGAAATCGCTGTTGATGGACGGACCATCGCCGGAGTACGC
>SLJB01000174.1 GCA_007135335.1 Balneolaceae bacterium
GAATAAATAAAAAAAAATAATATCATACTTAAGAAGTTATTTGAAACCATGAGTGCAAATTCAAAAGAAAAAAAAGCAGAAGCTGAAGAGCTAGAAGAGCCGTTATCTGAAAATGAAGAGCCAACAAGAGAGGGCTCAGACAACTTGCTTGAAGAACAGCATAAACGTATTGAAGAGCTGAACCAGGAAATCGCAAACATGAGAGATACTCAACTCAGAAAAGCAGCTGAGATGGATAATATGCGTAAACGGCTTCAGCGGGAACGCGAGCAGATCTACCGATTTGCTAAGGAGGCGGCCATCGAAGATTTTCTTCCCGTTAGCGACGATCTTGTGCGTACGCTGGATATGATGGAAAAAAACAATCCGGACTCACCCTATCTGGATGGAGTGAAAATGATTCTCAATAAATTCGACTCTGTACTTGAAAAACATGGGGTATCGAGAATAGATGAAGCAGGTGTGGCTTTTGATGTAAATATCCATGATGCTATACTGATTCAAAAAGCAGAGGATGAATCCGTAGAAAGCGGAACGGTACTGCAGGTTGTTGAAAATGGTTATCAGATGGGTGAAAAAACCCTGCGCCATGCAAAAGTAATTGTAAGTGAATAAATAAAATACATGTCAAAACGCGACTACTACGAAGTTTTAGGTGTAGAAAAAAATGCCGGCGAATCAGATCTGAAAAAAGCCTACAGAAAATTGGCGATGAAGTATCATCCCGATCGTAATAAAGGTGATGCCGGAGCAGAAAAAAAATTCAAGGAGGCTTCTGAAGCCTATGAAGTATTGAGAGATCCTCAAAAAAGACAGCGTTATGACCAGTATGGCCATGCAGGTATGAATGGTGGTGGTTTTGGGGGCGGATCTGATTTTGGTAATGCTAATTTCGAAGACATTTTCAGCCATTTCAGTGATATTTTTGGAGGGGATTTCTTTGGAGGTGATGCCTTTGGCGGCAGATCTCAATCCAGAAGAAGACGTGGTACGGGGCAAGCCGGCTCTGATATGAAGTTAAGAGTAGCACTTACTCTGGAGGAGATTGCTGAAGGTGTAGAAAAAACACTGAAAGTAAAAAAACATATCACATGCGATTCGTGCAGCGGAACGGGTGCTGAAACAGAAAGTGATTTCGAAACGTGCTCTGCATGTAATGGAATGGGAGAAGTAAGGCAGGTTTCGCGAACCATGTTTGGCCAATTTGTAAATGTACAGCCATGCCACAATTGTCGTGGTGAAGGCAAGATTATTCGAAATAAATGTTCGAAATGCTCAGGTGAAGGCAGGTTCAAGAGCGATGAAAAAATTAAGATCAATATTCCATCCGGTGTGGCAAATGGAAATTATATCACGCTAAGGCGGCAGGGAAATGCAGGAGTTCGTGGCGGGGAACCCGGAGATTTGATTGTTCTGATAGAAGAGAAAGAACATAAACACTTTGAAAGAGATGGGAATGACATCTACCACGATCTGTTGATAAGCATTCCTGATGCAATTCTGGGTACAGAAGTAGAAGTACCTACTCTTAAAGGGAAAGCAAAAGTTAAAATTGAAGCCGGTACGCAACCCGGAAAACTTCTCAGAATGCGCGAAAGGGGAATTAAAGGCCTGAACAATTCAGGTGTAGGTGATCAGTTCATCAAGATGAATGTGTATATCCCTAAAGACCTTACCGCTGATGAAAGAAAACACATTGAAGCACTTCGCGGTGAGGGCCACTTTGATCCGGAAAGTGCTAAAAAACGTGAGAAGAGTTTCTTTTCTAAAATAAAGGATGTGTTCAGTTAAATAACTGCCTCATTTCTAAAAAATTCAAATCTGCATAAATAAAGCAAGGGGTGACGGAAACTGTCACCCTTATCTCTTATTTTGATTCAACTTTTTAATCAACCGAATCACTATGGGATTATTTGAAATAGTTGTTGCATTCCTATTATTCGCCGCTGGATTTCTGTTCGCGTACTTTATTACAAAAGCAAAAGAGTCGAAACTTGAAGAGAGGATCCGGAACCTGACTGCAAATCTGGAAGGTAATAGAGTGAAACTGGAAGAAGAGACACTTCGAGCCAATAGTAATGAAAAAGAACTTACGCTTAAAACAGCAGATCTGAATCACCTGAAAGAGCGACTGGCAGAACAGAAGCAGGATTTAGAAAAGCTTCAGGATCAGTTCAGACTTGAGTTCAAAAATCTTGCAAACGAAATTCTCGAAGAGAAATCGAAAAAATTTACAGAGCAGAACAGGGAAAAACTCGATCAGCTGCTAAAACCACTCGGCCAAAAAATAACGGAGTTTCAACAGCGGGTTGAAGAGACGCATCGCGAAGATATTAAAGGTAGAAGTGCTTTGGATCAACATCTGAAAATGCTGCAGGAGATGAACCAGAAGATGAGTGATGAGGCTAAAAACCTGACAAAGGCGCTCAAAGGTGACACAAAACAGCAGGGTAATTGGGGAGAGGTAATCTTACAGCGAATTCTGGAAAAGTCCGGATTGAGAAAAGGTTTTGAGTACACCACACAGGAGAGTTCTACTACAGAGGATGGCCGGCGGCTTCAACCTGATGTGATTGTGAGCCTGCCGGATGAAAAAAAACTGGTAGTAGATTCAAAAGTTTCTCTCACTGCTTATGAACGTTATTCTTCAGCGGATGAAGAGGAAGAAGCTCAAAAAATGCTGAAACTGCATGTAGCATCGCTCAGAACACATGTGAAAGGGTTAAGTGCAAAAAACTATGAGCAGATTCATGGATTTAAAAGCCCCGATTTTGTGCTGATGTTTATTCCGATTGAGCCGGCATTCAGCCTGGCCATGCAGAACGATCCGGAGTTATATAATGAAGCGTTTGAAAGAAATATCATTATTGTAAGCCCTACTACCTTACTGGCTACTTTGGCAACAATTGAAAATGTGTGGAAGCAGGAGTATCAGAACAGAAATGCCATGGAGATTGCTAAGCGAGGAGGACTCCTTTATGACAAATTTGTGGGTTTTGTAGATAATCTGAAGGATGTTGGGAAACGAATTCGGCAGACTGAACAAGCGTACAATGCCGCAATGAATCAGCTTTCAGAAGGTACCGGAAACCTCGTAGGGCAAGCAGAAAAACTCAGGGAACTTGGGGCCAATGCATCAAAAAAACTTTCTTCAGATCTGGCAAATCCGGCACTGGAAGATTTCAATGAATAACTTCATGTGCTATCTGTTGTATTGCAGAGGCTCTACAAGCCCAGCAAGGTCGTAGCCGTTATGATTTGAAATGGCTGAGTACCAGGTATTATCCCATAACCATGAAACAACATGGTGCTTATTTACCTCGGCAACGAAAAAGTCATGCTGTGTATTACACACAGCTACAGCATCATTATGTCTTTGAAGAAGAAGAATGTCATGATCTAAAACTTTATCCAAATCGAAAGCAAAAAGGTAAATAGTTTCCCCAATCTCCGCTTGTGTGTACTCAAGCAGGGGAGTCTGAAATCCATCTATAAAATCTGCCATGACAATGCCCTCAAACTGAGCTCCTGTGATCTTAGGAACCGTCATAACCATTCCAAAATGATCTCTTAGATACTCTTCAGCATCAATAACAGAGTGAGTTCCAAAGTGAGGTTCAATGAGCTGTCCGTTGCTTTTCAAGAAGTGTTCGGCAGCCACATTTTCAACTATAAAGAGCGATGCAAAGCTTTCATCATAAGTAGTGGTTCTGTCCAGAAGCTGAATGGTTACAAATGTTATGAAGAGTACCACGGCTGCAGCAGTAAGATATCTGAAAAGGTATCCAGAAGTCCTTTTTATGTTATTGTCCCCGGAATTTGAAGGGTTCGATTTATTTTCCTGAATATCATAAATTGAAGTGGCGCTTACAGAATCCTGATCACCAAGTGTTGTGATAATTTTTTGGATTTTGCCGGTAAGATCTTCGGGAGCATTTGTGCGTTTATATCTGCTCTTCAGAAGCTTTTTTATAAGTAATGCTTCTTCGTATTCCTTTCTCAAAAGATCGTCATGTTCAATGAAATCGAAAAAAGCTGCCTGCTCTTCAGTACTTACTTCATTATCCACAATTGCGGGTAATATGTCGAGTGCTTTCTGTCTATTCATGGAATCATTTTTTGCAAAATATAAATATAATAAAGAGAGTTGTGGTATTTAGAAAGAAAACAAAACAGAATCACATACCATTCAGAAAAATAAATGATTTAAAATAAGTCCGGAATTTTCACAAAGAATTGAGGGCAATCAAATTAGAGCTTTTGAATATGTATGAATCTGTTCCATTGTTGAGATTTTGGTGGACTTGAGACAAAAGTAACAAAATTTTTGAGAGTGGGATGTGTTATCGAAAGTGAGTATGCATGCAGGGTAATCGTGCCGGGAGTATTACTGCCATATTTACCATCACCCAGTAGTGGAAATCCCTCTGCCGCAAATTGTACCCGTATCTGGTGAGCTCTGCCCGTAATCAGATTTATCTCAACCAATGCTGTATCCTGATCCTGTTCAAGTTTATGA
>SLJB01000092.1 GCA_007135335.1 Balneolaceae bacterium
CTCAAAACGGGTATTCTGTTGTTAAAACAAAGCGTGAGCTAAACAGGGCCTCAAAAAACAACAAACTTTTGGGGATTTTTGATGATTCGCATCTTCCATACACGGTTGATCATAAAACCTTGCCGGAGCTTCAGCGCAATGTGCCAACTTTGGCTGAGATGACTCATGAGGCACTTGACCGGCTTGAAAGAAAACCGAATGGATTTATACTTCAGATTGAAGGCGGCCGGGTAGATCACGCTGCGCATGGAAATTGCCCATCGGGACTGATTTACGATCAGATTGCTTTTGATGATGCCATAAAAACGGTTATGGACTTTACAGACGGCCGGGATGATACGCTGGTAATTTTAACAACGGATCACGGCAATGCAAACCCGGGATTAAGCGGCCTTGGAAGTGGTTATGGAGCTTCTCCTTACATGCTTGCCACCCTGCATGATTATAAACACAGTTTTGAGTGGATGTACGGTGAACTGGATTTCCACTGGTCTGATGCTGCTGTAGAAGATCACATCACCGTAAATCGAGTGCGTGAGGTAATTGAATATGCCACCAACACCCGAATTACAGAAGATGAAGCGATTATGGCGTTTCAGGCATTTAAGGGTGAGTTCAGAGCGCCATTTAGAAACAGACAGGGTACGGCAGGAGTGCTATCGGGTATACTGGCTAATTACAATGGCATCTATTTTGTAGGGACTAACCATACTGCCGATTACGTGGAAATTGCCGCCTGGGGTCCCGGCAGCGATCGCATTCCCACATTTGTGCGAAATACGGCATTATTTGATCTGATGGTGGACATGGCCGATGTTCGCGCTTACGCAGGTTAAGATATGTTTCACATTCGAATGGACTTTTCGGTCAATGAAAAAACTGCCGGGAAGTCCATCTTTATTTGATGTGCCGCTCAAATATTGCGATAATCAAATAAACTGAGACAGCACAGATCAGTGAAAGGAGAAAGGCCCACTCCAGTTCGAAAAGATATGTTGCTGAAAGCCAAACTCCCATCGCTGTAAAAAGAGTCGTTGCTGCAGAAAACTTACCTCCGGTTTTAGTAAATAGCCCAAATACCACGATTGTAAAAATACCGGCTGTCCCAAAAGCGGCTGCATCCACAACGAGATTGTAAACGCCCTCTGCATGGGTAGCGATAACCCAGGCCAGGAGGCCGAAAATGAGAACAAAAAATCGCGCCCACCCAACTTTTTTAAACTCCGGCATATCTGGATTTCTTTTCACTACAATATTGTGCGATATCAGTGAGGAAGCCACAAGCAGTGCAGAATCAACGGTTGAAAGAATGGCGGAAACAAGAGCCCCTGCAAAAATGATGTAGAGTACAGTTGGCATGTAGGTTTGTGCCATAATGGGGATAATCTGCTCGGTATCTTCTAGGCCGGGAATCAGGTGTAAACCTACCAGCCCGATGAAAGCCGGTATGAGCCCAAACCCGAGATACATGGAGCCGGCGGCAATGGATGAACGGCGCGCAACTTTGGGAGATCGGGTTGCGATGATGCGTGCCACAAGTTCCTGCGCAACTACTGAACCACATAATGGAATCGCCCAAATATCAATCCGTTCGAGTATGGATGTGCCGGGAGGCTGGCGAAGTGTGAGCCTGTCCGGATCGATGGAGCTCCAGATACCACCTATGTCCGGCGTGTTAAATATCACAAGAAAAAATAGGGTTATCAGCCCAAATATCAGAACAACACCCTGAATCAGATCGGTGTAGGCGACTGCAAGCAAACCGCCTAATATTGTATATACAATTACAATGGTTGCAGCAATGGCAATGGCCACTTCAAGCTCAAGGGATGAAGATGCCGTGAGAACCTGACCGAAAGCCCGTATTTGTGCGGCTGCCCACATTAGGGTTGATGGAACCATCATGAAAACCGCAATTTTCTCCACTCCTGATGAGTATCGCTGTCTGAAAAGATCGGCCAGTGTGGTAAGTTTTCGTTTCCAGAGAGGAACTGCAAAAACAAAACCCATGATGATAAGGCATAGTCCAAAACCAAAAGGGTCGGCGGAGCCCCCTGCAAGCCCTCCTGAATAAATGGCACCGGATGCCCCTATTACGCTCTCTGCACCAAACCAGGTTGCAAAAATAGTAAATGTGCCGAGAATATAGCCCAACTGCCGGCCGGCAAGCAGGTAATCTATTTCGGTTTTAATGAAACGAGATACCCACCAGCCTATACCAAGCTGGATGGATACATAGATTAAAATTCCGAGCAGAAGCCAGGTCAATTTCGTGGAATCCGGGTAAGAGTTTAAGGATTCTGAAATATAGAAATTGACGGCAAATCAGGAAGGAAAAAAACAGAGATAATTTATCATTTTGAGCTGCAGGAGATTAACTGCTTTTTTCAACAGTACTGTTCAGAAACCGGGAGAAGCCAACTACATCCTGGTATCCCCTGCGGCGATCAATCACATTTCCTTCGCCATCCATAACCACGGTAAACGGGTAAGCTGTAACACCCATTCTGGAGGCAAAATCGCGCTCGCTCATCTCTTCCCCCATGAAAATAAGTTTATTCTCAGAGTGCCCGTTTACTTTTACGGGGTAAAAACTTCGATCAAGTATAGCGCGGATGGTAGGTGATGGGTACACTTCTCTGTCCATAGCCCGGCAAAACTGGCATCCCACTTCGTAGATGTCAATCATAACCAGCCGGTTGTTAGCAGCAGCCTCATCGAGCGCACTTTGAAGAGGCATCCACTCCGGTGCATTTTCAATATCTTCGGGTGTAATCTGATTGAAAGAGAAGTATGCAAAAATCCCGATAAAAAGAGCGATTAACAGGCCTATGATAGCTTTACGGTTCATGATAAATCAACAAGTCGGTTATAAATGGGCAGTAAATATACGAAGAATTATATTCCCCACATACGCTCCCAGAAACGGGAAAAGAGAGCAGATCGTGTATCGAATGTTGGTGTTGAGAGCTCAAATGTGTGGGCGTTCCCGTTTTCATCAAACACAATTTCATTTCTCCACACATACTCCGCACCCTCAGTGAGCCATAGA
Source organism: Balneolaceae bacterium (assembly GCA_007135335.1). GTDB lineage: Bacteria > Bacteroidota > Rhodothermia > Balneolales > Balneolaceae > Rhodohalobacter. The sequence goes on from SLJB01000092.1 coordinate 3,053, forward strand.
TCACTTCTGCCAAAACGCAGATCGTAAAATATCAGCTTGTCATTTTCTCGCTTGGCGGTATAATATCCCCGTGAGAACCAGAGCAGTGTATCAATGGCTCTGTCTGTTATATGCGGCACTATAAGTTCGGTGTTGCGCGGAACAGCAGTGAAACTGAGTTCTTTTGATTCATCAAAGATAGAGTAAACGGAATGGTATAACGTATCATTTTTTATGACATACCCATTCCATAAAAAAGTGGTTGGGCCATTTGGTGTTGTTTTTATCAGGTTGTGGTAGCCGTGCTGATTTTCAAACGATGATTGATACACACTATGCACATGAGATTTTATGCCAAAACCCCAGATCATATAAAGCGAACTTAAAATCAAACCGGTGAAGTTTAATTTTCGTCTATAGGATGAGCTTCGTTTAAAAAACTGAGCTGTAACAACACCAAGGAGCAGCGGCAGAGTGTAGAGCGGGTCTATAATGAAGATGGAATCTGTGGTTAAGGGTGTGTTTGAAAACGGAAATAGAGCCTGAGTACCATATGTGGTTGCAATATCAATCATGATATGTGTGAGAAAAGTCAGGAAGGCAACTTTTGTCCATGTGAACCAGCCAAGATCCAGTGAGCGATGAATCCGGTTAATGAGCCAACCAAACAGTGGTGAAGCTGCAAAACAGAAGAGAATACTATGAGTGAAACCGCGATGCACACGAAGTTCACCAACAGCATCAAGAAATGGATTGAACAAAATATCGAGATCAGGCAGAGTACCAAGTGCGGCTCCCCAGAGAGCAGCTTTATATCCCGCTTTTTTTCCGGCAACAGCCTCACCTACAGCGGCTCCAAGTGCAGCCTGGGTTATAGAATCCATAAGAAAAAGAAAGGTTCAGGAATATTTATGTGATAAAGGGTATGCATGATGACATTTTGTTTTGCAATTTTTTATAAAAAGCCGATCTGATTTTTAAACCTTTTAACAAGGCTACAGGAATGAATTGGTTGTATTTATGTTATTCTTCTATCCTATTATAAATTCAAAAGAATTATGAGATACAAAGAGTTACTATTAATTACTACAATTTCTGCAGCTTTGATTTCTGCATGCAGCAGCAACGGACAAAATGAAAACAATTCCGGTGCGCAGCTTGTTCCCGCGGTTGAGGCTGTTCAGGCTCAGTTTGGTGGTTTACCCCTTGAAGAGAGATTAAACGGTGTGGTGAGAGCGGCCAATCAGGTTGATATTTATCCCAGAATTAGTGCCCCGATTGAAGAAATTTATGTGCAGAATGGTGATCAGGTTCGCCGGGGTGAGGCACTTCTTAAGCTCAGGGATATGGAATACAGAGAACGCCTGAGGCAAGCTGAAGCAAGTTTACGGATAAATGTGGCTCAGAGACGTCAGGCTGAAGCTGCACTGGGCGAGGTTCAGTCTCAGCTGCGAAGAGAAC
>SLJB01000094.1 GCA_007135335.1 Balneolaceae bacterium
CTCACTACTTAATTCTCACTACTCATTACTTGATACCCGATACTAAAAATTAAAGTGAAAACGATTCGCCACATGAGCAGCTTCTGGCAGCATTCGGATTGTTGAAATGGAAACCTTTACCCGTAAGGCCGTCTGTAAAGTCGAGTTTTGTGCCGGCCAGATAGAGAAAACTTCTCATATCAACCACAATTTTTATACCGTGATCTTCAAAAAATTTGTCGCTCTCCTCAATTTTTTGTGATGAATCAAAATCGAGGTTATACGTCAGGCCGGAACAGCCTCCGCTCGCCACAGCTACCCGAAGCGGCGTTTCATTTGGTATATTTTTTTCTGTACGAATTTCATGAATTCGCTGAGCGGCTCTTTCACTTATTGCTAAAGACATATCTTCTGCTCCTGTACCGGATTTAAATACTAAACTGATATAACCTGTAATTCAGGATCTATTCGTTTTACCATGCTTTCAATTGCATAAAGTGTGCCTGAGGTAGCCGTTGGGCAGGTACCGCACGCTCCCTGGTAGTGAACTTTCAAGCGATTGCCGTCGAGTGCTATAATTTTCAAGCCGCCGCCATCTGCTAACAAATACGGCCGAACCTGCTCATCCAGCAGCTGGTTAATCTGGATCAATCGGGGATCATCTGTTTCCTGCACTTCTCGTGATGCATGTACTTCGGCATCCTCTTCTAAATCGAGCTGGGGCGTGGCCTGCCGGATGGGAGGTGCCAGTTTTCGAAGAAGTTCAGACCATACAGCTTTACCATCCTGAGTTACGGTGATATATTTATCCACGTAGTAGACATTAATCACATTTTCGATGCTGAAGAGGGATTTAGCAAGTTCGTCATGATCTGCCTCACCGATATTTTCGAAAGATCGTGTAACGCCGTTTGTGAGCGGCTCAGCAAGTACAAACCTCATGGCATCGGGGTTTGGAGTGCGTTCTATTTCTTTAATCTTTGGCATAATATTTTTGGTTCAGTTAAAATTCTCTTTCGTATCGTTAAGTTTCTATTCAAAAAATGATTTTGCGTAGTTAATACCTTCAATCAATCTGTCAACATCTTCTTTGTTGTTGTAAAACGCGATTGATGCACGTGTTGTTGCCGGTACATTGAACCGCCTCATAATAGGCTGTGCACAGTGATGACCCGTTCGCACTGCAATTCCCTGTTTATCAAGAATGGTTCCCAGATCTGAAGCATGAATGTGATCAAACACAAATGAGACTACAGAAGCTCTTTTTTTAGCTTCACCAATAAATCGCAACCCATTGATTGCAGAAAGCTCCTGAACGGCATACTCAACCAGTTTGGTTTCCTGAGTTTCAATGGCATCCATTCCAATAGCAGATAGGTAATCAACAGCTTCGCTTAACCCGATGGAAGCTGCAATTGGAGGTGTGCCTGCCTCAAACCTGAAGGGTACCACGTTATAAGTTGTCTCTTCAAAAGAAACTTTATCAATCATATCTCCGCCGCCCCGATAGGGTGGCATCGCCTCGAGCAGGTCTTTACGGCCATACAAAATACCAAAACCTGTAGGTCCGCACATTTTATGTGATGAAAACACATAAAAATCTGTTCCTATATCCTGAATATCGATATTCTGATGAGGGATTGATTGCGCACCATCAATCAGCGTAACAGCACCGGCTTCATGTGCAAGTGCTACAATCTCTTTTACCGGATTGATGGTACCCAGAGCATTTGAGATATGGATAACGGATACCATTTTTGTTCTGGGACTTAATAGCTTTTTGTAAGCTTCAATATCAAGTTCTCCGGAATCGGTAACAGGAATCACTTTAATGATTGCACCGGTTTTCTGCGCCACCATCTGCCAGGGAACAATATTGGCGTGATGCTCCATTTCGGTAAGAATAACCTCATCTCCTTCCGAAAAGTTGGTCATGCCATAAGAATTTGCTACCAGATTGATGGAATCTGTAGTACCGGAGGTAAAAATAATTTCGTTTTCATCTGCTGCATTGATGAAAACCTGGATTTTCTTTCGTGCAGCTTCGTAGGAATCAGTAGCCCTCTGGCTCAATGTATGAATACCCCGATGAACATTGGAATGCTCAAACCGATGGTAATAGTCCAGGCGGTCTGCAACCTGTACCGGCATCTGACTTGACGCAGCATTATCAAGATAAACAAGCGGGTGACCGTTCATTTCCTGATGGAGCACAGGAAATTCCTTCCTGATCTCATCAAAATCTACTGCCGATATTTTGGTTGCTGTTTCTTGCATTCCGTTTTAATGTGACCTTTTATTCATGATAAGCCCCCGGAAATTGCAGGACTTTTTAGCCTGTTGTATCAGGCCGTAACTTTCTCTACACTGTTCGCTTTTGTATATCGGTACACTTCCTCAATCAAAAGTTTATGAACAGATTCAACTTTAACGTTCTCAATGGTTTCCAAAGCGAACGCATAGGTCAAAACTTCTTTTGCCTTCTCCTCAGTCATTCCGCGGCTTTGCAGGTAGAACACTTCCTCGGGATCGAGCTGCCCGATGGTTGCTCCATGTGAACAGAGTACATCGTCTGCAAAAATTTCGAGCTGTGGTTTTGTATTCACCAAGCCATCGATCGAGAGAAGCAGGTTTCTGTTTTCCTGAAAGGAGTCGATTTTCTGGGCATCGCGCCTCACAAAAATCTTTCCGTTAAAAATACTGTGCGCACTTCCATTTACTACAACTTTATGCAGCTGATGGCTATTTGCATGCGAAAACCGATGATCCATCACCGAATGTGTATCAGCAATTTGTTCACCGTCTATGAGCACAAGACCGTCGAGTGTAAAGTTCACCTCTTCATCTTCCTGTACAACTCTCGGCTCATTTCGCGAAAGTTTTGCACCGAGCGTGATGGTATATGAGTGATACTCTGCATTTTTCTCAACATAGGCTATTGGCCTTGATACATGCAGTGCGTTAATGCTGTCACGCTGAATCCGAACGTGATGAATATGTGCGCCTTTTTTGGTTTTTACTTCACATACTGGAATTGTCAGATATCTATTTTCTGATAACCCAATGTGATCTTCAATAATCGTCACATCCGATTCTTCCTCTGCAACTACAAGCATTCTTGGTGTGGCCACAAATGGTTTAGAAGCATCTGTATATAAATTCAAGACCTGAATAGGAGCTTCCGCTTTTGCACCTTTCTCAAGGTGGATAAAAGCTCCATCTTCAAACATAACTCCATTAAACATTGTGAAAACATCCTCTTCATAATTCACAAGTTTATCGAAGTAGCTTGAAACAGTTTCATGTGAAGCATTCGCATTCAGGTTTCCAACCGTCACGCCTTTTCCAAGTCCGCCAATAGATGAATATTTCTCCTGAAACCGCCCGTTTATAAAAACAAGTCTGCTTCTGTCGGATTCAGGAATGAAATACTTTTCAATGTCCGTGGCAGGAAGCACTCCGGCCTCGCTGAGTGGAACAAACTCTGTTCTCTCAATCGGTTTGAGATCCGTAAATCTCCACTCCTCGATTTTCCGGTGCGGAAAAGCCGTTGAGTTCAATGCTTTCAGATTCTTTCCCCGAACATTACTCCACTGCGGAGTATTTTCGGGTGCATGTATTGCAAGGTTGTGCAAGATGGATGGTTCTGCCTTTGTGAGGTTACCCATTATTTTGCTTCTCCATTTACTTTTGCGAGAGACTCAAGCCAGTCGTAGCCTTTCTCTTCAAGTTCAAATGCAAGTTCTTTACCGCCCGACTTTACAATTTTCCCACCGATCATTACGTGTACAAAATCAGGAATGATGTAATTCAACAGACGCTGATAATGTGTGATAAGGACAATGGCATCTTCCTCGCCGTGCAGCTTATTAATACCATCAGATACAACTCTAAGCGCATCAATATCGAGGCCTGAATCGGTTTCATCTAACAGTGAAAGTGTGGGCTGCAACACAGCCATCTGAAAAATTTCATTTCTCTTTTTTTCACCGCCGGAAAATCCAGCATTTACACTTCTTTCAAGGAAATCAGGGTTCATTTCAACCAGATCGAGTTTTTCGCGGATGTAATCATCAAATTCCAGCGGATCAAGTTCCTCGCGCCCCCGTGATGCTGCAATAGTATTATACGATTCACGGAGAAGTGTAGTGTTGGTTACACCCGGCACCTCAACGGGATACTGAAACGCGAGAAATACTCCGGCATGAGCACGCTCATCGGGATCCATTTCAAGAATACTTTCACCATTGTAGATAATATCGCCACCGGTAACTTCATATTCCGGATGGCCGGCAACCACTTTCGCAAGCGTACTTTTCCCACTTCCATTCGGCCCCATGATGGCGTGAATTTCACCTTTGTTTACTTTGAGGTTTACTCCTTTCAGGATTTCAATCCCCTCACCCTCTACTTCCGCATGTAAATTTTTTAATTCTAACACAATTGTTTCTTTTTGATTTAGCTTTTGTTTTAAAAATGATTTGTTGGTGTGACGCAACCTTTGATAAAGATTATTTCTGCAAATAACACCCCTGAAACCCGTTAGCCCACACTGCCTTCGAGTTTAATACCGAGCAGTTTATTGGCTTCAACGGCAAATTCCATCGGCAGCTCTTTGAGAACTTCTTTACAAAATCCATTCACGATCAGTGAAATGGCATCATCCTCGCTGATACCGCGCTGCTGCAGATAGAAGATTTGATCTTCACCCACTCGCGATGTTGTAGCTTCATGCTCAATTTTACCAGTTGGGTTCGCAGATTCGATATAAGGGAACGTGTGTGCACCACAGGTTTGGCCAATCAGCATTGAGTCGCACTGCGAATAATTTCGCGCATTATCTGCTTTCTTACTGATCTTCACCTGGCCGCGATAACTATTATCGGATCGGCCCGCAGAAATTCCTTTCGAGATAATAGTGCTTTTGGTGTTCTTCCCGATGTGGATCATTTTGGTGCCGGTATCTGCTTGTTGACGCTTATTGGTAACGGCAACCGAGAAAAATTCACCTACGGAGTTATCACCCTGTAAAATAACACTAGGGTACTTTAGCGTAACGGCTGAACCGGTTTCGAGTTGAGTCCATGAAATTTTGGAGTTCTTGCCACGACACGCACCACGCTTGGTTACAAAATTGTAGATACCACCTCTTCCCTCTTCATCACCTGAATACCAGTTCTGAATGGTGGAGTATTTAATTTCCGCATTGTCAAGAGCAATCAGTTCAACAACAGCTGCATGTAATTGATGTTCATCATACATGGGTGCTGTGCATCCTTCAAGGTAGCTTACATGGCTATTCTCTTCAGCAATGATAAGCGTGCGCTCAAACTGTCCCGAGTTCATATTATTGATACGGAAATAGGTTGAGAGCTCCATAGGACAGATGGTATCTTTTGGTACATAGCAAAAAGAGCCATCAGAAAATACAGCAGAGTTGAGTGCCGCATAAAAATTATCACGAACAGGTACAACGGAACCCATATATTTTTTCACAAGCTCGGGGTGATCCTTAACAGCTTCCGAAATGGAACAAAATATTACACCGGCTTCAGCCAGCTTCTCTTTGAATGTTGTAAAGATTGAAACACTGTCGAAAACTGCGTCAACTGCAACACCAGATAACATTTTTTGTTCTTCAAGAGGAATTCCAAGTTTTTCATACGTTTCGCGAATGTTTGGATCTACCTCATCAAGACTGTTCAGCTTCGGTTTATTTTTCGGAGCTGAATAGTATTGAAGAGTATCAAATTTCGGCTTTTCATATGTAGCGTTGAACCAGGTTGGTTCTTCCATCTCTGTCCAGGCACGGTAGGCTTTAAGCCTGAATTCCGTCATCCACTCCGGTTCATCTTTTTTCTCGGAGATAAGACGAACAACATCTTCATTTATGCCTTTTGGAAAATCTTCGTATTCAACATCGGTGGTGAAGCCATATTTGTACTCTTCACCAATCATTGTCTCGAGAGCTTTTGTCTCACTCATAAAATTAATCTGGATTTAAAGCTTGTTATTCAATTGTCAAACATCTGAAATCGGCTTTTCATTCACATAATCAGCCGTTTCTAATCACTATGCTTATTTGGAATGAATAAATATAAGGAAATTTAACAGCCCGAAAAAACCTACTTCTACCTTATTAAGAAATGCTAATAAGCGGTTACACTCTAAATGATACCGATATTTAAGGCTATAGTGCGGCCGATCGGTTGCATTCTCATATCTAAATAGAATCCAGTTCAGATTTCAGAGTACGCTTATTCTGAAGATAACAGGGAAGCCACACAAGTCGTATTCACAATATCCTCCACAGAGCAGCCGCGTGAAAGATCCATGTAGGGTTTTGAAAGACCCTGCAGAATGGGACCCGTTGCCGTGGCACCGGCAAGCCGTTCGGTAATTTTGTAGGCGATGTTACCGGCATCCAGATTTGGGAAGATGTACACATTCGCATCCCCTTTTAATATGGAATCCGGAGATTTTCGCTCGGCTATTCCCGGAACAAAAGCGGTATCGAACTGAAGCTCTCCATCCATTTTCCATCCGGTATTTTTTTCTGAAGCGAGCCGATAAGCTTTTTGAACAAGATCCACCCTTTCATGCCTTGCACTGCCTTTTGTAGAAAACGAAAGGAATGCAATTTTCGGTTCGTTACCGGTTAGAAGTAAATGCGTTTTACCTGAATCAATGGCAATGGAGGCAAGTTGTGCTGAATCGGGATAAGGTACCACAGCACAATCAGCATACGTAAATACAGATCCGTTGTTCATCTCCATCAGAAATGAACTCGATACGATGGAGCTTCCCTCTGCTACACCAACTGTTCGCAGCGCTGAGATGATCACATCAGATGTGGACGCAACAGAACCGGCAACAGCAGCATCGGCAAACCCATTTTGCAGCATCCAGCCGGCCGTAAACAGCGTATTTTTACATAGTTGTTCAATCTGCTCATCGGAAGGATTTTTATGGGCCAGTTTTAGTCTGTAAAACTCGTCACGTTCATTATGTGTGGATACATCATCTGCGGGAATAATATCAACACCATCGGGAAGTGAGAGACCATTCTTTTTAGCCAGCTCTTTAATCTCATCATTATCACCTAATAAAACCGGTTCGGCAAGATTTTCAGTAGAGAGCCGAATTGCAGCGCGTATCACTCTGATATCAAGCCCGGCTTCAGGCAATACAACTTTTCTCTTATTTGCGGATGCTTTTTCTCTGATTTCTTTTAAAAGGCTCATTGATTATTGACTAGAGTGATAGATCTATATTTTTTAACTATGAATTTATTGATAAAAAAACTCACAGACTTGTAAGATAACATTTGATTATAAAGCTTATGTGTACATCAAATGAGCAGTAGAATTGCAAGCAAAGCAAGTGCTATACCTGTCCACTGCGCTTTTGTAAACTGATCTCCCCACCTGAACACACCGAGACATGTTGCTCCCAAAACTGTAAGAACATTCACACTGCTGTATACAATAGCCCCGCTGAGTTGTTCAAGGGCTAAAATCAAAAAAATGGATGTCAGTAAGTTTGGAATACCGATTGCTGTACCCATGATCCACTCTTCTTTTTTGAATGCAAAATTTCTTCGAATGATTAGCATCAAACTTCCAATCAGAAACGCTGAGAAAAAAACACCCCCCATAAATAGCTCCTTTGATATCTGTGCCGAAAATTCCTCTTCATAAACCATAAGCGAGGAGTCCCCGATTCCGGTTCCAACAAATAAAATTACAAGAAGCCAGCCGGCACTGAATGGTTCACGCAGAAGTTTTCTTTTATTCGGAAGCAGCAAGAATAAAGTAGCGAAAACAATTACAATACCGCCCCACTGCAGTGAAGTAAGAATCTCTTTGTACCACAGAATGGAGGTAAAAACCGGTACAAGAAGTGAGATTCTCATTGCTGCAACACTGATTCCAACCCCATTCAGATGAACGGATTTACTGTAAACAAAAAAATTGGCAATGAATACAAACCCAACAGCTGCGGCAAAGAAAATGGGCACTGAGAGTTCCGAAACTTGAGGTATTGTTAAAGTATCGGATTTGAAAGCTAATATTACAGCAACAAAAGTTGCAATGAGGTAGTTAACCGTCAGAACCCGTGTGGTGTTCAGTTTTTTATACTCTGTGATCTTGAATAAATGTGCAATCAGAATAGACGTTCCTGCACAGAGCAGTATAAACAACCAGCCGGTCATCACTGAGTGATATTGAGCGTAAAATTACCGAATGCCTGAATTTCCTGAGGACGATCGTGCAGACGACGGGATGTGTAATCCACATTATTTTCGAGATGGCGGATAAGTTCATACACCCTTGTATTCCTCTTCTTAATGGCATCAGCCCAGTAATAATTAAATATATGGTGCCGCTGATTTTCAAGTCCTGCCGCTGTATATATGGATGACTGCTGACCCGGTCTGTGACTAAACAGTATAAAAGAGTTTGGAAGAACCCTGAGCAGCCGCTGGGAGGCCTCCTGAAGTACAGAGTTATAAGTACTTCGAACAGCTGAAGATGTGCTTTCACCGTTCATAAAACTGTACTCAAGATCAGCGATCAAAAAAAGTGCAGACGGGTTGATGCGTTCAAATTCATTTATAATAAATGTGGATAGTAATCCCTCACCGGCTTTCTGTTCAGCATAATCAAAATAGATAGTTGAAGGCTGTGCCAGTGTTGCAAAACCGGATAAATAGACAAATAGTGAACCCTCAGATTCCATTTCTGAAATCTCTGCGAGTTCACGGTGCCAGTTTTGCGTTGAATCCATTTCAATGTAACGGATTTGATCTTCGGCCATTTGTAAAGCATGTCGCATATAGAAAATAAACAACTCATGGTCTCTTCCGAGATAGGGACGCAGCACCGCGGAATCTGCAAACCCGTTGGTCAGAATAACGGCACGATCCTGACTGTTGCGTGGTTTCAGAATGGGGACTGAGTTTTCAACATCGATTTCACCAAATGGTACATCTCTGAATTCGAACACATCCGGAGCCCCGCCTGTTGACTCAGACATCCACTCAATCTCACCTGCATTCACAGGCAGAAAAACTTCTGAACCGCCGAACCTGACTCTGAACCAGCCGTTGGTGTCGCGGTTTACCATTAGAAGTAAACTACCCTCCCCCACTTCAGTTATGATGTTCAGTTCATTCAGAACAGGTGCATTCCTTAATACCGCTACCGGTGAGGTAACCATTACATAAGGAGAGAGGAATCTGGTAATATCAACGTCTTGTGTAAGTACAGTTTCATTGTAAGAAAGTGCTACAGTTACATAGGTATCCTCTCCAATATCACCGTCAATAAAGTCAGCAACTTGTGACAGGTTTATACTTAGCGTACCATTTGATGGATTTATACCTCTGCTTGAAAACAGATCCTCACCCCTGTAAGAAACAACTGCGTCCACATCCAGCTGTGCATTAGAAAACCGGCTGCTAAGTGTGTCGGTAACAACTTCGGTGCCGCTTCTTCGCATGAGTTCTCGTTCACCTGTAAAAATGGGTTCTCCCACCGGTTTCATATTTGAAAAAGAGAGCACCGCAAGACCTGCTGCAACAATATTTAAAGGTAATCTGGTTCCTGATGAAACCGATGGCATTATAGAAGAAGTATTAGCTGCAAGTGCTGCCACTGAAGCACCCGTAAGCCCGAGTGTGAGAAATCCCCAGCGAGGTTTGTATCTCTGAATGGTACGCTCAACCTGGATTCGCTGCACATATTCCTGTTCCGCAACGGTGTAGACTCCGAATGTGATGACAGGATTTTGAACTGTAGGTTTTTCGACTATTTTAAGTACATTTCTCTCGGAAATGAGTAGAGGATCTAATCTTTCATCCGTTGCATTCTGATCCGTTATTATCCACCTGCTTGATGTGCAGGAGATAGAAAACAGGAGCACAAAGAGCAGTATGAATGACAAACGAATGTTCATAATGTAAATTTAGAACGATACAACGGCACCAAACCCTACAAGATGCCTCAATTTAAATGCGTCTTCCTCTCCGGGATCTGATAACCAGAATGGAATTTCATAACGAAGATTAAAACCGCGCGGTTTCCCCAGGTAATCAGGGATATTTAAAGATAAAGAAAAACCTGCACCTGCATTTGAAAATGTACCGTCAGGATCGCCGTCAGAAATACCGAGTGAGGTTCCCGAATCGAAAAAGAGGTACGACCTGAAATTCAGAAATTCAGAAGCGTAAGGGATATCATTAAAAAGAACAGCAATCGGATTCCAGTAATCCAGTTCTGCATTTATGGATGCCACACTGTTAAATGTATATGGGGATGTTATGCAGATAGAGAATGGATCGGAGTCGCAATATTGAAAAGAGGCAATATCGCGTGAGTTATAACCACGAACGTTTGCTCCGCCGGCTACATGAATATTCCCGCTTTTCATCCACCGGGTTGGAATGGTTCCTTTTGCTCTCGTGAATCCATGGCCTAACCAGTCGATAGCCGGCATTGTACTTCTGGAGAAAAGATATTCAGGAGCGCTGTTTTCGGATGCCGCACCGGCATATCCTCGCAAACGCAACCCGAAATAGTCGTTAAATTCTATTCTGTGAGTTGCCCTAAGAGTAAATGTGGAAAAAAAATCATTGAGATACTGAAACCGGGTTCCGACTTCAATATTAAACCAACCCAGCTTGTAATCATCCTGAAGCTCAAATCTAAACGTAGTTAAGAGTTTTGACCTGTCAGAAAATACCTGCTCAAGCGTGCTGATTTCCGACCATAATGGCTCGAATGGCACATAGTCATGATCAAACCGTTTCTCGAAAGAGTTATAGATTCCGAATTCACGATAACGCCGTTCATCAAAGCCCTGCTGCCATCTTTTATTGAATGCTATTCCATGGTTGTGGTAGCCGGTTCTGATTGAACTGATGAGCTGTATATTAGCTTCACTCCCATAATCTGACCACGTTTCGATGGGCTCTGTGAATGACAGATAGTATGATACGGGGAGAGAAGGCAGCCATGTACCCACCCAAAAACCGGCATCAAGCCGGTGAGGACCATCTTCAAATGTACCCGGCACTTGTCCTTTTAAACGTAATCCGATACGAATACCATCCACATCATTATACCAGATATCGGGAGCAGGCAGTACTTCATACCGAGATGTTTGCGCCTGGACAGCAGATACTGACAGCAGCGGCAGGATAAATAACAGTGATAAAATCAATCTATAGAAACGATCCAATCTTCAAGTATTTGGTCGGAGGTTAACAGTTGATTAATAAGAGCAAGCAGGCGTTTTTGTTCCGGCCATATGATTTTGTTCAGCGCTTCATCAAGCTCAAACCAGCCAAAATCGGTGTGTTCGTCATCTAAAATCGGTATTTGGTCTGAACTCAGTTCTGCAGCAAATGCAGGTATAGAGTGAATCGTATCCGTCTTATGCTCATAAAAATGATTAACGCCGGGAATGGTCCAGAATTTTACAGGAATGAAAGATGTCTCTTCTTTTAATTCTCTGAGTGCAGCCTGCCAGTAGGTTTCGTCTGCCTTTACCTTGCCGCCAACCATTCTCCACTGTCCGTGATACACATGCCCCTTTGATCTTTTCAGAAGTAAAAACTCAGGAGTATTTTGTGTTAAACGGTACGGATAGAGATCGATCAGTTTTTTTTCATGCATCTGACTGAACCATATTCTTAAAATATTCCATGGTTTTCATCAGCCCGCTTTGGCGATCGGTTTTCGGTTCCCAGTTAAGCACTCTTCTGGCTTTCGATATATCCGGCTGGCGCACCTGTGGATCATCTGCCGGCAACTCCTTAAATATAATCTCACTCTTGCTTCCGGTAATTTTGATAATCTCCTCAGCGAACTCCAGAATGGTAATCTCCTCGGGGTTCCCAATGTTTACCGGCTCCACTTCACTGCTTTTTGCCAGGCGATAAATTCCCTCAACGAGGTCATCCACATAGGTGAATGAGCGAGTTTGAGAACCGTCACCAAAAACGGTAATTGGCTCATTGCTGAATGCCTGTCTAAAAAAAGTAGGCAGCGCACGGCCATCACGAAGTCTCATACGAGAACCATAAGTATTGAAAATCCGTACAATGCGGGTTTCAACTCCATGAAATCGATTGTAGGCCATAGTCATGGCTTCGGCAAAGCGTTTGGCTTCATCATACACTCCGCGAAACCCGGTGGGATTAACATTTCCCCAATACGATTCTTTTTGAGGGTGTTCGAGCGGATCACCATAAACCTCACTGGTAGATGCCAACAAAAATCTGGCTTTTTTTGCTTTCGCAAGCCCCAGGGCTTTGTGAGTTCCAAGTGAACCAACCTTCAGGGTTTGAATAGGCATCTCAAGATAATCAATAGGCGATGCAGGTGATGCAAAATGCAGAATCAGATCGAGAGGCCCGTCTATATCAATGTAATTTGTAACATCAAATTTAATAAACTTAAACCTCTCTTTACCGGCAAGATGGCTGATGTTCTTTTCTGACCCTGTCGTTAAGTTATCCATGCAGATAACATCCCAGCCTTCGTTGTGATAGCGATCACAAAGATGCGATCCAAGAAATCCGGCTCCGCCGGTAATCAGTACTCTTGCGCTCATATAATACAAATATCAGATTGTCTGTTCAGCAATATTAAACATTCACGCTGGGCCTTCCAACGCTGATGTAAATTAGTCCGGCCTCTTCAGCCCGGTTTAAATCGTAAAGATTACGGCCGTCAAAAATGACGGGTGCTTTCATTACATTTGCAAATCGCTGCATATCAGGCCGGCGGAACTCATTCCATTCCGTACAGATCACAAGTGCGTCCACATCATTTATTACTGAATCGCGGTCATCCATAAACTCAATTTTAGCAAGTGTTTCATCTGATACAGCCTGCTTGAACGTTTCGATGGCTTCAGGGTCGTATGCCTTCATTGAAACACCCATTTTCGCGAGTTCTTCAGTGATGTAAAGTGAGGGTGCCTCTCGGATGTCATCCGTTTCCGGTTTGAATGAGAGCCCCCAAATACCTACAGTTTTCCCTTCAAGATCTCCATTATAATATAATTTCATCTTCTCTACGATGGAGACTTTCTGAAACTCGTTCACTTTCATTACTGAATCGAGAATTTTAAAATCGTAACCGTATTCGCCGGCTGTGTGATGAATGGCCTGTACATCTTTCGGGAAGCAACTGCCGCCATAACCGATTCCGGCAAACAGAAATCGCTGACCAATACGGGAATCGGTGCCGATACCACGGCGGACGTTATCCACATTGGCACCTACTTTCTCGCAGATGTTAGCAATTTCATTCATGAAGGTAATTTTTGTTGCCAGCATGGCATTCGCTGCATACTTGGTTAGTTCGGAGCTGCGCTCATCCATTATAATAATCGGATTGCCGCTGCGAACAAATGGTTCGTAAAGTGCCGTCATCAAATCAGCCGCTTTACTGCTTTGTGTTCCAACAACAACACGTTCCGGTTTCATAAAATCTTCAACCGCAGCACCCTCTCTCAAAAACTCGGGATTTGAAACCACATCGAATTCGGCGTCAGTTTTGGCAGCAATTTTTTCATGAACGCGATCGGCTGTACCAACAGGCACCGTACTCTTGTTCACGATTACTTTGTATTTGGGGTATTTATTAAAAAGTTCACCCAGCTCGTCGGCCACATTCAGAACAAAACTGAGATCGGCCTGGCCATCTGCTCCCGGAGGAGTTGGCAGGCAAAGAAATAGAATTTCTGACTCCTGAAATGTTTTTTCAAGATCGGTTGTGAACATCAGTCGATTTTCCCGAATGGCACGATCGAATACACGGTTGAGCCCCGGCTCATAGATCGGCACTTCGCCGTTTCTCATTCGTTCAACTTTTTTCTCGTCTATATCAACACAAATAACGTCGTTTCCGCTGTCTGCAAAACAAGTACCGGTAACAAGTCCAACGTAGCCGGTTCCAATTACTCCTATTTTCATGAATCTGTTTTTTTATCGTTCAATATTTAATACTTCCAATTCCAGCATACCGGCGGGTACTTTTACTGATACAGTATCTCCTACTTCTTTGCCAAGAATTGCTTTACCAATGGGGGAATCAACTGAGATTTTTCCCAGCTTAAAATCTGCTTCATTTTTCGAAACCAGGGTATATTTCATCTCTTTGTTCACTTTCTTGTTCAGAATAGTGACGGTAGATAAAAGATACGCTTTTGACGCGTCAATATTCTTCTCATCGATGATAGACGCTGTGGCAAGTATGTGATCAAGTTCAGCAATTTTCTTTTCAAGATGACCCTGAGCTTCTTTCGCTGCATCATATTCAGCGTTCTCACTAAGGTCTCCCTGTGCTCTTGCATCCGCAATTTCCTGGGCAATCTCTTTTCGCCCGCGGGTTTTTAAGTCTCTTAACTCTTTATCCAGTTTATCGTAACCTTCCTGGGATAGATAGTTTTTTTTCATAGTTAACTGTTTTATCAACCTTTATAAATAGAAATAGCAGTGCGTACCCTGCTATTTTATGTTTTATTTTTATGCTTTGTATAGAACAGTAAAAATATGATGATATGACGTGTTTCCCAACCGCTATTTAGCCTGTATATGATTATACCTTAGAAATGAAAAATAGTGCTCCCACAAAGCTCATTTCAAATGAATAAAGTAAAGCGCAAAAAGAACCGTTTGCAGTTAATGAAATCTTCAGATTGACTTTTTATCTATTCACCCCGGCCAAACATGTAACAAGGTTTAAGCAGAAAAATATAGTACAAATGTAATGGTTTATCGGTTTCTGGTCTCCGCCCAACCGCGAATAAAACCTATAAACTGTGCCACATCTGTTATGTTCTCGTACCAGTTCGCCTCGTACTCAATCGAGATATTCCCGCCAAAATTCTGCCTTTTCAGCTCTTCCAGCACCGCAGGCAGATCGGCAACGCCCATACCGGCCGGTGTGTCGCGACCATCCGCTCCCCAGGCATCCACATCGGTAAAGTGCATGCTCACAATTCGCCCTTCAAGCAATCTCAGAGCTTCCACCGGATCAATGCCCGAACGGATGTAATGCCCGATATCAGCACACACGCCTACACGAGGGTCTCTCCCATCCACCAGGCTCAGCACAAACTCAGGGTCCCAGTGATGGTAATCCGGGCGATCAGCTCTGGGCGGATGATTGTGAACGGCAACAGCAATATCATACTCAATCACCATCTGTTCAATCAGGTCCATTGCATCTGCCGGGGGTTCTGAAGTAATGGCTTTAACACCCAGCTTCCGGGCAAAATCAAACACTTTCCGCAGCTCTTCTTCATCGTTTGGAAGGGGAATATTGCCGTAGTTTACCAGTAAAATATCGTGCTCAGCGAGTTTCTGCTTCACCTCTTCTATCACTTCATCCGAAACACCGGGTACCAGCCGTGTGTCATCATCTTCATCAGGGCGAAGCTTTTGCCGGTAAAGCTCAATCACCCGCCCGCCTGCTTTCTCAGTCATTTCAATAGCCTCATGCACGGAATATCGGTTAAATGTATATGACTGAATACCCACTGCGAACCCACCGGTTAAGTAACTTTCCGGAATGTTAAACTGAATTGATGCAATTGCTGACTCTTTTTCATCCGTTTCCGTAACCGGAACAAGTGCAGGTACGCTAAGAAGGAAACACGCACTAATTATCAGTATTTGTATTGATTTAAGCATAGGTGGAAATGTTTAAGGTTAGAATTCCATCAAATTTTTGAGTAACAGATTTTGGCTGCCCCTGTCCTTGTATGAAATTGCAAATTAACTATTTAAAACAACTTTTATAGTATGAATGCAACTTCCTCCGCAGCAGTCTGTTATTCATCAGAAAAAAACTTTGTCTTGTGCTCTTCTGAGAGGTCAATCAGCGTACGTGCAATTTCGGGGTAGCGTTCTATTACATTCAGTTTCTCGCAGGGGTCGTGCACTAAATCAAAGAGCAATGTATCCACAGGAACCCACTCTCCCTCTCCGGGAAGGCCATCTTTGCCACCGCTGACTGCATGCATATAGTTATGCGGCAACATCAATTTCTCTTTCCATCCCCGCTTATCAAGCCCTGAAACTCGTTCACCCTTGTAATGGC
>SLJB01000165.1 GCA_007135335.1 Balneolaceae bacterium
CGTCCTGAGCCAGGATCAAACTCTCCATTGTATATACTAAATACACTCTGTAGAAATCCAACCCAGACTCACTCAACAATCTGTTTATATCTTCTCAATATGGTAAAGAACATCTTTGCTTTGCAGTGTTGAAGTGCCCATCTAAATGAGCGTTTCGTTTCCTGCAAAGGATTATAAATATAGGGGGAGCACGGACTCAATGTCAATCAATTTCTCAATTTATTTTATCTTTTTCCTCAATGCAGACCAACGATATCTTAACACTACTTTAATACTCTTCTGAGTGCAATTCTTACTCTTCATAGAGTCTATAACCTTCCGGATCTTCATCATATTCTTTAAAAAACCAAACAGACAAATAGACCAAGGGTGTGTCGAAGAGAGCAAAGAAGAATTTGAAAATGTATGAGTTGATTATTAAGATACCCAAGGCTCCGAGAGTAGCCACATTACTTCCAAGATTTCCAGAGAAATAAAGAATAGATAAAATAGCTGTGCTATCCACAAGCTGAGAGAACATGGTAGAACCGTTATTCCGAATCCACAAATACTTCCCTTTTGTAACACGTTTCCAAAAATGGAATAACCGCACATCAACAGATTGCGCAATAAGATAAGCTATCATGCTGGAAATGGTGTTTGCAATCACAAATTCATAAACACCTTCAAACAGATTGAGTCCGCCACTTACCCCATAAGTGTTCGGAAACCAATGTCCCACACTCATGATAAGCAACAAGTACATATTCAAAAAGAAACCGATCCAAACAACCAGCTGAGCTTTTCTTCTCCCAAAAAGTTCTGATATTAAATCCGTAACCAGAAAGGTAAACGGATAGGCCAGTAAACCTACAGGTATGCTCATCACATATATGCTTCCATCGCGCACAAGCGATGGTGTGATAGTTTGCAACCAGGCAGGCATATTCAAAGTGAAAAGCGTAACAAATTTGGTGGTACCTATTACGTTACCAAGTACAAGGGATGTAATAAAAATTCCAACCAGGCTCAGAAATAGAATATCACGTTTGTGAGCACTTGGTTTTCGAAGTGATTTTAAAAACATCTGAACCTTTAATGATTGTTCTGTTGTTATGCAGGTAAACTAACTGCTGAAAATAACTCAGCGTTCAAGATTAATGAACATGAAGCACGAATTAAAAAGAAAAATCTCCGAAGCTGCAACAAAACGGTATTGTATCAACAAATTTTTCACGATACAGTCACTGGCAGATTCTTTAAAAATTACAGAAGATGAGATTTTCGAAAACTTCAGTACAAGGCGATCCATTCTGTATTACTTTTATGTGTCCAGAATTCACATTTATGCTGAGCAGAAAGAGGCTATTGAGGGCTTCACGGAGTTCACTCTGTCAGAAAAATTAAGTAATCTGTTTCTAACACTACTCGATCAGTTCGACGAGCAGGGTGATTTCGTCAAAAGAACATACACTTCATACATTATAAAAGGTGCATGCAAGGAGGCTCTCTTCCGGGACGAGCTTATCAAAGAGTTGAAAGAAATTTTTACGAGTGACCCTAATATATCAACTGCATGTAAACCCCTGATCAATAAATATCTGTATCAGATAGTCGTTTTGCAGTTTCATGCTTTAATACAGTTCTGGAAGTCAGATAAAAGCCGTAATCATGAGAACAGTATGGCTCTTGTTGATAAGTGGTGTTCTCTTGTTGAAGAAGTGTGCTACTCAAAAATAACAGATAAGGGTTTCGACCTGTTAAAATTCATCGCCTACAACTCTCCCCTGAATAAGAAACTTCATAAATGCAATATTCCGAGAAGTAAATAATGAATGACTTTCCATCAACTAAACTTGACCGCGGTAAAATTTTCGCAAAAACAGGATTCCAGGTAGGCAAAAATTATGCCTCTCACTATTTAAAATCTCTGGTTAATAAAAACGGATCTAAATCTGATCTTCATAAAAAAACTGCTGAAGATATGCTTTCTCAGTTTACCAAACTCAGAGGAACTGCATTAAAAATAGCTCAGACATTCAGTATTGATAATGGTTTTTTGCCGGATGAGTTTTCCGAAGTAATGACCAAAGCTCAGTACAGTGTACCCCCTATCAACAAGGCGCTTGTGCGATCTATTATAAAGAGAGAGCTTGGCGGATACCCCGAAATGATTTATAAATCGTTCGAGGCTGATGCCATTGCCGCTGCATCGATCGGGCAGGTACATAAAGCCGTACTGAAAAGCGGTGAAACAGTAGCGGTTAAAATTCAATACCCCGGAGTGCGGGATACTATTTCTTCGGATCTGGCCATTGCCCGAACCATTTTCCGGCAGATTGTATCGGATGCATCACAGATGGACATATATATAGAAGAAATCCGAAACACTCTTTTAAAGGAAACTGATTATATAGAGGAGGGAAAATCGATCGACAGGTTTCATGAGCGCTTCACATCAGGAAATATCATCACACCAAAATGGATTCCGGACTATTCAACTGAGAGAGTTTTGACCATGACCTTCATTGAAGGTGTGCATATGCATGAGTTTCTGAAGCAGGAACCAACTAAAGAACAGAGAGATCACTTTGGCCAGCTTCTTTGGGATTTTTTCCATA
Organism: Balneolaceae bacterium; assembly: GCA_007135335.1. GTDB lineage: Bacteria > Bacteroidota > Rhodothermia > Balneolales > Balneolaceae > Rhodohalobacter. Next base: position 2,601 of record SLJB01000165.1, read on the forward strand.
ATCAGGTAAAAACGCGTGGTGAAGTGCATGCCGATACGCATCCCGGGAACTTCCTTTTTACACCCGATAGCAAACTCGGTGTGATTGATTTTGGCTGTGTTAAACAGTTTCCGGATGATTTTTTTATGGATTATCTGCGTCTGTTACCCACCCACCTGCAGCGGGATGAAGATGCTATCAAAGCATTATATATGAGGCTGGAAGTTTTAGTGGGAGATCCGCAAACTGATGAAAAAGAGAAGTTATTCTATGATTTCTGCAAAAACTACGGCTTCACCTTCGCAATGCCTTATGCTGCCGACACCTTCGATTTCGGTGATACAGAGTATAAAGAACTGATACGTGATTACACAAAAAATGCACCTTTGAGCAATGAGCCGCGAGGAAACAAACATTTTATTTACACAACCCGGGTTCACCTGGGATTGTATCACTTTCTGATGAAACTTCGTGCTGAGGTTTCCACAGCTGAGGCAAGGCAGGTAGTTGAACAGCTATTGTCAGACTGATGTTAATATGCAAACACGAACAATTCCAGGGCAATCTTCACAAGGAGCGCATTTACAAAGTTTTATTCCATCTTATTACAATAGTTGGTAGTTTTTGAAGTTAATTCTACTAAAGTCACATCAGAAACAGATTGCCTCTTATATATGCATACTCTCAATTTACCACGTATACTTTTATCAGCTCTATTTATCGTATCAGTTACTCTTCTTCCGGCAGTTGCACAGTCTCAGATTTCAAAAGAAGATTTGCGGGATATGTCACGTAACGTTATCCCTGAAACCCGGACAACTGAAACCATCGGCACACCCTATCTTCTCGATGATTTTCAAAATGGCGTTGTAACGCTGCAGGATGGAAATGTAACCGAAACCCTCACAATGAATTTTAATGTGTATGAGAATCGGGTTGAGTATGCCGATGGACAATCAATATTAGCGTTTCTGGGCGATGAGATAACTTCATTCGAAATTTTCGATGGGCCGAACATACTCACTTTCAAAAAGGGATTTGAAGCCCGAGGGCTTGAAAAGCACGAATTTGTACAGGTTCTATCGGAAGGGCCATCACTCGGATTGTTAAAGCACGACATCACCTTCCAGCAAAATGTTCCCACCTACGGCTCTGCAACTCAAAGAGATGAGTTTATAACCAATATGCGGCTGTTTTTTTATGAAAACGGTGAAACCGAACGGATACGGCGCATAAGTGAACGTGGTATTTCAGGAAGCCTGAATGCCAACCGAAATGAACTCAGAAACTTCATCACTGATAATAATTTAGATCTAGACAATCCGTACGACCTTCGGCAACTGTTTGAATTCTATAATCAGATAAAATAAGAAGATACCCTTTAAGGTTTAAAAATTGTTAAACTGCGTGCCTTTCACTTTTGTTTAGCCTATATTCGTCCGTTAAACAATCTGAGAACGACATTTCTAAATATCATCGACAATAAAACTATCCACAAGTCAGTAAAATATTTCTCCCAATGCTTCGTAATATTGCAATTATCATCGTTTCATTCCTATTCTTTTCATGTGCAAATCAGGCAAATCAATTTCTTGTAGAAGACTTTAAGGTTGAGACAGAAGACATTTCCATTTCACTGCTCACTATTGAACACGATTATCTGTTCAATCAGTTTCCGGATCATGTTTTCGGAGCGCTGCGTCCGGCCGAACGAATGCTCTTTGATCAACGAATGGCAGGAATTCTCTCTTCAAGAACAAATGCACGTGTTGAGGGAAAATTGAACTCGTACACACTTATGGAAAGTGAGTTTGAATTACGTGATTTCAATCTTCGTGATGGTAACATCTCAATGATTGCCCCAAAACCGGGCTCAAAACTTAAAAATGGCGAGCTGAATTCGCGTTTTGTTGTTCTTCTCGATCAGTTCCACTTTACACCCTACCAGGCTGAGGTTGGAGGAGATACCTATGCCGGGCACGAAAATCAGGTAGAAGAGCGTCTTCGGTTTGAATCGAAGTATCTGATTTGGGACAACGAAACCGGGGATGCCGTTGCCTGGGGGCGATTAAATACGAATCAGCGGTTTTTATTACAAAACCAGAACGAAACCTACTCAAGCCTTCTCTCGGAAGCGTTTGGTCGTCTTGTTCGGGTGAGCCCGTTTCCCACCCGATCGTAGTGTTACATATATGCCGGGCTTTACTCTATTTTTGAAGATCCAATCAGATTCGAAATCTGCTTTTCATGATGCTTCACATGCAGACCCAGGAATTCCACAGTCTGTTTCAGGTTCAGATCGCCGGCCCGCGGATGTTTATAGATTGCCTTTCTAAAACACTCTTCTTCACAAGTTTCAATAATATCCAAAAAGCCGGTTCGTATACTTCCCCATTCATTTAATAGTTCGCCAATTTCAGGGGATTCTCCGGTTGTATCGGCCAGGCGGGGTGCTTTGTATTTCACCGGGAGGTTCAGACCCCATTTAAGCAGGAAAAATCGAACAGCAGATGAAAATCCTGCCGGGGGCAAATCATCCCGTTTTTTATACATTTTCTGAATATATCTGAGCGATAATGATTCTGCTTTCACCAGATGTGACAGAACTTCCAGTAGGTTCCATGAGCCGGCATCGGGGCTATAGAGCAGCTGTTCTCTTTTTAGAGCTTCAATACGAGAACAGATCGCCAGGCGCTCAGCTTCAATTTTATTAAATTCCTTATGTGTTTTCTCTTTCAATAATCTAATCCATTGCAATTTTTGATGTTATCTCATGGGATAGTACTAAAATTTTTATCCAATATTACTTTTTGTGTGCCGAACTGTTTTTACCCGATTTCTGTGTGAAGTTTGATGAATTTTGAGATATTGCAGGAAGGGTTTATCTGCAACAGGCAAAGAACCACTCACAAAACATGCAATTCTATGATTAAAGGAATTTCAAGAAAACAGTTCATCATACAATCGGGATCGGCAGTTGCAATGACAGCATTCGGATTTCCGAATATCATTCTTCCAAACCGAAAAAAGAAACTCGGGGTGGCACTTGTGGGTTTAGGGAACTACAGCACACACCTACTTGCTCCCGGCCTGCAACTTACCAAACATTGCGAATTACGTGGAATTGTAACGGGGTCTCCCGAAAAAATTCCGGTCTGGCAGGAGAGATACTCCATCCCCGATCGAAACGTGTACAATTACGAAACCATGCATCAGGTTGCCGCTAATGATGATATCGACATCATCTATGTGGTAACACCCCCATCGCTTCATGCAACATACTCCATTATTGGAGCTGAAGCTGGCAAACATGTATGGTGCGAAAAACCAATGGCACGAACTGTGGAGGAGTGTGAGGCAATCATCGCGGCTGCAGCCAAAAATCGAGTGCAGTTAACCATCGGGTACCGGATGCAGCATGAGCCCAATACCCAAACCATTATTCGCTATGGCAGAGAGCAAACCTATGGTTCCATCAAACAGGTCAAATCGGGAGCGGGTTACCGAGCGTATGTGCCTGAGGATGATTGGCGTTTGCGGCTCGCGATGGGTGGCGGGGCACTGTATGACATGGGTGTTTACCCGATCAATGCCGTTCGCCATGCTATCGGGGCGGAGCCTGTTTCAATTCGGGGAGAACAGATTACTGAGCGTACCGATCTTTTTGTAGATGCCGATGAATACACCGTTCTTGAGATGGAATTTCCCGGCGGAGTCTATGCCAAGTGCGAAACCAGCATGGGCGATTCCATCAATTACCTGGACATTGAATGCACCGACGGAGATTACTATTTACGGCCGTTCCAGGCATACAGCGGAGTACGCGGCGAAACCAGCAGCGGTACTGTTCTTGAACCGTTTGAGGGGCATCAGCAGGCGCTTCAGATGGATAATGACGCTTTGGCCATCAAAGAAAACTCCCCGCCATTGGTACCCGGTGAAGACGGCCTTGCCGATATCCGAATCGTGAAGTCTGTGATGGAAAGTTCTGCCGCAGACGGGCGATGGCTGCGTCTGTAAAAGACGTCTCAGGAGCCGAGATAATCCCCGGTTAGGATTCGTGATTCTTCCGGCAATTCCCAATTGTACAGATACACCCACGCCTGCACGGTTTCTCCCGATTCTGTTTGAACCGGGATTTTTCTTCTCATATACTCATGTGGTTCAGGAAAGTGTGCCGAACAGCCTTCATACTCATCCAGATGTTGCAGCAGCTTGGCTTCATTGGTAAGGATATAGAGTTCACCGGTTACAAGTTCTTCTGCTTTTTCACTCTGCACCACGCCGGGGTACCAATCTATTTCGTATAGTCGTCCCTGCATGGCAGCTTTACCTGCCCGCTTCGCATAACGATTCAGCGAACTCTTCACCGGTGATTTTTTGGGTGAATCAGATCGCAGGGTTCCATAAACAAAAAGAGTTGATACAGCCATAAGATTGAACATTGTGTGTATCTTAAATCTACAGGAAACAGATTAAAGTTTATAGTCTTTGAATCAGTTACGTGCCGGACAAATATACAGACTTCAATTTTCAGTTCTCTTTTGCAGATTAAATAACGCGCTAAATTAGAAATTTTCCGGAGATACTGACAGAAGTGATTAACCGGAAGTGATCGATCTTGTTGAATATGAAGCCCTCAAACCTGCTTTAAAAGATGAAATCCTGAGGGATCTACACCTAGTCTAAAAAATGAGTGATTTACAAGCTTATATCAGTGACAGAAAAAAAGAGATTCCGAGTTTTCCGAAGGCTATGATGAAGGATTCCACAGTTTCAAGATTGGCGTACTTTTAAAGAAAGCCAGAGAAGATGCCGGGCTTACACAGGATGAATTGGCTAAACAACTGAATACCAAAAAACGGCGGTTTCGAGAATTGAAAATCATGCGGAAGATATAAAACTGTCCACATTGGCGAAAGTATGCGAAGGCTTTGGGTATAATGTTAAGATTTAAATTCAGTAATATCATTAATTAACAAGATTTCGTGCTTACCTTCAGATTTATGTGTTTACACATAAGACAGTCGGCAGGCTGCAGAAGCTATGAACCGTTAAGTGGTTCAATATAACATCTGCCGCTTCGTTGATGTGTAAGTACATTGTAATTATATTAGTGTATCAATTTACACGACGATCGAAGCCATGAAAACAAAAATAATTCGTATTGGGAATTCTCAGTGAGTTCGTATTCCAAAACCTCTGATTGAAGAAAGTGGAATTACCGAAGAAGTCGAGATGATTCTCAGAGATAATGAAATTGTTCTTCGTTCTGCTAAAACAATCCGAAAGGATTGGGAGGCGTCCTTTGAAAAAATGACTGAACAGGGAGATGATGCCTTATTGGATGTAGATGAAATTGAGTGGGCATGGTAGAAAGAAATGCGGTTCGAAGGTTTGAAGTTCATCTGATATCACTTGATCCTTTAAAAGGTTCTGAAGTCAGAAAAACTCGTCCCTGCGTAATCATTTCTCCCGATGAAATGAATAAACATATCAGAACCATCATCATCGCACCGATGACATCCACAATTAAAAATTATCCAACGCGGATTTCAACTACATTTCAAGGTAAAAAAGGACAAGTAGTTTTAGATCAGATTCGTACAGTAGATAAAAGCCGTTTGGTTAAACAACTTGGTTCAATCAGTAGTTCAGCCGAAGAGAAAGTACTCAGAGTGTTGCAAGAAATGTTCGCTCCATAAATTCAATCACTTAACGCGGTGTTCAATATCTTTTGGGTTATGAAAGTTTTATCAAAACGTATTTTAGCCGTTCTCCTGCTGTCTATTTGTTTTTCAGAAGTTCTTGATGCGAAAGACTCATTTTCCATAGCAGAGAGTGACTCCATTACCAACTTCAGGCTACAATTTTTCAATACTTTATCACATGCAGCCGGGTTGGAAAACCTGAATGATAAAAAGGGTACTGAAAAGATTCACATCAGGCTCTGGAGTCCCTATTCGCACTCACTTGCTGCACAAGTTTTGGATATAACATTTGATGGAGTGAGCAGCGAAATCAACTGGTATGTTGGCTGGTCTGATTGGGGTGATGACGAGAGGAGAGCACAAAATGCTGAAAGATTTCCATGCATATCTGAAATAGATCGGATTCAGGTTCAAGGCGGTGGCGCATTTGCAGCCTGCAAACTGGCTGTTGCAGATGCTCATGAAATTGAATTGATAAAGAACAGAATTGAATCAACACATTTTTATGACCTTGTGCGTCTACCTATAGAAAGCAGACCTCAGCTTGATGGTTCAAGCTTGCACATAGAACTTCTTGATTCAACCGGTTACCGGTTTGTCAGTTTTATGGGATATCATCTAAGAAATCATCCTGATAAAGAGCATCTACATAAAATTCGTGAATTTGTATTCATGTGGAATAAAACTGATGTAGATTAGTCAAACATTCATCATCCAAAAATCGGCGCTCCTGAACGTAAAGATCGGTATCTTTAGTCATGCAGACGACCACAGAATCTATCAGAACAACACAATTGCTGCAGGAAGCTGAGTGGCAGCGGCTTAAGTTACATCACGAAAAGACGCTCTCCTCCATTCTCACTCCCTACCTGGAAGCGCGATCAAAACAGGAGAAAAATCCCGTTCTCGATTTTCTGTTTGAGTATTATAAATTCCGTCCGGCACACCTTATGCGATGGTCACCCGGAATTGGGGTTGAACTGGAGGTTGCTGATGATGACAAGCTGCCCGAAATTTCTGAATTGACCGTTGATAATGGTTACGCATTCATCAATCCGATATTTTTCCCGCAAAAACGGATCCGTGCTGTTCGATGGATGCTGGAGTTACTGGAAAAGAGCCGTAACCAAAAACCGATGTTCGGCTGTTTTGGAATGCATGAATGGGCTATGGTTTATCGGGCTGGTGAGGTGCGCCACGGGCAGATCGCCCTGCGCCTGCCGGATGATGAAATTGCTGAATTCGTGGAATCACGTCCGCTGGTGTGCACACATTTTGATGCATTTCGTTTTTTCACGGAACCTGCCCGGCCGATGAACCGTCATGATTTGAACCGTGATAATTTTCAGGATATGGAACAGCCCGGCTGTATTCATACCAATATGGATCTCTACAAATGGGCATATAAACTCTGCCCGTGGATTTCCAGCGAACTTCTGCGCGAAGCGTTCCTCAATGCCCTCGAAGCGCGAAAGATTGATATGCAGGCAAGTCCGTATGATGCCCGTGAATTCGGACTCGAACCGATTAAAATAGAGACTGAAGCCGGCAGAAAAGTGTACATCAAAAAACAGATGGAGGTTTATGAAAACTCCAAGCCCATCCGGGAGAGGCTGATAGTGGCGTACAAAAAGTTTCTGGAGCAGGTAGGGTAACAGTGGCAACGGTGTGCCGGGGTAATCTGTGTTGATTTCGGTGTATAACGAAAACCGTTTATAGCTCTTGGCTTTAAGAGGCAGAGATGAGGGTATGTTGCAGCAGCAGAATTCATTCCGCTTACAGATGAGCCGGTACAACGGGTGAGTGCTATCGGCAAGATACTTTTCATGTTGCTTGCACGGTTTTTTGGGCTGTTCACTAATTGATTATCTCCGCAGCCGATATGCGCTGAAGCACCTTAGTCAAATCTCTCCTAACTCTGCCTAAAATCCAGCGATTAACATTCAAAATTACGCAATATTCGCTATTTTTAGAGTAGATAGTGAAGGTTATCCGTGCATTTTTTTACTTCTTTGATATGCTCGTCAAAGAAGTAAAAAGAACCGCAATAACAGAGAAGGTAACCATGAAAATTTCAGAAAAAGTATTTGTGATAACCGGGGCAGGTAATGGCATTGGCCGCGAAATTTCGCTGCAGATGCTGCAGAAAAATGCCCGGGTTGCCGGGGTGGATATCAGTACTAAAGCTCTATTAGAAACACAAAAACTGGCAGGTGCAGAAGATGATACATTCTTGCCGGTTAAGCTGGATATCACCGATCGGGAGAAGGTTTCAGAGCTGCCCGAGAAAATCATACAGCACTTCGGTACCGTGGATGGACTCATTAATAATGCAGGTATCATCCAGCAGTTTATACCGGTTAATGAGCTTTCCCTCGAAGATGCCGACCGGGTATTTCGTGTTAATTTTTACGGCTCGCTCTACATGACCAAAGCATTTCTTCCGGTATTTTTGGATCGGCCTGAAGCCCACATCATTAACGTGAGCAGTATGGGCGGTTTTCTGCCGGTTCCCGGCCAAACACTTTACGGTGCGTCCAAAGCTGCTCTAAAACTATTCACTGAGGGACTATACGCCGAATTGAAGGCCACCGGTGTGCGGGTAACCGTGGTATTTCCGGGGGCCATAGACACAAACATCACTGCTAACTCCGGGCTTGAGATGCCAAAATCCGATACAGCATCAGAGTTTAATCCTATGCCGGCCGATAAAGCGGCAACCATCATCATTTCAGGAATTGAGAAGAATAAGTTCAGAATTCTGGTAGGCTCGGACGCATCCATGCTCGATAAGATGTACAGGGTTGCTCCAAAATTTGCCACAGATTTCATCACTAAAAAGATGAAAAGCCTGTTGATTAATTGAGCACTTGAAAATCAACAACTTAAAAGAGATCTGTGAAATCCGGTCTCACAGTATTTATATTTATGAGTTTAATCAATAGGATGTATAGTCAAATCTACCGGTCTCGAAAGGCCTTTGTTTTGCTAAATCACCGTGTATTAATTAAAGAATTCACAGATAAAATTACCTCAAAGCCGTTCAGTCAGCATCATAAGAAAGGTTTGGCCCCAGCCACCTCTCCACCTCTTCCACGCTCATTCCTTTTCTTTTTGCATAATCTTCCACCTGGTCGCGGTTGATGTTGCCGAGGTTGAAGTACTGAGCTTCCGGGTGGGCGAAGTAGAGGCCGCAGACCGATGAGGCGGGGCTCATCGCCAGGTGTTCGGTGAGGGTAATTCCTGTTGCTTCCTGAACGCCCATCAGGTCAAAGAGTGCAGGTTTTTCGGTGTGATCCGGCTGAGCAGGATAGCCGGGCGCCGGGCGTATTCCTGCATACTCCTCACGAATGAGCTGCTCGTTGTCGAGATTTTCTTGCACAGCATAACCCCAGAGGTTCGTTCGTACTTCGCGGTGCAGGTATTCTGCAAACGCTTCTGCGAGTCGGTCGGCCAGAGCTTTTACCATAATGGCGTTGTAGTCGTCATGATCTTCCTCAAATTTTTTCACGAGGTCAAGTACTCCATGCCCTGTGGTAACTGCAAAACCACCCATGTAATCGGCAATGCCACTCTCTTTGGGAGCCAGAAAATCGGATATAGCCTTATTTGGCTGTCCGCTCCGTTTCTTTGATTGTTGCCTTAATGCATGAAATCTGGCTACAACTTTCTGCCGGCTCTCATCACTGTAAATTTCAATATCATCGCCCACACTGTTTGCCGGGAAAAGACCTGCCATTCCGTGTGCAGTCAGCAGTTTTTCGCTTATGATTTTATCGAGCAGCCTGTTGGCGTCATCAAACAATTTACGAGCTTCAACTCCCGCTTTTTCATCCTTCAGAATATCGGGAAACTTTCCTTTCATTTCCCACGCAATGAAAAACGGCCCCCAGTCGATATACCGCCTCAGTATATCGAGCGACATGTTTTTATACCCGGTAATGCCCGGAATCTCCGGCTTTTTGATGGGCGCCTTCTTCCAGTCAATTTTAGTACGATTCTGCCGCGCTTTCTCTATCGGGAGATAACTTTTTTTGCGTCCGCGGCTGCTGTACTGCTCACGAAGGGCCTTATACTCTTTGCTGATTTCATCCAGAAATCCGTTCTTCAATGTTTTGGAAACCAGCCGGTTCACCACGGTTACGCTGCGTGATGCATCCAAAACATGAATCACAGGATTGTTGTAAGATGGGGCAATTTTCACGGCTGTGTGCATGCGTGAAGTTGTGGCGCCGCCGATCAGCAGCGGGGTATCAAAGCCTTCGCGGGTCATCTCTGCGGCCACGTGTACCATTTCGTCGAGCGACGGGGTAATCAGGCCACTCAGCCCGATCACATCTACATTATGCTCTCTGGCCGCGGCAAGAATTTTATCGGCAGGTGTCATCACACCGAGATCAATTACATCATAGTTATTGCAGCGCAGCACCACCGCTACGATATTTTTGCCAATATCATGCACATCCCCTTTCACCGTGGCTAGAAGTACTTTGGCTTTTGGTTTGGTGTCTTTGTTTTTCTCTTTTTCCGCTTCGATGAAGGGAATCAAAATCGCCACACCCTTTTTCATCACACGGGCACTTTTCACCACCTGCGGCAGGAACATTTTCCCGGCCCCGAACAGGTCGCCCACCACGTTCATGCCATCCATCATCGGCCCTTCAATCACCTCAATCGGCTGCGGATATTTCTGCCGGGCCTCTTCCACGTCCGCCTCAATATAATCCACAATTCCCTTTACCAGTGCGTGCTTGATGCGCTCCTCAACGGTATCATTACGCCAGGCATCTTTCTTCACAGCAACAGTACCCGCCTGCTGATCTTTGATCTTGTCCGCATAATCCACAAGGCGTTCGGTGGCATCATCGCGCCGGTTCAGCAGCACATCTTCCACAAGCTCTTTCAGCTCCGGTTCGATTTCTTCATAAACCTCAAGCTGGCTGGCATTCACGATGGCCATATCCAGACCTGCTTTAATGGCGTGATAGAGAAACGCGGCATGCATCGCCTCTCGAACCGTGTCGTTGCCACGGAAAGAGAACGATATGTTACTCAAACCGCCGCTTACCTGCGCCATCGGCAGGTTCTGCTTGATCCACCTCACCGTCTCGATGAAGTCTACTGCATAGTTGTTATGCTCCTCAATTCCTGTGGCCACCGTAAGGATGTTGGGATCCATGATGATATCCTGTGGTGAAAAACCAACCTCATGTGTCAGAATATCATACGCACGTTTACAGATTTCTTTACGTCGCTTCAGTGTGTCGGCCTGGCCTTTTTCGTCGAATGCCATCACCACAACAGCGGCACCAAAATCAAGAATCTTTCGCGCCTGTTCTTTGAACGCTTCCTCTCCCTCTTTCAGGCTGATGGAGTTCACAACACTCTTGCCTTGTGTGGTTTTGAGGCCGGAAAGCAGCACACTCCATTTAGAACTGTCTACCATAAAGGGTACCCGGGCAATATCGGGCTCGGCAGCCATCAGATTGATAAAATCTTTCATCACTTTTTCAGAGTCGAGCAGCGCCTCATCCATGTTGATGTCCACAATCTGAGCACCACCCTCAACCTGTTCGCGCGCAACGGATAGCGCCTCTTCATACTCTTCATCTTTGATAAGCCTCTTGAACTTCGCTGATCCGGTAACATTTGTTCGCTCCCCGATATTCACAAAATTTGTTTCGGGACGTACCACCAGCGGTTCCAGCCCGCTCAACCGTAAATATGGTTTTGGTTTTGCAGGTTTTCTGGGCTGATGGCGCTTCGCCTCCTCCGCCATTGCCGCGATGTGATCAGGACGCGTTCCGCAACATCCACCCACAATATTCACAAACCCTTCGGTTGCATATTCCCGCATCTGCGCAGCCATAAAGTCTGCCGATTCGTTGTACTCACCCATCTCATCCGGCAGGCCGGCATTTGGGTAGAGGCTCGTGAAACAGGATGCATTGTCTGAAAGCTCTCGAATGTATGGACGCATCTGTTTTGAGCCAAGTGCACAGTTCAGCCCGATACTCAGCAGGGGATTGGCGTGCTGAACTGAAATCCAGAATGCTTCTGTGGTTTGCCCCGAAAGTGTGCGCCCGCTTTGATCCACAATGGTACCTGAAATCTGAATAGGAATTATCTTCCCGATTTTCCGGCAGTACTCATGAATGGCATAGATGGCCGCTTTACAATTCAGGGTATCAAATACGGTTTCAACAAGCAGGGTATCCACACCGCCATCTAAAAGCCCCCGAATCTGTTCGGTGTATGCGGCTGCGAGTTCATCAAATGTTGTGGCACGGAATCCGGGATCTTCCACATCGGGTGAAAGTGAAAGAGTTTTATTTGTGGGGCCTACCGCTCCGGCAACAAATCTGGGTTTGTCGGGATTTTTCTTTGTGAATTCATCGGCAGCTTCACGGGCTACCCTGGCAGCGGCAACATTCAGATCGTAGGTGATATGAGACAGATTGTAATCATCCTGCGAAATCGGGTTCGCATTAAAAGTGTTGGTCTCGATGATATCTGCCCCTGCAGAGAGGAAATTGGCGTGAATTTCTCGTATAATATCAGGTTGTGTGATGCAAAGAAGGTCGTTATTGCCTTTTAGATCATCTTCAACATCCGTGAATTGCGTACCGCGGAAATCTTCCTCAGATAGTTTGTATCCCTGGATCATGGTACCCATGGCTCCATCGAGTACAAGAATTCTGTTTTCAAGGTGAGTATAGAGCGGATGTCTGGAACGGTTCATATATCGCAATGATTATTAAACTGAATCTTTTGAAACTTTTGCAGAATTATAAAATCTGCTTTTTACGTATTAATTACTGCTTTTTTTTATGAAAGTTATTGAACATTACGACAAAGCAACAGAACCCCTTATTTCGTTCGAAATCATACCACCGAAACGGGGTGGTTCCGTGCAATCCATTTTTGATTCGCTCGATAAAGTGGTCGAAAAAGTGAAACCTCCGTTTATTGATGTAACCTACCATGCTGCAGAAGCATACGTGGAGGAACAGTCAGATGGCACATTGAAGCGGGTTATACGCAGAAAAAGGCCCGGAACTATCGGTCTATGCGCAGCCATTTTGCATCGATATGGAATTGATCCCGTCCCGCACCTGATATGCGAGGGATTCAGCAGGGAAGAGAGTGAAGACGCACTTATTGAGCTGAACTACCTCGGCATTCATAATGTGCTTGCCATTCGGGGTGATAACACAGGATCACAGGTTTCACTAAATCAAAACGGTACAACCAATAAGTATGCAGTTGATCTTGTAAAGCAGATTCACAAAATGAATCAGGGTGATTATATTGAAGATATCATCAACGCAGAGTCCACAAATTTTTGTGTTGGTGTGGCGGGTTATCCCGAGAAACATTTTGAAGCACCCAATTTAGACTGGGACATCAAGCGCCTGAAAGACAAAGTAGATGCCGGGGCGGAATATGTTGTAACGCAGATGTTTTTTGACAACAACGCTTATTTTGAGTTTGTTGAAAAGTGCCGTAGTCATGGTATTGATGTACCGATCGTTCCCGGACTTAAGATTTTGACAACAACCAATCACCTGAAAACACTTCCTAAATATTTCCACCTTAATTTTCCCGACGAACTGACTGAAGAGGTGGATGCAAACCCGGCAAGAGCCAAAGAGATTGGCATAGAGTGGGCACAGCGGCAAACTTTGGAATTAATGGAAGCGGGAGCGCCCGGAATCCATTATTACA
>SLJB01000035.1 GCA_007135335.1 Balneolaceae bacterium
CGGTTTGATTATTTCTGTCGCGAAAACGGAAGTAAACTGAAGGCGTCAGGGTTTGCCGCTCGCCGATGAAAATTTCAGCTCCGGCACGTATATTTCCGCGAAGCTCTGTTCGCATTCTGTCCTGAACCTGATTGTACATGTACGATGTATCGGCCGACTCAAACCGCTGAAACCGAAAAGCCTCCGATGGCCTGTCCCGATATCGAAAGCCGATATTTGTGAACCAGTTCACATTATTTGACATAAAGTTCAGATTTGTTGATAGCCTGTGATCACCCGGAATTCCCGTACGACCAAGGGCAGAACCGCTGAAACCCGCCACACGATTTCGTTTCAAAATAATATTGATCACTCCGGCATCTCCCTCCGCCTGATATCGTGCAGATGGATTTGGGATCACCTCTACACGATCAATACTTTCTGATGGAATGGCTGCCAGAGCTTCCGTTCCGTCACTTAATAGCGACGATGATCGCCCGTTAATGAGCACTCTCACATTTTCACTGCCGCGGAGACTAAGATTACCTTCAATATCGCTTTCTATCGAGGGGATGTTATCAAGCAGGTCGAGAGCGGAGCCACCCATCGCCTCAATATCCGAATCGGCACGGTAGATCCGTCTGTCGTAACGCATCTCCACATCAGCCGTCTGCGATTCAACAATCACTTCACCAAGCTGCTGTGTTTCCTCTTCAAGCTGAATGGTTTCAACCGCATAAACCTCTCCTGCAATCAGTTCTACCTCTTTTTCGAACGTTTCATACGATACAAAAGAGATGCGCAAAACATATGACCCCGGATCAGCTTCTAATTCAAACTCACCCGACAAGTCTGTTGCAATTCCTTCGGTAACCTCATCACCTGCCATCAGCGAAACAGTAGCGCCGGGTAATGAACTGCCCGTTTCATCCACTACATTTCCCTGTATCTTTGCTAAATTGATTGACTGTAAAGCATGCGTTTCAGAAGGAAAAAACAAAAAAAGAAGAATGAGTAATGCAAAAGCTTTCGCAATCAAGGTATTATCTTGTGATTTCATATTAATAACACAACAAAAGAAATAGAATCAATCCGATCTTTACCGAAACCTCACCTAAATTCACAGAGTTTTACAAAATGAGATTCATTTTTACTATACTTCGGCTGATATTTTCGCTTTAGTTGAATAAAACCGGAACCTGTTCTGAATTAAATGTCCCCTGAAAGCCATCGTACCAAAAAAAGTGTTGCCGGAATACCCCCCGGAAAACTCTGGTTTTGCTTTTTCATAACATTGATCGCCCTATTCATCGTATGGCCGGGTTATTCACTTTTTGCAGCAGCCACTCCGCTCGTTTTCGGATTCCCCCTCTCTTTTGCCTGGATAATTTTCTGTACCATCAGTGGATTTATTGCACTTCTGGCTCTTTATATTTACGACAATAGCATCGAGGAGGCTGATTAATGGAGACCGGCACCATCATTCTGCTGGTTGTGGCTTTGTATCTGCTGGTTTCGCTTCTAACCGGAATTATTCCATCTCTGCGTATTTCAAGCAGTGTAAGCGGGTATGTTGCCGGCGACCGCAGCATGAATGTGTTTATTCTTTATTTTGTAATTGGTGCATCCATTTTTTCATCTTTCGCTTTTTTAGGTGGTCCGGGCTGGGCCTATTCACGCGGTGCAGCCGCTTTCTACATCATTGCTTACGGGGTAATCGGCATTGTGCCTCTCTACTTTTTCGGCCCCAGGGCATGGCGTCTCGGAAAAAAATATGGCTATGTAACCCAGGCAGAACTTCTGGCCGACCGGTTCGACAGTAAATTCATGTCGGTAATGCTGGCCGCACTCAGTGTGGTGGTTTTCATTCCCTATCTCACCCTGCAGATGGTTGGAGCCGGTTATGTTCTGAATGTAATCAGCGAGGGGGTGATACCCTACTGGGCCGGGGCCGGGGTTACCTATCTTGTTGTGCTGGTTTACGTTTACTTCAGCGGTGTGATGGGTGTGGGTTGGTCGAACGCATTCCAGGGCATGTTTATGATGGTGATGGCATGGGTGCTTGGCATCTACCTGCCAAATACGCTTTATGGCGGTATCGGTGAGATGTTTACTGCAATAATGAATGCGGGTCACACGGCCATGCTCGAAGCACCAGGGCTCACTGCGGGTGGCGAACCGTGGGATTGGTGGGGGTTCAGTTCTGCCGTTCTTATTTCAGCAGTAGGGTTCTCGGTTTGGCCGCACTTTTTTATGAGAAGTTTTGCAGCCAAAAGTGCGCGTTCACTCCGGCTAAGTGTGGTGCTTTATCCCACATTTTTGATTTTTCTCGTGCCCATACTGCTCATCGGGTTTTCTGCTATTGTGGCCTTTCCCGGGGTAGAACAGGCCGATAGTATTCTGCCGCACGTGTTGATGCAGCTCGAACTGCCGGCCATTGTAATCGGGCTGTTTTGTGCCGGAGCACTTGCCGCATCTATGTCATCAGGTGATGCTATTCTGCACTCTGCCGCTTCAATCGGAATTCGTGATGGTGTAAATCAGATTTTAAAAAAACCATTAGCCGATAAAACCGAACGCCGGCTCATTCAAATTTCAGTTCTGATCATCGGGCTCATTGCATACTTATTCGCAGTTGTGATTGATGTATCCATCGTTGCACTGCTGCTGGGTTCTTATGGTGGCGTTGCTCAAATTTTTCCTGTTATTTTTGTTATGTTCTACTGGAAACGAGCAACCAAAGCCGGGGCGCTGGCAGGTCTGTTTGGCGGTATTTTGGTGAACACATTTTTCCTGATCTTTGCTAACCTGAAGCCCATTGCCATGCACGAGGGTATGTATGGGCTTGCGGCTAATATTATACTCCTTATTGTGGTAAGCCTGCTCACCAAACCTGATGATCCTGCCAGGGTGGAAAAATTCACCGGATCCGGTGCAAAGCTGAAGCTGAAGTAAGCCCCATTTCTTAACATCCAATCTTTGGTAAAAAAGCCCGTTACGTAATTCAGGATTTATTTCTCTATTTTACGATTACAATCGCATCATCCAGCTATATGTTCAGATTTTTACCAGCCGTTCTTACGCTTCTTTTGCTCACCACACCTGTTCAGGCTCAGGTTGTCATCAATGAAATTCAGTCGTCCAATGGAACCACATTCTTTGATGAAGACGGCGAAGCTGAAGACTGGATTGAACTCTATAACAGCGGCAGCCAGGCTGTTTCTCTCAATGGTTTTGGCATTTCTGATGATTACGACAACCCATTCCGCTGGGTCATTCCGGATATTACAATTGATCCCGGCAGCTATCTTCTGATCTGGGCTTCAGGCAAAGACCGATCATCATCATCAAATCCACTCCACACAAATTTCAGCATCAGCAGTACAGGTGAAGAGATTTTACTCACTGAGCCCGATGGAACCCGTATCGACGAAGTTCCGCCCATACCCATTCCGAGAGATCTCTCGTACGGCCGATATCCGGATGGATCGGATCAATTCTATTTTTTTGAACAGCCAACTCCCGGAGAAATAAATGGCGGCGAACGGTACAGGCAACGGCTCTCCCCTCCGCAATTCTCGCATGAAGGCGGGGCAATCACTTCATCAATTCAACTAATACTCACTGCAGAAGAGGGCTCCAATATATACTACACACTTAATGGTTCCGAGCCGATTGCAGGCCGATCGGCTCTCTATACAGGCCCGCTATCGGTAAACCGCTCCTTAATGATTCGTGCACGGGCAGCCTCAGAAGGAAATCTTGAAAGTGAAGTAAAAACAGCAATTTTCAACTACCTATCACCCGAAGTTGCAAATTTCAGTTCCAATCTCCCCCTGGTAATCATCAATCGCTACAATACGGAAATTAACCCCGGCGATCGTACTCCGGGAGCTATCACCTTTATTGATAGTAAAGAAAATGGCCGTGCCGGACTCTCTGCAGACAGGCGCTTTCAAAGCAGGATGAAAATAAACAAGCGCGGTTCCAGCTCTTTGTCTTTTCCTAAAAATATGTACGGTTTTCACCTTCAGGATGAGGATGACACCAATCTCAGCGCATCTCTCTTAGGCCTGCCACCCGATCATAATTGGATACTATATGCTCCGTACACTGATATGACTTTAATGCGAAATGTGGTGGCTTATCAGCTGGCGGAAGATACCGGCTGGTATGCCCCGAGAACCCGTTTTGTGGAGCTTTTTAAACACAGTGGCAGCGGCCCGGTAACCAATCAGCACTATCACGGTGTATATGTTCTGGTTGAGAGGATTAAGTGGAGTGATGATCGGGTGGATATTCAGCAGATTGCTCCCGGCGATAACAGCGAACCGGAAATTTCCGGTGGTTATATCATCAAAAAAGACCGGTTGAATGAGGGAGAGTCCGGCTTCAGAACCCGGCGGGGAACGCGCCTGGCTCATGCGCGTCCTGCAGAAGAGGATATTTCAACTGAGC
>SLJB01000039.1 GCA_007135335.1 Balneolaceae bacterium
ATAAGTTGTGGCCGGCAGTAAGCCGCGTTGATGACGCCTATGGAGACCGCAACCTGGTTTGCAGCTGCCTCCCCATAGAAGCGTACACGGAAGGGCAGGAGCCTGTAGCCGACAGTACCGTATATCCGGTTTGATGGAAATGGCAGAAACCAACGTTCTTCATTTTTGATCACCGGTTTATTTCATCATCTTTTAGTAGATCATAATAGTAATGCCCAGATTGGCTGAATGATGTCAAAATCTATTGTACCGGTTTCTATTCTTCTCTTGGTTATGCTCACTCCGGTCGATTTGCTCGCCCAGGAGGTTAAATATGGCCTGAAGGGAGGGTTGAACTCATCCTGGATCGTCGATGATCCGGCTGAAAGTGAGAGCGTTTTGGGTGTAAATGTAGCTTTTTTCACTGAGTTACAGTTCTCCGGCAGAATATCGGCCATTCTAGATCTCGGAATGAATCAAAGAGGCTTTCAGAGAGTTCAAAATGAAACTACGGATGCCGGTGAGCTCATCGGCAAAAGGAAAGCAAAAACCCGTCTGAGCTATTTCACAATGTCGCCGCAACTCAATGTACATCTCTCAAAAACTCACTGGCGTCCGTATTTTGGAGCAGGACCCCGGTTCGATTTTCTTGCAGATCGAAAGCCCGGAGAGTTTGAGTTCAGTGAGGTTACTGTACCCGACGAAACAGCCGATTTAATGGAGCAGGTAGTAATAGGCAGTATCCTCTCAGCCGGTATAAAACACGGCAGCAGTGATGGATTTCAATGGAAACTGGAATTACGGTATGACAGGGATTTTACAGACTCTATCCCGGAATTTCCCGGACTGTTTCGCAGTAATTCGGTAGTCTTACTATTTGGGATCTCGTTTTAGCAGAAACCGGCTGCCGGTATCTTTTTGAGACTGCAGACACACTGTAGTTGGCAAAAGGCAGTTGACAGTTTACAACAACTTGCCAGCTGTCAACTGCCCTTTGTTTACTATACTTCTATTCGTATCTCTTACTGAGATCCATCTGCGAAATCTCAACCAGCAAAGAGGCTATTTTTTCACTCACCTGCTGAAAAGCTTTTTCTCCTTTTTCCGGGGTGGATTTTTTCGGATTCCCGATACCTGTATCCTCAGTAACCATAGACCACTGACGTTCAGCCCAGGCCCAGCCTTCACGAATTCCTTTGATTACTGAAATTTTCTCAGTGCCATCACCGGCCTCATCGAGCGGTTGAACGAGTTCGGGCCGCAGATAGAGCATAAGGCTGGTCTCCATTTCGTCGGCATGGTCTCCTTCCTCCTCAAAAAGTGTTTCCTTATCAGGCACGGAAAACCAGTTACATAGTGAGAGAAACATCTCCGGAAATTCCACACCGAGTTCCCGCAGAAGAGGTTTGAAGTTGTTGCCGCCGTGTCCGTTAAGCACAAGTAATTTTTTGATTCCCTGCCTGTTCAATACTGTTATTAAATCGCGAAGAATGATCATCTGTGTGCTTGGATTCAGGTTCATATCCAGCCTGATATCAGTTTGGCCGGTATTTACCCCAAACGGAATCACGGGCAAAATCATGATTTTAGCACCTTTATTCCAGGCTGTTTTTCCGGCCTCAGCGGCAATAGCCTCAACCTGGTAATTGTCTGTAGCGTAAGGCAGATGGTAATTGTGTGCCTCGGTAGCACCCCACGGCAGAACGGCAAGGTCTATCTGTTGGTCTTTGATATGTTTCCAGTTATTCTCTGCAAGTATATATGGCCTCATAAGGGTGCTGTTTTTTTGTTAATAATTCTGATTATTTATATCCATCCCGGAAGAAGAACACGTCTTTGATGAGGTTCTTCAGGTAAATGATCAGGGGTTTTTACCCCATTTTTCCGAACCTGACGTAGCATAGTATCTCCGTCCTCACGTTCAAGGTCACTCACCTGAAACGATTTACCGCGATCACCCGACGCCACAAAAATTTGTACTGAAGCAAGATTACGTATCGTCTGAAACGGACTTTGCTGCATTGAAGCATCCTGTACCCGTTTCTTTTTAATATAGGCTGTGGACTTTGAGAGTCTTCTGCTGCGCAGAAGAAGGATGTCATCTCCCCAGCCAATAGCAGCATCTTTATATTTCTGCCATCCCCAGAAAAGTGAGATTACCGGAAGCAGCCAAATCCAGATATTCAGGTCGAGCTGCCAGTACAGAAAGCCCGTTATCACTGTTACGGGAAATGCCGATCTGAAAATATAGCGCCGTGCTGCCCGTGCAGGCGGCCGTATTCCTTCCAGTTCTTTTGGATAATCCGGTAATACTTCCTGAAGCAGATTTAGAATTTTACTCTTATGGATTAATGGATAGAGAACAATAGAGCCTGTGCCCTTATCGTCACCATAACCGGCACTTTCAATATGTATGGTTGCAAACCCGAGGGGCTGCCTGATGATTCCCTCTGTTACATGTATGGCTTGAATTCTGTTAAATGGAACGGTGATTCGTTTTTTCTCAAAAATTCCGCGCGAAACTACAACCTCTTTCTCCTTTACGTCCAGTTGAAAATTGCCATACGTAAGAAGAGTGCTGAAAAATGACAATAGCCAGGCAAATACTACAAAAACAACAACCACGGTAATAATCATTACCGTATCGGTTTGTGAAGGTATCAAGCCGAAGAGATACTCAAACAGTTCAGATTCACTGATCAGAGGTTCAATTTGAGAAAAAACGGTGGCAATAACAGAGAGTGCAATACCAAAACTGCCGGAGGTTGATGCTGCAACCAGCAGCTCTTTTAACGGTAATTTGATTGTTTTTACAACTTCAGGCTCTGCAGGGGAGTCGTCCCTGAACTCCTCGTCGCTATCCGGGCCTGTGGGGCTGTTTGTAAGCTCCCTGAGCATTCGATTAATTTCTGCTGCTTTATCTCGTGTAATGGCTTCTATAGCGGCCTGACGGGAACTTGATCCTGCTGTTTGAATATCGAGCCGAACAAGACCAAACAGTCGTTGCAGAATACCGGATGTGACATCAATTACCTGGATACGGTCTTTGGTGAGGTAGAGGTCTTTGCGGACAAAGATTCCGCTTTTAATGTGCAGTGTATCCCCCTCAATTTTGTAGAGAAACCGCCACCAGTTCGCAACTCCGAGTATCAGCAGGAATCCGAAACCGCCTCCAATCCACCATAAAAACGGAAAGTTATCACTTTGTGCACCTACAAAAAGGAATATGAGAATAGTAATGAAGTTTCCGCGAATAAGGCTTAGAGCCCGGCTTACAGAAGCTACAGGATGTTGGCGTTCAAATTCAGACATCTTCTTCTGCAAGGCGTGCATATGTTGAAATTTGGCGGCGTACCCTGCCGGCTATCTGAGTGTCAAGGCCCGGGATTTCGTGTGTTGTTGCTGCCGTGGAGATGGTAACGGTTGAGAGGTTGTACCATCGCAGCAGTGGCCCCTGGCGGGTGTCAACGTGCTGTACACGGCTGAGTGGTATAAGTGTGCGTGTCTTAAAAAGCACCCCTCGTTTCAGGTCAATCTCTTTTTCGTTGATGGCATAACGCCAGTGTTTCCAGGCAAGGTATGGCATTAGAAAGATGGAGAGCATCCAGAGGATGAAGATTACCGATGTTACACCGGTTACAACCCAAAAGTGGAATCCATTCATCCCGAATACAGCTGCATATGCCGCGGGCAGAGCGAAGAAAAAAAGGTTGCTTATAAAATTTCCAATTTGCCAGACACGTATTGTCCGCGGGGTAATTTTATGAAAAGCCGGTTCATTCATAGAAATCTGATTTATGAAATGAAAGGTACGTGTTAAGGCAAACAGACAAAAATGAAAGATGGCCGAAGAAGTGATTTAAAGCGAATTTCTCAGTGAGAGGCAGAAACAAAAAAAGCCACGTTAAACGTGGCTTTTTCAAAAACAGGTGATAAAATATTATCCGTTGTTTTTCATATCCTGTATTTCCAGGCGAATTTCCTGTGAGAGTTTTTTGAGGTCTTGTAGCTGCTTACGAGCACGGGTACCGGCTGCTTTGTTACCCTTGTCATAAAACTTAACAAGATCTTCTTCGAGTTCTGTCATCAGGTTTTTGATTTCGTCTATTCTACTCATAGATTCTCCGTTATTTAGTTAGTATTTATCTTGATGATTTAATCTATCATCATTAGGAATGCAGTGAATCAACATAGATTCTTAAAACATTTTTGATGACACAAGTTAACATTCTGCCGTTAAAATGCATCCATAAAACCTTCTTTTTTTGATGAAATCGCCATTTTTTTTGAGATTTCAAAAATCAGAAGCCGGCCGGTACTTATAAGAGAATAATTAATCTAATAATTTCAGAAGCTTAGAAGTTTGTGCAATATCACAGCTGCCAGCTCTTATTTTCATTTAAGATGCGATAATTGCACGGTTAGAGGCGTTTAAGCTATG
>SLJB01000149.1 GCA_007135335.1 Balneolaceae bacterium
AAGTGGATATAATGATTTAACTGATTTAATTGTAAGAGGCCATGGCATCGATTTTAAACCAGACGGGACTGTATTATACGTTGATGACAGAATTTTGGGAGCAGTGTTTCAATTTGATTTAACTACACCCTGGGATATTGAGACAGCCACGCTCGATTATGTGTTAGATATCTCGAGCCAGCAAAGATCAGTGAGGGGAAATCAATTTAATCCTCAGGGTAATCGAATATTTTTATTGGATACCGGAAATAATGCCATTCTGGAATATACACTTACAACCCCTTACGAATTAAGATCAGCTTCTTTTCATAGTTCATACAGCGTAAGCGAGCAAATAACCAGCCCCGAGGGAATGAAGTTCAGGCCTGATTTTGACATATTTTATATAACAGCCACTACTGAAAATACCATACTGCAGTATAAGATTTCCACTATAGATCCGGATGGTTCGACAGTCAGGGCAAATATCAGCGAATTAGATGCAAACGGAATGGATAGAAGTAGAATTACTGTAACCCTAAGTGATAGCGATGGTGACAGGTTTGTGAACTATAGAGTGAATTTAATGGCTGATGGGGGTAGCGCCATGTTGGATAATGTACGTAATGTGACAAACAGCAGTGGCCGAGCAGTATTTGATGTATTTAGTGCAAATCCGGAAACCGTCACCTATACGGCAACTGCTTTAAGACAAACAGGGGATGTTATCATATCCGAAAATGCAACGGTTACATTTTTGCCCGAACCACCCATACTTCTCTCTTCAACAAATGTTGAATCTAATAATTTCACAATAAACTGGGAAATAGTAAATAATGCATCCGGTTACCTTATTGATTTATCATCAGATGAGTCATTCACAAACTATGTGGGAAATTATGAATCACTGGATGTGGGTTTTGTTACAAGCCACACAGGTTCGGGTATTGAACCTGGATCTTACTATTATTACCGGGTTCGTTCAGAAGGCAATGGTTTAGAAAGCAGAAATTCAATTCCGGGGGAGGTTTTAACTTTTCCTGAAGTACCGGCTATTTCAGCACCGGCCAATGTATTAGCGACACGATTTACGGCAAGGTGGCAGCCGGCACCGGGTGCAAGAGAATATTTTTTAGATGTGGGCACAGATGAAACTTTCACGGAATTCGTAGATGGTTATGAGGATCTAAATATTGGAAATCAGTTTCAATATGAAGTGACAGGCCTTTCTCCGGGTACAAGTTATTTTTACCGTGTCCGTTCGCAGGCATTTACAAGAACAAGTGACAATTCATCTGTTGTGCAGTCAAATACGTTAGGTGTTAACTTGGAACTTACGGATGTATCATCGTCACAACTGCGGGTATTGGCAAATGGGATCCAGGAGAATCTGATTTCGATTACGCTGCGCGATACTGATGGAAACCCGATTCCGGGAGAGAAAATCATTATTGAACCGGAATCCGGAGCATCGGAAGTAAGTGAAGTTACCGGCACTACTGATGGAGATGGACAGGCAGTTTTTGCTGTTTCAAATACTGTTGCCGAGACAGTTCTTTACCGCGCACTGGTTGGGGAAACTTTTGAAATTGGATCGGTTTCTATGGAGTTTTTACCGTTTCAGGGAGAGTTAACCCTCGGTAATAACTACCCGAATCCGTTTTCAGGATCCACAACCATACCACTTATTGTGCCCCATCGCATGCACGTGAAAATTGATATATACAATTTGTTGGGTTCATATATTCAAACAATTATAAATGAGGAACTTAATCAGGGTTATTATGAAATTCCGGTTACTTTACACAGTTCAGCGGCAGGGGTGTTTTTCTATAGGCTTTTTGCAAAAGATGAAGTTGAAACCCTGAAAATGCTGCACATAAAATAAATACTCAGAACGGGTCAGATCATTTGAATTTCACCCCTGGCCTTCATCAGCACATTCATTAAATTTTAATCTGTAAGAAAATATAGTAATTTCGTATATGAGTAAAACGAAAGCGAAAACCCTGGACAGGATAAAGGACAGGATCACTCACTTTAACATTCCAAAATTTATCTATTTTGACAAATCGGAATGGTTGCGCAATAAAGATGAAGTTCTAAGAAAAATTCAATCTGAATTCTGTGGATCATCTTTGGCGGTGAGATCCTCAGCTTCTGATGAGGACGGTGCTGAGAGAAGCATGGCCGGTGAATATGAATCTGTACTTAATGTGTCATCAGATAATATCGGAGATATTACTTCTGCAGTGGACAGGGTCTTTTTGAGTTATCAAAAAAATGGTGAAAGGGTTCATGATGATGAAGTTATTGTGCAGAAAATGATCAATAACACATCATTAAGCGGGGTTATTTTTACGCATGATCTGAATACCGGTGCGCCTTATTATGTGGTCAATTATGATGATGTTTCCGGTAAAACGGATACGGTAACCTCAGGAGGCAGCAAACACTCAAACAGAACATTATATATTCACAGAGGAACAGCCGATGCACTCAGGTCCGAACGTTTCCAGTCCCTGATTCGGGCTGTACAGGATCTGGAAGAAATTATGGAAAGTCGGTTTCTTGATATTGAATTTGCAGTAAGCCGGGATTTGGAGCCGATTTTGTTCCAGGTTCGCGCCATAACCACACAGCCCAACTGGAATCGGGCAGTTGCCAAACGCATCAATGCCACCCTGAACGGAATTCAACTCTTTGTAAGAGAAAAATTCAGGCCAATGAATGGTGTTTATGGCAAATCAACAGTTCTAGGGCAGATGCCGGATTGGAATCCCGCTGAAATGATAGGCAGGGCACCGAGAAATCTTGCTTATTCACTTTATGAAAAGCTCATCACAGAGGATGCCTGGAGAGTTGCACGCGAGAGAATGGGCTACGCTGTTCCCGCAGGTCAGCCGTTAATGGTAAGCCTTGCGGGGCAGCCGTTTATAGACACAAGGCTGAGTTTTCACTCCTACCTGCCCGGCACGTTATCGGATGAAATTTCTGAAAAACTGGTAGATGTTTGGGTGAAAAAATTGAAAGATCATCCCGAACTACATGACAAGGTAGAATTTGATGTGGCCATCACTATCTACAGTTTCGATATCGATGAGAAAATAAAAAGTCATACCGGTGGGATGCTAACGGAAAAAGAGACTTCTGAATTTAAAGACAGCCTGCATAACCTTACGCACGATCTCATTCTCGGTACCAATAAAGGCAGCATTGATAAAGCTTTAGCCGATATAGACTATCTCGGGAAACGACAATCCCTGGCTGGAGAGAAGGCAATAGATATGGATCTGAATTCTCTTTTTACAATGATAAAGGATTGTATCAGTTACGGCACCATACCTTTTTCAATATTGGCTCGCCATGGATTCATTGCCCGAACCATTCTGATTTCCCTCCAAAAAAGTGGAATTTTTACCGCTGACGATATTGGAAGGCTTCAAAGAGGTATCCGAACCGTGGCTGGAGACCTGGTCGGTGATATGATAAAACTTCAGAATTCGGAGATTGGCAGAGACGAATTTATGGAGCTATATGGGCATCTGAGGCCGGGAACCTACGATATACTTTCATTACGTTATGACCAGATTGAAGATTTTGGTACAAACGGACAGCTTTCCATTGACCATGAAATTGAGCCGTTCACTCTTGATACGGACAAAAAAGAGGCGATAAATAAACTGCTGAAAGCAGAAGGTTTTGAGGGAATAGATGCTGATTTTCTCCACAACTACTTTCAACGTGCCATTGCCGGGAGGGAATATGGAAAATTTATCTTTACACGAACGGTTAGCAATATGCTTGAATTGATTGCAAATTTTGCCGAATTAAACGGGCTGAGCCGAGACGAAGTTTCACACATAAAAATTGATGACATTTTAGCGATAGCAACAGCGAGCGATGAAAAAAGTATTGAAGACAGGCTCAGAAATAAAGCAGAAGAAGGAGCTGAATTTCATAACGTGAGTTCTGCCATCCGGCTACCCCAGGTACTGTTTGATGAGGAGGGAGTACACGTGGTGCCTTTTCAGGTGAGCCACCCTAATTTTATTACAGATAAGCGCGTAGATGCAGAGTGCATCTATCTGAAATCAAGCAGTAACCTTCCTGAAATAGAAGATAAAATTATTTTAATCGAGAGTGCCGATCCCGGTTTTGACTGGATATTTGCCCATAAGATCGCGGGGCTCATTACCAAATTCGGAGGGGCAAATTCACACATGGCAATCCGGTGTGCTGAATTTAATATACCAGCGGCTATAGGTTGTGGTGAGCAGCGGTTCGAAGCATGTACGAAAGGCCGCAAAATTTCGATGGACTGCGCCGCAGGCCTGATTCAAACTCAATTATAAATCCGAATCTGATAAAATATGGTTATTTGGTTTATCGGCCTTTCCGGTTCAGGAAAAACAACT
>SLJB01000032.1 GCA_007135335.1 Balneolaceae bacterium
ATGAAATGTTGCCCGGCTGGATGAATGTGAGGGAACTGGTGAGGGTTTCCATCAAACCGTCGGCAAATGCCCGGTTATCGGGGTCATCACCCACATTTACAAACGGGAGTACTACCAGGTGCACACTGCCCGGAGTTTGGGATTGATTAATAAACTGAAAGACAGGCACCCTTATAAATGGTATAGAGAGAGCCGTAACAGCGAGCACCGCGATAAGAGCCGGAATAATAAATGCCGGCTTTGAAAAAAACGTGCTGCGGGCAGTAGCCTGTGCAGGTACAGGATCGGGAGACCTTTCCCGGGTTTTGTCCAGAAAAGCTATCACCTCATTAGCAGACTGACATCGATCTTCAGGGCGTTTGTGGATTAATTTCAGAACGAGTTGATCCAGCTCTTTTGGAACGGATGGGTTGATGACGGAAGGGGGAGGGGGATCGGTATTAACAATGGAGTACATCAAAGCGGCATAATGCTCTTCGTGATAAGGCCGTCTGCCGGATAACATTTCGTACATCAAAACTCCGAGCGAGTACAGGTCGGTTCGATAGTCCACCTTTTCGCCATGCAATTGCTCGGGCGACATATAAGCAAGTGTACCTCCACGGCTATCTGTTTCTGTAATTGCAGTTTCACTTACGAGTTTTGCCAATCCAAAATCAACTATTTTCACATCACCCTGATCAGTTAAGATGATATTAGCCGGTTTGATGTCGCGGTGTATAATGCCGGCATCATGGGCACGCTGCAGGCCTCTTGCTATCTGTATGATGATGGATACAGCAGCTTCAGGATCGGGCGGGTCTTGCTCAAGTTTTTCCCGGAGTGTCTGCCCCTCATAATACCCCATACAGATAAAGGAGTGCCCGTCATCTGTCTCGCCAATTTCATGTATTACCGATATGTTCGGATGATCTAATGAGGATGCAGCACGAGCTTCGCGTGTAAACCGTTTTTTGGCATCTTCATTGGCTGTTAAATGAGAAGAGAGGAATTTTAAAGCCACATCCCGGTTAAGTTTCGTGTCCCGGGCTTTGTATACAACTCCCATTCCTCCTTCACCGAGTTTTTCAAGTATGCGATAATGAGAAACGGTCTTGTCTTTCATGCCGGTTGAATCTGCAACAGTATGTGAGATGGAATTAATCTGTTCTTATAAGAGAAAAGTGGACCTCAATGATTCTTCTCTCGTTATAAACATTCTTTGAACAATGGCTGAAACTGTTTGAATAAACAGTTCACGGATGTTAAAAAATTAAATTGTTTGATCAAATTCCCGCAGCAGAGCGCGGAATTCCGGTGTGTTTCTGATAGGATTCCAGGCCGGTTCAATATGTAAACGTGGAACAGTTGTGTATCCGGGATTTTCCAGAAGCTCCCTTAGAATATTCACAGCTTCTGAGGACATCTCTAGATTGCTGTAGATATATGCCAGTTCAGTCCTGAAAGGAGGGGCTTCAAGTGCATCCACTCTCTCAATGATTATATCTACGGCTGCTTTCCCATGATAAATGGCTTCATCTGCCTGACCGAGGCCGGCATAGATTCGCCCTAAAGCAGCCCGATATCGCGGATCATCCATATAGGTTTCATCCATGTTCAGATAGTCTTCAAGGGCACTGTTATAATAAACTCGTGCACCTGTTCTGTCACCGGAAATATCTGTTGCAACGGCTTTGAGAAAATCAGGGGTGTAGAGATAAAGCTGCCCCTCATAACGCTCTTGGGGAACATCTTCAAGGGTTTTGAAGATTCCGTTATAATCTCCAATCAGCATTTGAAAACGCATCCAGTCTCCGGTTACCACATTTCTCAGCTCCGGGTTCTCAATAAAGAAACGCTGCACATCGTCGCTATCTGCCTTCCATAAAAATCTGTTTAGAGTAATCAGTACCTTAATTGTTGAAAGATTTGGGGCAAACTCAAGTACTCGTAAATAATCATCCTCTGCAGATTCGTGCTGGCGGGTAAGCATTTTGGATTGTGCATTGTTGAACAGAAGCACCAGATTGCGCGGGTCAAGTGAGAGAGCTCTGTCAACCATGGCAATGGACTCCTCGAAATTTCCAAGCCTGCGCTCCACAAACCCTATGGAACTGATGATATCAGCATTATTGGGCTGAAAGCCGAGAGCTGTGTGAAAATACTGGAGTGCAGTGTTGTAATTTCGAAACCCCTGGTAGTGGTAGTATCCCATCGCAACGTGAGATTCAGCCAGATTGGGCTGCAGCTCCAGTGCTATTTCAGCACTCCGCAAGCCGCGGTTCAGCGTTTCATCGGTACGTTCAAGATTAAACCAGTAAAGACTCGTATAAATTCGGGATAGCAATGCATGAGCGTTTGCAAAATTCGGATCATGTTCAACAGCACGAACCAGAAAACTTTCTGCTAATCGAAGATTATATTCTTGAGCACCGGGCTGGTTAAAATGGTCACGTGCACGTAAATAGAGTTCATAAGCACGGGAGTTTTCGGTTGGCTGAAGTGCCATCTGTTCTTCTTCAGATGTTGTTAGCCTTGCCTCAAGTGCCCGTGCAATCTCAAAAGCTATTTCACTCTGAATGGCAAATATATCGGTCAGATCCCGGTCAAATGTGTTCGCCCATAATGTACTGTTTGTAAGTATATCTGTAAGGGTAACCGTTACGCGAACCTGATTTGCAGCTCTTCGCACACTCCCTTCCAGCACACTTTGCACGCCAAGTTCATTGCTGATGTTCTGAATGTTGCGCTGTCCTGCCGCATATGCTAATACAGAACTTCGTGCAATAACCTGAAGATCTGCTATCTGCGAGAGCTGAATGATAATATCTTCATGAATACCGGCTGTGAAATAGGCATCTTCAGGATCCGGGCTCAGGTTTTCAAGCGGTAAAACGGCAATAGACCGGGCAATTTGTTGTGAAACTGCAGGTTTTTCAGAGGTGAAAAAATAGATTGCAGTAATCAGAGCTAATAAACCGATTACAGAAAACATCAGCGTCTTTGTACGGTTTTGAACAGGCTCCGTTTGAGCGGGTATAGCTTTGGGGCTTGATGACGGTGTTAAAACTGTTTTTGTTCCTCCTGAAAGTTCCCGCTCAGCTCGTTTAAGATCTACAATAAGATCTTCCAGACGTTGATAGCGATCGGCAGGATTTTTTTCCAGACATTTGTTTACAATCCGCTCAAGCTCCATTGGAACTCCGGTACGAAGAGAGGTAACGTGAGGGGGATCTTCATTTAGTATGGAATAGATAAGTGCAGATTCGTATTCACTCTTAAATGGACGAAGGCCGGTAATCATCTCAAAAATTACAATCCCGACAGACCAGATATCCGTTCTGTGATCTGCCTTTTCTCCCTGTGCCTGTTCGGGCGACATATAGGGATACGTACCAAGAGTTGAGCCTGTTTTGGTAAGCATACCGTGATTTGCAGCCTTGGCCAGGCCAAAATCGATAATCTTTACTGTTCCCTCAGCTGTTATGAATATGTTGGCGGGTTTCAGGTCGCGATGAATAATCCCTTTCTCATGGGCTTTTTGTAACCCTGCGGCCATCTGCACAGATAGTTCAATGACTTCCTGTAAAGGTAAAGGCCCTTTCTCAATTTTTTTATTCAGATCAAACCCATCGTAATAGGCCATTACGATAAAAAGATTTCCATCATCGGTCTCTTCAATAGCAAAAACAGTACAGACATTTGGATGGTCAAGGGCTGACGCAGATTTCGCCTCATTGATGAAACGCTTTTTTTCAATGTCATCAGCACTTACATGTGAAGGCAGGAATTTCAGGGCTACTGTTCGGTCAAGGTTTGTATCGATGGCTTTGTAAACCACACCCATTCCGCCTTCGCCGAGTTTTTCAAGAATTTGATAGTGAGAAATCGTTGTTCCAATCATAGTCTTCATCATTAATCTGCGTGGAAACTATGGCGGATTGCCTCTTCTTCACCGAGCTCTTCAATGCTTCTGCAGTGATATATATTCAACCCCTTCATATTATCATATAAGAACCACCGGCAATGGGTGTTCAGTGCGATACCGGTGTTTTGAAAAGTATTCAAGTGCAAGTGTAAGTAATCTATGCAGTTTCGTAGGCTTTAACGGCACTGTCCAGACTCAAATGGTGATCAAATACGGTATTCAGCTGGGATACCATCAACAGACTTGAAATACGTTTATCTGCGTTGCAAAGTTTAATATCTCCACCGGCTTTTCTCATGGTAGTAAGGCCGCCAATTAAGATACCAAGCCCTGAAGAGTTCATGAATTTTACATGCTCCAGATCAATGATCACCTTTTTTTTGTCATCATCAATAAGTTTTTGGAGCTCATCTCTGAATACTTCTGCATCGGGCCCGCCCATAATTTTACCTTTTAATTCAATAACTACACAGTTGTACTTTTCGCTGATATTATAGTTCATAATAATGGATCCTCAGATTTGTTTAAAACGGATTATTCGCCTTGATTGTCCACTATATAATCAAAAATTAAATACTGTGCAGTAATTTTTTCTATAAATCGTGCAGTGGTTAATAGGCAGAGGGAAAGGGCGTTTAAGCGGATGGATACTCTGCTCTATTTTAAAATGAAGTGAAGGTGCAATTTTAATAATCTTTATTATATTATCTCGATTGATGTCCGGAAAGCTTTTTAATATTTGATTAAAAATTTTTAATGAATAGTAAAAAAACATTTAGCCGTAATATTGATGAGCTTCAAAATATCTTTGAATTTCTTGAAATGAACTTTCAAAAAATTCCCATTCAGCAAAAAGATCAATTTGAGATGGAACTCTCGGTTGAGGAGATCTTCATGAATATGGTACGCCACAATTCCGGTTCGTCTGAACATATTGAGGTTACGTTTGCAGGAGATGATAAGACTGTAGTTCTGAGTCTGATCGACACTGAAAAGGTGCCTTTCGATATTACGAAGACAAAAGAGGTAGACTTTGAAGAGTATTTTCGTGAGAAAAAATCAGGTGGCCTTGGTATCCATCTGGTGAAGCAGTTTATGGATTCAGTAACATTCGACCATCAAAATGGTGTGTCAACCATTATCATTACAAAACATATTTAACCGACTATCTATGCTTACAATTGAACAGGTTAGTGAACATGAACTGAAATTTACCGGCCGATTTGATGCAAGTCAGGAGAAAAAAGCATCAGACGAACTTTCAAAGATGAGCCAAACCGTAACGATAGATATGGAGAATCTTGACTACATCTCAAGCATGGGCCTGAGTGTTCTGGTTAATACGTACAAGCGCCTCCATGAAACCGGAAATACCTTACGGCTGAAGAATATAAGCAGCCATGTAAGGGATGTTTTTAAATATACGCGGCTCGATCAGATTTTTGAAATCATGGAAGATTGAATTGACATGATACGGATGGGAAGTGTTGCAGATACTTCCCTCAGGGTATCTAATTAATAATACATAAAATGGCTGAAACGAGTGACAAAATACTTGTGGAGAAGTGCCTGAAGGGAGATAATAATGCTTTCGATAAGCTGGTGAAAAGGTACGAACTACCGATGTACAGAACTGCATTTGGCATTGTTGGCGATAGTGAATTGGCAAGAGATGTAACCCAGACAGCTTTCATGAAATCATGGGAGAAGTTAACTGATTATAAGCCTGAGTATAAATTTTACAGCTGGCTCTACAGAATTGTTGTTCATGAGGCACTAAACAGTAATCGGAGTAAAAAAAATAATAGTCCGCTTTCCCTCTACCCATCCGGGGCAGAAAATCCTCACCAGGTATTGCAAAAAAAAGAAGAGAGTCAAAGCCTGAGTAAAGCCATTGACAGCCTTCCGGAAGATTATAAAGTGGTGATTCTGCTGCGTCATTTTGAAGAGTTGAGTTATAAAGAAATTTCTGTTATTCTTGAAATTGAAGTAAAAACAGTAAAATCAAGACTATATTCAGCGCGTACACTGCTTCGGAAAAAGCTGTACAACCGATAGAGCATCACTTTTTTAAAAAAAATCCGGCAGCAGCACCAACTTTTTTCCCTCTGGTGTGTACTTAAGCCAGAAGACCTAAACAAACGATTTAAGCACACGATCATGAAACAGAAAATCATAGAACTCATACAGGCCGAAATTGATGGTGAAAATTCACCGGAAGAGAGCCGTGAAGTACAGAGTATTCTAAAAACCAATCCGGAAGCGGAAAAACTCTACAGTGATTTGCTTAAGATTTCAGAAAATCTCAGGAATTTAAAGAACGAAATAGAGTTAACTGAGTCGCTTTCAGTGAATTTGGAAAAAGAATTGCACAAAGCTGCGGGTGCAGAAGAACGTACAACAATTAATAAAATCCATAAAATAAAAAAGGAGGAAGTTATGCCTGATTCAACAACATTCTTTTCAGGTAAGAAAGCAGCATATTTTGCTGCAATAGCTGCGGTGGCTCTACTCGTGGTGTTCGTAACCACAGATTTTGCACAACCGGATGTAAGTGATGTTTCGGGAACAATAGGCACGGATGGAGTGGAGCGAGCTGAGAGATACAGAGCTACACAAATAACCGGAGCAGATGTGGTTCTTGAAGATCAGCACTACCAGGATATTCTGCAAAGTGATGTATTTCAAAGGCTGGC
Organism: Balneolaceae bacterium; assembly: GCA_007135335.1. Classification (GTDB taxonomy): domain Bacteria; phylum Bacteroidota; class Rhodothermia; order Balneolales; family Balneolaceae; genus Rhodohalobacter. Next base: position 6,604 of record SLJB01000032.1, read on the forward strand.
AGCCTCGGGTGAATTACAGGAACTTGCAAACAATCCTGCTTTTATTGAATTAGCACAACACTCAGCATTCCCGGAGCTTGCCAATAATCCGGCATTTTTTGAGTTAGCCGCGAACCCATCGTTTGCCGAGCTGGCCAACAGTTCACGATTCTTTGAACTTTCAGCGAATCCGGCATTTGCCGAGTTAGCCGCGAACCCATCATTTGCTGAGCTGGCCAACAGTTCACGATTCTTTGAACTTTCAGCGAATCCGGCATTTGCCGAGTTAGCCGCAAACCCATCGTTTGCTGAGCTGGCCAACAATTCACGTTTCTTCGAGCTGGCAGCGAATCCGGCATTTGCCGAGTTAGCCGCGAACCCATCGTTTGCTGAACTGGCAAATAATTCACGATTCTTTGAACTGGCTGCGAATCCTGCATTCATGGAACTTGCGATGAGCTCATCTATTGCTGAGCTTGCTAATAATGCTTCATTTATAGAATTGGCAAACAATGCCGGATTCACTGAGCTTGCAAGTAACCCATCTTTTATGGAACTGGCTGCAAATACAAGATTCCTTGAGCTTGCAGCGAACCCATCGTTTGCCGAGCTGGCTGCAAACCCTGCCTTCATGGAACTGGCTGCGAATACAAGACTCTTTGAGCTTGCAGCGAACCCATCGTTTGCCGAGCTGGCTGCAAACCCGGCCTTTATGGAACTGGCAGCGAATTCGAGATTCTTCGAATTGGCAGCAAATCCATCTTTTGCTGAGTTGGCTGCAAACCCTGCCTTCATGGAACTGGGAGCGAACCCTGCTTTTGCTGAACTGGCGATGAATGCTTCTTTTATGGAGCTCGCACTAAATCCGTCATTCGCAGAGCTTGCAGCAAATCCATCCTTTATGGAATTGGCAGCGAACCCGGCTTTTGCTGAACTGGCAGCGAATACAAGATTCTTTGAACTGGCTGCAAATCCGTCCTTTGCTGAGCTGGCTGCAAACCCATCATTTCTGGAACTGGCAAACAATCCCAGCTTTTTTGTGATGATGAATTCGCCTGCATTCTTCGAGCTTATGAACCGCGACAACTCTAATGTACAATTGAGCAGATAGAGTAAGTTCTCAGCGGCTACAATCTCAATACCCCGGTTTATGTACCGGGGTATTTTTTCACGTTTATAACTATAGTGTGCTATCAAAACAGGATCTGATAACATCCTGAAAACGGGGATCAAAACATGCCAAATATTTCATTTCGATGGGCCTGGGTTATTCTTTCAGGGGTGCTGCCCCTTTTTCTGTTTCTTCAACCTGTGAATGCGCAGTTCAAATCGATTCAAACAGAAGACTTTAACTTGATTTATTACGACTTCGGCCACGAATACCTGCTGAATCACACTCTTCGAAGTTATACCAATGCCCTCAATTTTCACCGGGCACTTTTCGATTATACCCCGTCAGAACAGGTTACGGTCATCATGCAGGATTTCGGTGATTTCGGAAATGCCGGTGCCTCAGCGGTTCCGCAGAATGTGATCCTGATGGGAATTGCACCATTCCACTATGCGTACGAAACCAACCCCGCCAATGAACGCATCAACGTGCTGGCAAACCACGAACTTGTGCATATCGTAGCACTTGATAAGCCAGCACGATCAGATCGCTTTTACAGGGGCCTGTTTATGGGCAAGGTAGATCCGGTTCAAAGTGATCCCGTTTCGATGATCTATGGGTATTTGACTACCCCCCGGCGCTATTCACCCCGATGGTATCACGAAGGGATAGCTGAATTTTTAACCACATGGATGTCCGGTGGTATTGGCCGTGTGATGGGCGCTTATGATGAGATGATGTTCCGCACCATGGTTCGCGACGAAGCATATATTTATGATGCCGTTGGTCTGGAGTCTGAGGGTACTACGATCGATTTCCAGGTTGGGGCGCACTCGTATATGTACGGCACCCGGTTTATGTCGTACCTGGCGCTGCAATATGGCCCCGGCAAACTGATTGAATGGACGGCTCGTTCTGATGACAGCAAGCGTTATTTTTCGCGCCAGTTTAAAAACGTGTACGGCACCTCCCTCGATGATGAGTGGTCGAAATGGATTGAGTGGGAAAATGAATGGCAGAAAGCAAATCTTGAACGCATCAGAACCAATCCGGTTACAGAAGGTGTGCCGTTATCGAATCTGCCACTGGGCGCTGTTTCACGGGCGATTTACGACGAGGAAAACGACCGTATTTTTGCAGCTATTGCGTATCCGGGGCAGGTGGCTCACATTGCCATTATCAACCCGAATGATGGATCCATGCGCAGACTGGTGGATATCAAGGGTCCGGCACTCTACTTTGTAAGTTCATTGGCATACGATCCGGAAACATCAACCCTTTTCTTCACAAACGATAATAACGGCTGGCGAAATCTCTACTCCGTGCATGTTGAGACAGGAAAAAGTGAGAGGTTAATCAGAAATGTACGCGCGGGGGATCTTGCGTTCAACCCGATTGATAAATCGCTCTGGGGAGTGAGGCACTACAACGGTATTGTGTCCATCATTCGAATACCGTATCCCTACACCGAGTGGAACCGTGTTCACTCGATGCCCTACGGCGAAGATATTTTTGACATCGACATCTCACCGGATGGTAAACTTCTGACGGCGGCTATTGCTGATGTAAGCGGGTTTCAAAAACTGATGTTGATGCAGACTGAAGAGCTCCTGGCCGGAGATTTCAACCCAAGAGAAATTTTTGATTTCGCTGAAAGCTCACCGGCAGGTTTCACCTTTTCTCCCGGGGGTGATTTTCTGTTTGGATCAACATATTACAGCGGTGTATCGAATATTGTGCGGTACGAGCTTGAAACGGAGGAGATCCGATGGCTCACCAATGCTGAAACCGGGTTGTTTAAACCCATTCCGGTTTGGCAGGATTCACTGATCGCATTTGAATATACGGGAGAGGGTTTTCTCCCGGTAAAAATTCCGAATGAACCCGCAGACAGGGTGAGTGCCATCCGTTTTCTTGGGCAGGAAGTAGTTGAAAATCATCCCATGGTGATGGACCTGATGCTTGCCCCGCCATCACCCGCTACCATCGATGTGGATACCCTGATCATCAGTCAATCGGATTATTCATCATTTGGTAACCTGCAGTTCAGCTCTGCATATCCCGTTATTCAGGGCTATAAAGATCACGTTGCCGGCGGTATGCGGGCCGACTTTAACGATCTTCTTCGTCTTCACAGCATGAGTATTTCCGCATCGTGGACTCCACACCCGAATGTTCCGAATGATGAGCAGTTTCACGCTTCATTCAGTTATCAGTTGCCCTCATGGAGGTTTTTTGCAAATTATAATGCGGCCGATTTTTATGATCTTTTCGGGCCAACCAAAACCAGCCGAAAAGGATATTCAGCGGGGATAACCTACAATAAGAATCTGATCTACGAAGTACCGAGGAATATGGATCTGAATATCACAACCGCATATTACGGGGGTATGGAACGGCTCCCTGATTTTCAGAATATTCTTACATCGTTCGATAGTTTTGTGAGTGTAAATGCCCGCCTGAGCTATCGGTCCACTCTTTTTTCTCTGGGAGCGGTTGATCATGAAAAAGGAATTATATGGGATCTCTACAGTTCCAATAATATTGTGGAGGGCAGGCTCTTTCCTCGGGTGAATCAAAACCTCGACTATGGATTTGCATTGCCGATTAACCACTCTTCATTCTGGCTTCGCTCATCAGCAGGGGTCTCTTTTTCACCCCGGCGCGAACCTCTGGGTAATTTTTACTTTGGCGGCTTTGGCAATAACTGGATTGATTACCTGCCCAGCAGGCGATACCGCACGTTCTATACTTTTCCCGGCGCCGAAATAAATGAAGTGGGCGGTACAAATTATACAAAACTGATGGCAGAATGGATTTTGCCGCCTATACGGTTCAGGCGGGCAGGATTTATGAACCTCTACGCAAATTGGGCCCAGATAAATCTGTTCACATCCGGTTTGATGACCAACGTAGACAGTGATGAATTCAGGGAAAGATATTATAATGTGGGTGCTCAGCTGGATGTTCGGCTGGTGATGTTTTCGATTTTACAGTCAACATTCTCCGCGGGCTACGCATCAGCCTGGAATGATATTACAGGTGAAAGGAGTGATGAGCTGATGTTTTCACTTCGCATTATGCGATAACTATTTAAAACTAAAGTACAGATGCAAACTGCTGCTGAATTTGCCATTGCATTTTTGCCGATTCTTTTTTTTCTGGTCTTTATGAGGGTTATGGACAGCTTTCAGCTTGTGAAAGTTCGTCAGGTTTTAGTAACAATTCTGGTTGGGTTTGCGGTTGCATTTCTGGCTATTCTAACCAATAGCAGCCTGATAAACCTGCTGGATATCAGTACTGTCTCATTTTCGAGGTTTGTGGCACCGGTGAGTGAAGAGATCTTAAAATTCTTGTTTGTGGTCTACCTCATCAGGGCGAGCAAGGTCGGTTTTATGGTTGATGCAGCCATCCTTGGTTTTGCCATTGGTGCCGGTTTTGCCATAATTGAGAATATCTACTATATGAATATGCTCACGGAGGCAGGACTCCTTACCTGGTTTGTCCGTGGATTTGGCACTGCGATTATGCATGGCGGTACAACAGCCATAGCTGCGATTATTTCAAAAGATTTATCAGATCGTAAAGAATGGCCCGCAGCGCTGGTTTTTTTGCCCGGTTTATTAGCAGCTGTTGCCCTGCATGCACTGTTCAATATGTTTATTTTGCCTCCGCTTACATCCGCAATGCTGATCATTATTCTGCTTCCGCCAATCTTTTTAATGGTGTTTAAACAGAGCGAGCAAAATACACGAAACTGGCTTGGTACAGGTCTTGATAGTGATATGGAGATGCTGAGAATTGTAATGGCCGGCAATATTTCTGAATCCCGTGTCGGCAATTATCTTGTATCGATTCAGAACAAATTTACACCCGCTGTGGTGGGGGATATTATCTGCTACCTTCGGGTCTATCTCGAACTTTCCATCAAAGCCAAGGGTATTCTCATCATGAAAGAGAGTGGCTTTGATTTGCCTCCCGATCCCGAAATTGAAGCACAGTTTATCGAGCTCAATTATCTGGAAGATCACATTGGCAAAACCGGGAAACTTGCGATACAGCCTCTGCTGAAATTAAATAACACGGATCTCTGGCAATTATCCATGATGCAAACAAACCGGGCAAAGGGGTGAGGTAACGTTCATTCAACGTCAGAACTCCCTGCTTCAAGAGCAACAAAACCGGCCGTTCGCCATGAAGAAGTATAGCCGCTCCGGATATCAGAAAATTAACCGAAAAAATACAGGTGGATATGTATTATCGTGTATCTTAAGTTAAATTGAAAAAGCGTAATCATGGATTCAGTGTATTGGAAGTATTTGAGTTTACCGTAGCATAAATTCACAAAAAAAATCAAATAACTATATTCTAAAATGGCAAACAGAATAGCAATCATTTCGGATATTCATGGAAATGCCCAGGCTTTAGCGGCAGTTCTTTCAGATATTGAAAAAAATGATATTGATTCTGTTATATGCCTGGGAGACGTTGCAACATTTGGCCCTTCTCCATGCGAAACGATACAAATGATTCAAACATTTAATGTCTCTTGTGTGATGGGCAATCATGAAGAAGCTTTATTGGATCCTGAGAGAGCGAGTGATTATGCAATTGATGGAGAAGCTTTACAGAACTCTGTCTACTGGTGTTTAAATAAACTGAATGAAAAAGATGTATCATTTATCAGATCTTTTAAAAAAACATTGCATGTTGCGCTTAATGATGAAATGAAGATGCTATGCTATCATGGTTCTCCCAATTCCACAACCGGCTCTATTCTTCCATCATCAACACCGGAAGAAATTGATTCTTTAATTAATGTCAGTCAATCAACAAAAATAGCAATCGGCGGTCATACTCACTTTCAGATGTATAGAAAACATAGGGACACCATTATTCTGAATTCAGGGAGTGTAGGTTGTGCTTTTTTGAATCCATCTGTATCCCCTCCGGTTCCATCTTATTTGCCTGTTGCCGAATATGTAATCGTTGAAAGCAGGAAAAAAAATATATCAGTAGAGCTCAAAAGTATTGAATTTGATTTCCTGAAATTCCAAAGGTTGATTCTTGAATCTGATATACCATTAAAAGGCTGGTGGGAAGGGGAGTTTGATCGTATAAATAGAGATATGAATCACTGATAAACAGCATATACAAGAATGTTGATAACCTTCACAGGACCATTTTACCGGCAGATCCAATCCTAGTAAGTATTGGGCATGCCTTTCATTTTTCGAACCAATTTTATGTATGATAGCAATACCGGCTGCGGCAATTAACGTGTATCAATCCCAACATTGAAGCGGGTCAAAAGCTCTTAAGGGCGGGTTGGTTTTTGATTAATTTTAAAAATAGATTATAATAGACTGGTTAAAATATTATCTAATTATAGAACTATGGCTGCTTTCAGGATAATATTAGTATGGATGCCTGTACTGGTATTCTTGCTAACTCCTGCTTCTGTTGCATTTCAAATGGATCCCCTGCCAAATCAGCATCAGGGCTTGTTTGACAGTGAAGAAGTGATAGGTATCAGTCTGGAAGGCGATATCCGGACGCTTATGAGAGACAGGGGAGAAGATCCTTCTTACCATTTCATGAAGATTCATGTTCAAAACGCAGGCTTGGATGAATCTCTGGATCTGCGTGTTCGGGTAAGAGGTAATTTCCGCAGGTTAAGAGAAAATTGTGATACTCCGCCTCTCAGGTTCAATTTTAGCAGACATGAGGTTCCTGAACATTCACTCTTTGCCGGCCAGCGTTCGCTGAAGCTTGTAGTACCGTGCAAAGGAGAAGAGTATGTTCTTCGCGAGTACCTGACCTACAAAATGTACAACTTATTTACAGACTATAGCTTTAAGGTTCGGCTGGTTCACCTCACCTATCATGATACCGGTAATAATCAGACATCGGACCCGGAATATGCATTTTTGATAGAGCACAAAAACTCTCTGGCTTCCCGTAGCAATGCCACGCTTATAGAGCGTATGAATCTTAGGCCTGAAATTGTAGATCAGGAAGCATTTCTAAGAATGAGTGTATTTGCCTATATGATTGGCAACACCGATTGGTCTGTTCAGTATTTACACAATATGGAGATGCTTTTTCTGAATGATGAAAAAGTGTATGTAGCAGTACCCTACGACTTTGATCTGGTAGGACTGGTATCAAGCCCGTATGCAAGACCTGAACAGGCGTTAAGACTGAGATCGGTTAGGGAAAGGGTATTCAGGGGGTATTGTCTGGAAGATCTGAGTGTATTAGAACCTGCATTCAAACAGTTTCAGGAGCTCAAGCCTGAGATTTATAAGATGATTACAGAAAACCCTTTGCTTCAGGAGAGATACATTGATTTTGCCACAAACTATTTGGATGATTTTTATGACACTCTGGACAATCCCAGGAAAATGTCACGAGCTTTCAGCTATCCGTGCGACAGATTTGGAACGGGTAATGTTGTAATTAGCGGTATGCAGAACTGATGAATCATCAGATCCGTCATAGCTGCCATCATTCATATCAGAGAATCGCTATTGCGTTTTGAGTATGTTGAAATTTTTAAAATTTAGAGCAGAACCACTGTTCATATTCTTATAATTACTGGCCATTAATATCATCGAAGAAAATAATCATATCAGACTTCTTGCAGCCATCATGTTTGCCGACATTGTGGGTTATACACAAATGATGCAAAAAGATGAAGGGAATGCTAAATCGTTAAGGGATCACCAACGATCAGTCATTGAAACGCATCTATTAAAATACCATGGGAAGGTGTTGCAGTATTATGGGGATGGCACACTCATCATGTTTGGCAGTGCCCTGGCTGCTGTACAATGTGCAAAAGATATTCAGGTTGAGCTCTGTAATGAGCCAACGGTCCCGATCCGGATTGGTATTCATATTGGTGATATTGTTTATGATGACGAAGGGATTTATGGAGACGCCGTAAATGTTGCCTCTCGCGTTCAGTCATATGGAGAAGCCGGTTCGGTAATCATTTCAGAAAATGTATATAATGAGATTAAAAATCACCCCGGTATTCACGTCGAATCTTTTGGCGAAAAAAAATTAAAAAATATTTCTAAACCGGTAAAACTATACTCTTTGATCTGCAAAAATATTGAACTACCCGAACAAAGCCCTGATGATGAGCCGGAACAGACAAATGAGGATGAGTCGTCAAAAAAACAACTGGGTTCTCTTAATCGCGGGGTGTCGGATATGTTCCGAACCTCATACCGAAACCATATCAATCTCAGTGCGATTGCAGATAACAAGTCGAACATCATGATTAGCATTAATGGGATTATCATCTCCATTATCATAGCATCTTTTTCAACAAGAATTGACCCCGGCTCCTGGATGCAATTTCCTACAGCAATTTTATTAATTACCTGTATGATATCCCTGATTTATTCGGTTTTAGCAGCAAGGCCACGTGTAAGCAATGAAAAAGTAACCCTTGACGACGTGCGTTCTAACCGTTCCAATATTCTGTTTTTTGGTAATTTCCATACCATGGAGCGAGACGATTTTGTAACCGGAATAGAGGAATTAATGAGTGACAGCGAGCGGTTGTACGATACGATGGCGCGGGATTTACACGGCCTTGGTTCCGTTCTCTCTAAAAAGTTCAGGTTGCTCAGAGTTGCCTATAACATTTTTATGGTGGGCCTTGTCATTACAGTTTGCAGTTTTTTGCTCTTCTACATCTTATAAAACGGGATGTTGTTTGGCGCCACACCAAAAACCATCACATCTTTTAGGGTTGTCTATTAAACCTGAGCTCGATTAAAAAGAATCTTAAAAATGTTTAAAGGACTGTTTGTGGAAATCTTCAAGCGGGCGTAACTCTTTAAAGCATTTATCTGCACCGACCGATGGGCCTGAGGATACTGCGGAGTTGTTGCATCCCGCTTTTAATTATCCATGGATTATTTACAAATCAAGATCAGGTTATTAACCTTAAAGCAGTTTACTCACATGTGATGATTGAACTTTGCAAGTTCTAAGTCTTCATGAATGGTAAATCATTCACTAAGTTCAAAATAATAGCTTTAGGAATCTTTTACCGTTCAGGCTATATAAGTATTCATAAAAAGTACTATATTATGAATGATTATTCATTCGTA
>SLJB01000196.1 GCA_007135335.1 Balneolaceae bacterium
AGTTCGGATTTCACTTTCATAATGAGCAAATGATTCGAGATCCCGCAATGAAACTTCACGCTTGCGTTTTTTGAGGTCTTCTAGAGTTTGTACCGCTATTTTTTCTAAAATATCCATATGCTAAAAATCACCGGCTACTTTTTGGGATTCGCTGATAAAAAGATCGAGTTTCCTGAGCGCCTCACCCGAATCAATACTCTTGGCCGCCATCTGCTTTGCGGTTTCCAGGTTGCTGGTGATATTTGATACACGTATACCAAATGCTGCATTCAATTCAACTACATTTCTTTGTGCTTCAGTTGAAGTTCCAGTCATAATGTTCCTGATAATCACTGCATTATCGGCTGCATCACCACCCATAAGATCTGAAAGTTGTACTTTTTTATAACCAAGTGATTCCGGGTCAAACGTCACAGAGTTACCGGTTACGTTATTTTCAAGTTCAAAAATTTCACTCTGTGAGGATATACTCACTTCATCAAGGCCGTCATGAGAATTTACGGCATATGCATTCCCGGTGTGCAGATTTCCAAGAATCTGAATCATCATACCTGCCGCTTCTTTACTAAAAGCTCCCACGAATTGGTGTTTCACATCGGCCGGGTTCAGAAGCGGCCCAAGCATATTGAAAAATGTTCGCACTTTGAGGGCACGGCGGGCAGGCATCACATATCGGAGAGCAGGATGGAAATTCGGGGCAAACATAAACGCCATGCCTGTTTCGTTAAATAGTTTTTCTACTTCATCTTTTTGAAGATTTGGTACGGCTCCCAGGTTTTCCAGCACATCATAACTGCCGCTTTTGCTGGAAACACTTCGGTTACCATGCTTTAGTACGGGCACTCCGGCACCTGCCACCACAAACATAGCTGCTGTTGATATATTGAATGTTCCTGATTTATCCCCGCCGGTTCCGCAAAGATCAACAGCATTCGTAGTATCAACCTCCACTTTTACAGCATGATCGCGCATCACTTTCACGAAAGATGTCAGTTCTTCAACAGTTTCCCCCTTCATTCTCATACCGATTAAAAAAGCAGCAATTTCTTCGCTGGAAATATCTCCGTTCAAAATCAGCTTCAATGCTTCGGACGCTTCTTCATCAGTTAGATTTTCTGATCTTGAAATTTTCTCTAATGTAGTTGTAAACAATTGAACCACTTTGTTTTGATTGATTTGAATATTTATACTAACGTATAGTTCAGCTTAAGCCAGTTTTTCACAATTTTCGGCCCTTCAACAGTTAAAATACTTTCGGGATGAAACTGAATTCCCTCAATTGGAAATTCCCTGTGACGAACACCCATAATCACACCATCTGCCGTTTTAGCACTCACTTCGAGAAAATCAGGTACGGTTTCCGGCTGAAGTACAAGTGAGTGATATCGTGTAGCCGTAAAGTTCTCTTCAACATTCTCAAAGAGTGTTTTGCCATCATGCAAAATCTGTGATGTTTTACCATGCATCAGGCTGGGTGCATGAACCACTTTTGCACCAAACACCTGACCTATCGCCTGGTGCCCAAGGCAGACTCCCATAATTGGAATTTCAGGCCCCAGTTCACGAATCACTTTCTCAGTAATTCCCGCATCCTCAGGTCTTCCCGGCCCCGGTGAAATGAGTATTTTGTCAGGATTCAGCTCCCGGATTTCATCTATTGTGATGGCATCATTTCGCACCACTTTGTACCTATCCGTTACCGATCCAACAATGTGAACCAGGTTGTAGGTGAAGGAGTCGTAGTTGTCGATGATTAAGATCATTGAGAATCGGGTATCAGGTAGTGAGTATTGAGATTATTTCTGTAAGGAAGATTCATTATTTGGTTCATATAAAGAGAGACAACTATAAATTAATTTTGAAAACTATGCATAATTACAGAGAATTAAATGTTTGGAATAAGTCGGTTTCATTAGCAATGGATATTTACAAATAAACGTCACGATTTCCGAAGTCAGAGTTATATGGCATTGTTTCCCACATTCGCCAATGCGCAAAATCAATTAGTTCGAACATAGCAGAAGGTGCAGGAAGATCTATAAAGAGAGATTTTGTACGTTTTCTGCACATAGCGAATGGTTCATCATATGAATTGGAAACACAACTTATCATATCAAAAAACCTCTCCTACTCAGATCCATCAGATTTTGATTCATTGCACAATTCCTTAATTGAAATTCAAAAGATGCTCTACACATTTATAAAAAAATAGAGTGTTAGAAATATTTCAAAGTATCGGGTAGCAACAGTCTCAATACTTGATACCCGATACTTAATACTCAAATTTTAAAACTTCTAAACAACCCCGTAGCCTCACGAATTGGCTCCATAACACTTTCGGCTCGTTGTCTCGCTTTCTGGCCACCTTCCCGGAGAACATCGTGCACGTAATCCATATCTTTTTCCAATTCTTTTCGGCGTTCACGGGCTTCAGCAAAGTAATCAATTATCAGGGTCAGCAGTTCCTTTTTGGAATGGCCGTAACCAAATCCGCCTGCACGGTATTTTTCGGCGATTTCGTTCTTTTTATTTTCAGCAGCAAACAGTTTAATCAGCGCAAATACATTGCACGTATCCGGATCTTTGGGATCTTCAAGTGCAGTGGAATCGGTTTGAATGGACATCACACGCTTTTTCAGTGATTTTCCTTCATCAAAAATATTGATCGCATTATCGTACGATTTACTCATTTTCCTTCCGTCGATACCGGGTACAATGGCAACGCTTTTTACGATGTACTCTTCGGGAATTACAAGCAGCTCTTTATCATACGCACGATTCAGTTTTCCGGCAATATCACGGCAGATCTCAATGTTCTGCTTCTGATCCTCACCCACAGGAACCAGATCGGAATGGTAGATCAATATATCAGCAGCCTGCAAAATGGGGTAGGTAAACAGGCCGATATTCGGACTCAGACCTTGTGCCACTTTATCTTTATACGAAACGCCTTTTTCCATCAATGAAACCGGAGTTAGGCAACCAAGAATCCACGCTAACTCCGTGGTTTGGGGGACATCAGACTGGGCGAAAAATGTACATTTATTCGGATCAAGTCCCAAAGCCAGGTAATCAAGTACCACGTCAGTTGTAAATTCACTGAGCTTCTCACCATCATTAATGGATGTTAGAGAGTGATAATTCGCAAGAAAGTAGAACGCGTCCCCCTCCTCCTGCATCCGGATGTGCTGGCGCATGGCACCAAAATAGTTCCCGATGTGGAGTTTACCCGATGGCTGAATCCCGGAGAGTATGGTTTTTTGTTTTGTCATATGTGAGTATTGAGTATCAAGTATCGAGTAATGAGACTCTCACTACTCGATACTTGATACTGTTATCTATTTCGTTATTTCCAATGCCACGCTTAGCGCCTCAATTAAGGCACCTGCTTTGTTTTGGGTTTCTTCGAACTCTTTTTGCGGATCGCTGTCTGCCACGATTCCCGCTCCTGCCTGAATATACACTGAATCCCCCGTAACCAGCATGGTTCGTATCGTGATGCAGGTATCCATGTTCCCGGAAAAATCAAAGTACCCCACTGCCCCGGCATACGGCCCGCGCTTGGTCGGCTCCAGTTCATCGATGATTTCCATCGCACGAATTTTCGGGGCACCACTCACCGTTCCGGCGGGGAAACACTGCATCAGTGCATCCACAGCACTTTTATCCTCAGAAATTTCGCCCACTACATCCGACACGATGTGCATCACATGAGAAAATCGCTCAATAGCCTGGTTTCTTTCCATGTGAACCGTCCCCGCTTTGCAAACCCGCGAGAGATCATTCCGGCCGAGATCTACCAGCATGATGTGTTCTGCAATCTCTTTGGGATCGTTTTTAAGATCTTCTTCCAATTCAAGATCTTCTTCGTGATTTCGGCCGCGTGGACGTGTTCCTGCAATGGGTAACAACCGGGCTTCAGTATCAGTTACGCGTACAAGTACTTCGGGGGATGATCCCACCAATGAAAATTCATCAAAATCGAGATAAAAGAGATAAGGTGAAGGATTTACCATTCTGAGTGCCCGGTAGAGGGTAAACCGGTCGCCTTTGAATGGCACTTCAAACCGCTGCGATAGTACCACCTGGAAAATATCCCCTTCAAAAATGTACTCTTTGGCCCTTTTTACCATGTTGTGAAATCGTGACTGTTCCACATTACTGGAAATCTGCTTTGCATCCAGCTCAAAAGGCTCCCCGCTTGAAACATGGCGAACGGCCTCTTTTTCCATCCGGTCAAGTGCGGATTGAGCTTCTTCGTACGCTATTGTAAGATCCGTTTCCGGTTTGATGAACACTGTCTTCATCAGAACAATCTGCTGCTTAACATGATCGAAGGCGTACACTTCGTCATAAAAAGACCAGATTGCTTCAGGAATTTTCAAATCA
>SLJB01000210.1 GCA_007135335.1 Balneolaceae bacterium
AGAATCATCGTTTTCAGCAGGGTTTTATAAACTACCATATCCCGAACTTTTATCTCAAAACTTTACAGAAACTGGCGGAATTCATCTCTGCGCTTGTCTCCGCAAAAATGAAGTACAGTAGCCTTTTTCAGGGATTCATTGGCTAAAAAATCATCCGTAATTTTTTTAGCAAGCCCTGTTCCATCCTGCTGTTCAGCAACGATAGCTTCCATTCCTATCTGCTGCAGAGCTTCTGCAGTTTTGTTACCAACGGCATAAACGGGTGTATTTTCAGGAAATTGGGTGCCCGTTGAACGCAATCTGAAAAATGCCTCAACTCCATGGCGGCTTGTAAATGCAAAAACCGGTTTTTCAAGTGCTTTCAGTATGGTATCCAGTGCGTACCAGTCATCGCGATACTCAATTTCAATGGCCGGTTCTATGGTTAAACTCAAATCAAGTTTGCCGGCAAGGGCAATCTGATGATCCGTTAATTCGCGTGTTACGAGAATGTTTTTTGAGTGGGTCATTAAAAAAGGGTTGAGTTTGAGCCCGAACTACTTTCGAAGCTCTTGCACGATTTTATCAGCGCCCTGATCGAGTAGTTTTCGGGCAGCAATACGGCCCATTCCTTCAGAGTTTTCCACGGGTGAGGATATTTCGATGTCATACTGAACCGATCCGTCTGTCATCAGTGCAACGGCGTTTAAAATTACATCGTTTCCTTTTATCCGGGCATAAGCACCAACAGGAGCACTGCAGCCAGCTTCCATCTCATTGAGAAGTTCTCTCTCAATTCCGGTACATAGATCCGTTTCATGGTGATTTAGATTCTTTGTGATTTCGATCAGTCGATGATCGTTTTTTCTTACCATCACGGCCATGGCACCCTGGGCAGGGGCGGGTACCATCCAGTCAAGATATTGGGAAATATGGTGGTCAAGGTTGATTCGTTTCAGTCCGGCGGCCGCAAAAATAGCGCCATTCCATCCGTTCTCATCCACTTTTCGAAGGCGCGTGTTTACATTTCCCCTGATATTTGTAATCTCATGGTTCGGGTACCGATGGAGCCATTGTGCTTTTCTTCGATTACTGCTTGTGGCAATTACGGCAGAAATAGATTCATCATTCAGAAAATCTGTCCCTTCGGGTGCCACAAGTGAGTCACGCGGATCTTCTCGTTCAAGAACTGCAGATACAATCAGCGGCAGCGGGTTTTCAGTGGGGAGATCTTTAAAAGAGTGGACAGCAAGATCAATGCGATGGTCTAATAGTGCATCGTCCAGTGCTTTTGTGAAGACGCCTTTGCCTCCCATTTCGGTGAGGGGAGTGGTCAGGTCGAGATCTCCATCGGATTTGATGAAAACAATCTCTGTTTCGTGCCCGAGTTCAATTAGTTTTTCTGAGACTGTTTCAGCCTGCCATGTAGCCAGTTCACTGTCGCGTGTACCGATTTTTATTGGATCAGTCATGCCCGTTTTTGGCTTCAAGTTTAAACATCTTAGCAACCATTTCAGCCACTTCGTCTGATTCGTGGTGATCGCGTAAATGTTCAATACTGTAAGCTGCAATCTTATTGACAATTCTGCGGGTCATGTTGTCAATCTTATCGAAATCGCCGGTTTCTATCTTGTTCTTAAAGAAATTGAGTTCGTCTTCGCGGATAGATTCAAACCGCTGTGTGAGCGCTTTAATAGTAGGAACCACGCGCTGCTCATTGAGCCATAATTTGTAGTTATTGAATTCGTCATCAATAATTTTTTTTACGAGTGGTACTTCTTCTTCCCTTTTTTTGTAGGCTTCATCGGTTACATCACTGAGCATATCCATATTTGCCACGTCAACAAAATCGAGGGCAGCAACTTTTGGGTCGATATTACGGGGGACGGAGAGATCCAGCATTACCTTGAATTTTGGTTTCTCCATGGAGGCTTGCATGTGCTCCGGGCGAATGATTGGCTTGGTGGATCCGGTTGCCACAATAACAAGATCTGCTTCAGCTATTTTCTCAGGAAGATTTTCCATATCGGCAACTTCAAGGTTAAATCTATTGGCAATAAATTCGGCCCGATCACGGGTTCGGTTGATCAGTGTGAGTTTGCTTGCTCCAAGATTTACCAGGTTTTTGCAGGTTACCTTTCCGATTTTACCGGTTCCAACAAGCAGAATGTTTTTGTTGATGAGATTCTCAAACGTACGCAGAGCAAACTTTACGGCAGCATAAGCCACTGTTGCGGCGCCGTGGCCCAGCGATGTTTCATTTCTGGAGCGTTTGTGAGCACGGAAAACATGCTGAATGAGGCGATGAAGTTCACCGGAAATCATCCCGGCTTGCGAAGATTGCTCATACCCCTCTTTAACCTGCTTCACAATCTGGAGATCCCCGAGAATTTGTGAGTCAAGCCCGGTAGCCACTTGAAACAGATGGTTAATAGCCCGTTGTCCCTCCAGCTCAAATCCATGTTCATGAAAATCGTCCAGGCTTCCATTGCTGTACGTAGTAAGCAGCCTGATCAGCTCGCTGGTAGTTGCTTTATGCGCAAAAACCTCTGTACGGTTGCAGGTAGAGACGATGAACATGCTGTCGATCCCTTCTCTGCGGGCGCCTTCGAGCATTTTCTCTTTTTTATCGGCGTTCAGACTGAATCTTTCCCGTATTTCAACAGGGGCATCCCAGTGATTTATGCCAATGATTGTAAAATCCTGAATTGTTGGATGAACCATCCCTATGCAGTAACTGCTTTTTTTGTTTTTTTCTGTTCCCATTGAATGGCGTGCTCCGGAATCTCATGTTTCAGGCAGTTGAGAGTTTCCTCTGCAAGCGCCTTAATATAATCCGGATGATCATTCAAACCACTCATCACCTTGTAATTTTCAAATTCAAAACCCTCTTCTTCCATATCCTCAACCAGCTCTACGCCCAATTCGTACAGCGTTTCAATATGGTCGGTAACAAATGCAATCGGCACCATCAAAAAGTTTTTGATGCCATATTCCAGATGCCGCTGTACCAGCTCTTCGGTATTGGGTTGCGTCCATTTTTGTGGCCCAACGCGCGACTGAAAACTGAGCCAGTACGGATTTTTTTCCTTTCTGCGCGCCATTACGGCTTCCATCGTCTCTTTAATTTCAACGGTGTATGGATCGCCGCTTCTCACCTCGAGGAGTGGTGTACCGTGTGCGCTGAAGATGAAGTGTGTTTTACGGCGGGTATCCTCATCCATCTCATTCAAAGCTTCATCAATTCGCGAATTGATAGAGTTGAGGTAGCTTTCATTGAGGTAGTAGTTCTTCACATGAAACTCTTTCCACGGTTTTTTACCATCCGGGAATTTCTCTTTTAGAATGGTTTCCCAATCGCGGAAACTGCTGCCGGTTGTAGTCCAGGAGAATTGCGGATAAAGCGGCATCAATACCGTGTGTGTAATACCATCCTCAACCAGATCATCCATAATCTGATCGGCAAATGGCAGCCAGTAGCGCATACAGGTATAGACATTTACTTCATGATCGGGTAAAATCTGCTTAAAATACTTTTCAAGAGAACGCCGCTGTGCTTCGGTAAGGCCATTTATAGGCGAGCAGCAAGTTGATACTACTTTATTCTGTCTGTTGAAGCAGTGTTTGTTTCCGGTACATCCATTGGGGCAGCCATTAATCTCTTTATAATCTTTTGCTACATTTGGCGCCCTGAACTTGGAAATTACATTGGCAAACAGTTTCTGAAATGCCCCTCCGCCAAGCTTGATAATGTCCTCATCGGAAAATAGATTTTTTAGAAAAATCCGGACGTTATCTTCGTGGGTTGGCCCACCGAGGTTCATCAAAACAATACCAATTCGCATAAAAGTATATTTTTTTTGTCGCTATGAATGGATTTACAACAATGAAAAAAACGGCTTTTATATGAAGTAAACGTGAAGGGACGCGGTTGATTTTTAAAACACTCAGCACGAAAAAAGAAAGCAAGAAGCTGGTAGCTAAGAATAGAATAGCTTTGGTATTAACACTTTTAACTTTTGAGATACTAATAATCAGAATCAAAATCCCGAGTCGGTGAGTAATACTTTAAAACCGTACAGTACTCTGCGATCGAGTTTATTCATGAATAGTACCAGGTAAGGTGAGTTGTAGCGGCTGGCGCTCTTTCAGAGCTTTTATGGACTCTTGTAGCAGGCCACAGGGCGTTGCCCTGTGTTACTGCTTCCGCCCCTTCAGGGCTATTCAGGGGTTATTACTTTTTATAGGACGAGACAGACTCATTTCTTCTTCGCAAAAATCCTCAACCGGGGCGTAATCAAAAACACAGGGCAACGCCCTGTGATTATGGCCAAAGGCCACACTACAGCCCCGAAGCGGGCGGAATCCTCTCACTTAGTCCCACAAATAACGTTCATCATAATC
>SLJB01000164.1 GCA_007135335.1 Balneolaceae bacterium
AGGTACTTTCCTGAACCGGATCTGCCGCCGATTATTATTAACAGTGAAATGCTTGACTATATTCAAACAGATTTGCCCGAACTGCCGGATGTTCGTCTCAGACGATTTATGAGCGATCTGGATTTAAGCGAAGACGAAGCTTTTATTCTAACAGAAACACGTCCGTTGGCTGATTACTATGAAATGTGTATTTCAAAACTCAATGAGCCAAAAGCTGTAGCAAATGTTCTTCTTACTGAAGTACTGAGAGTTTTAAATGAAAAAAGTATTGATATAAAAGAATTTTCAATTACACCTGATCGCCTGGTGGCACTCATTTCACTCAAACAAGAGGATAAGATCAACTCCTCGGCTATGCAGACCATTTTCAATAAAATGCTTGAATCTGATGATTCTCCACTTAAACTGGCTGAAAATCTGAACTTGCTGCAAGTTTCTGACTCAGGCTTTTTAGAAGGTATTGTTGATCGTGTGATAGATTCAAATCCTGATGAAGTGAACAGATACCGGGATGGCAAAAAAGCTCTTATTGGCTTTTTTATTGGCCAGGTTATGAAAGAGTCCAAAGGAAAAGCAAATCCTAAACTTGTACGCGAGATCGTTACCCAAAAACTGGAAATAAATAATAAGTAGGGTACGCAATGCTATCATTATATCTTTATGAGTAAGAAAAATATTTTTCTTCTGACAACAGTTCTAATTTTACTTTCTGCCTGTTCGAAAGAAGAGGCAGCTGTGCAGCAGACGGCTCATATTAAAGGTCAGATTTTAGTTGATGAGCAGCTGGATGACAGTTTTGATTATAGCGGAATTGAACTGATTAGCCGTGTACGTACCGGAAGTGAAGAATCAGACACTCTATTCTATGCGTTAACGGATCAACAGGGATATTTCTCAGGAAATGCTCAATTTGAAAAGGCGGGGCAATATCCGTTGGTTGTTTCAAGGAATAATAATGTGATGGGAATTCGATCACTTGTTTTTGCACATGGTGATACCATACAGATTACGGCTACACTTCCGCAGTTTAATGAAACGGTTGAAATTACATCGTACGAAAACCAGGTGTTTAACACATTTGATCGAGTGGAAAGAAGTTTTACAAGGGTAGCTAATTTTATTAATGCAGGATTAATATCAGCCGATAGCGTTGGTATTGAAATTGATAAATGGAGCGACATTTATTGGGAAGTTTATGAACAGTATCCGGGAACCTATGCGGCAAAACTTGCGGGTGAAAGTTCAATATCTATACTGAGAGAGTGGAATGATTCGCTTATGGTTGCCAGAACAGAGCAGCTTCTTAAGGAATTTGGAAGCGTAACAAGCGGCACCAGAGAAGTTCTGATTGAATACTATGCTGAAACAGAAGGGCTTGAACGGACACTCCAATTCATAAACAAACTCCATGATTCTGCAATGCATACATCTGATATCATGGAAATTGAGATTAATCGAATAGAACTGCTGTACGATAGTTCAAGAACAACTGAGGCATCCCGGCATCTCGAATCATTTAAGGAGAAATTTGCAAGTAACAGTCTTGCAATGGAATGGGCTGAAAACATAAGTTACGATTTAGAATTCCTAGCACCTGGTTATCCTTTTCCGGAACTCAGTTTTGTTTTAACAAATGGTGACTCAATCAGAACTGCTGATTTAAATGGAAAACCCTTTCTCATAGAAATAACACGTTTTGATAATGCGCTTTATCAGCAGCAATTCGATAGAACAATAGCCATTTATCAGATTTACCAAAACTTTGAATTGGAAATTATTACTGTGCCACTTGCAAGTAACAGAATCATTCTGGATGCTTTTTTTAGTGAAAGGGATAAGCTTTGGCATATTGTGGAACCGGGAACTTTCGATGCTGAAAATGTAATAGAATTATTAAATCTTAACAGAGTACCCACGAGGTATCTTGTAAATGCAGACGGAAACATCATCAGCAGATACATAGGCAACGAATACGATGATATTGTGAGAGGCCTACAACAAATTTCAACATTAATAAATGAATAATACAATGAGAACATTTTTAATTGCAGGAAACTGGAAAATGAACGCCGGCCCAACAGATGCCGGAAAATTGGCTAAAGAAATTACCTCAAAATGGGCAGGAAAAACATTTTCTTCAGAAGCACTGCTTTGCCCGCCATATATCTCTATACCGGCGGTACAGCAAGCATTTGATGGAACTGGCTTTCAAACGGGTGCTCAAAATGTGTACATCGAAGATGACGGTGCTTTTACAGGGGAGATCAGTACATCAATGATCAAAGATGCCGGATGTACTTATGTAATTATTGGTCACTCAGAACGAAGAGAATATTTTTCTGAAAGTGATGAGTTCATTGCCAGTAAAACGAAGAAAACTATTGATTCAGGGTTAAAGGCCATTCTTTGTGTTGGTGAGGTACTTGAGGAGAGAAAAAGTGGAAACCAGGAAAAAGTAGTAGAAAAACAAGTAAATGCTGTGCTTAACCACCTAAGTGCCGATGCTTCTGATCATTTTGTAATTGCTTACGAACCAGTTTGGGCAATTGGAACAGGAGAGACCGCATCACCGGAACAGGCACAGGAAATGCACAAGTTTATTCGATCTTTGGTTGAAAAAAGCTGGGGTAAAGCAAAAGCTGATGGTGTTCGCATACTATATGGCGGCAGTATGAAACCCGGTAATGCAAAAGAACTTCTCGGACAGCCGGATGTTGACGGTGGATTAATTGGCGGAGCAAGTCTTGATGCAGATAGTTATAGTAAGATTTTAGAGATTTCGGAATCAATATAAGCTGAATGGATACCTACAACGTACTACTTATTGGTGCAGGCGGAAGAGAGCACTCCATTGCCTGGAAAATTTCTCAATCCGAAAAGCTCGACAAACTCTACATTGCACCCGGAAATCCGGGAACTGCAAAAATAGGAAAAAATGTACCCCTTGATGTTTCAGATTTTGATAAAGTTTATGACTTTATTGAAAACAAAGGTATAGAGTTAGTAGTAGTAGGGCCTGAAGGGCCACTCGTAGATGGAATAACAGATTTTCTTCGCGAAAGAAACATACCTGTATTTGGTCCTGAAAAAAATGCAGCTATGCTCGAAGGCAGCAAAGAGTTTGCTAAAGAGTTTATGGTAAAATATAACATTCCTACAGCTGATTTTGCCGTTTTCAGTTCTTTGGATTATGATGATGCATTTAAATTTATTCAGCTGAAAGATACCTACCCCATTGTTCTGAAAGCAGATGGCCTTGCCGGAGGAAAAGGTGTTTTTATTTGTAACAGTGAGGAAGAAGTAAAAAGCAGGCTTCTGGCTATCAAAAAAGATAAAACACTTTCAGAAGCTGCAAGCAAATTAGTAGTAGAGGAATTCATGGAGGGAGAGGAGGTATCCGTCTTTGTAATATCAGATGGCCACACTTCTCACATAATTCATAACGCTCAGGATCACAAAAGAATTGGAGATGGAGACACAGGGCTGAATACCGGTGGTATGGGCGCTTATTCTCCTGCACCAATACTTACTGAGGATCTGTTAGTTAGAATACAATCAGAAATTATTGAACCCACGATAACAGGCATGCAGCTGGAAGAATCTGCCTACACCGGTATATTGTATGTTGGTTTAATGATTACAGAAGAGGGTCCCAAAGTTGTAGAATATAATTGCCGTTTTGGTGATCCTGAATGTCAGGTTATTCTTCCTTCATTAAACAATGATCTTCTCGATTTGATAATCGCAGCTACTGAACAGCGGCTGGATGAAAAATCAATCCAGACTGATGATAAATATCGTTGCTGTGTAGTACTTGCAAGTGAAGGTTATCCCGTGAAATATGAAAAAGGGAAGGTCATTTCCGGTTTAGATGAAACTGATGAAGACATACTGGTATTTCATGCCGGAACCACACATAAAGATGGGAAAATTCTTACAAATAGCGGGCGCGTATTAAATGTAGTTGGAAGTGGAAAAACCTTAAGAGGAGCCATTGAAAACACGTACGAAGCTGTGAAAAAAATAAACTTCGAAAATTGCTACTTTCGAAAAGATATCGGGCACAAAGGCCTGAAAAGAGTAAGTAATTTATAGTCTCTACGGATCAGGTTGCCTATAATACATGGTTGAAAATTAACTCTGCAACGGCTTAAATCATGTCAGAATCAGATTGGCACTCTATAATTTTTGACTCAACCATACCCTTTGCTGATCGTACTCAACTTGTGCTGGATTATCAATTGCAGAAGAATGAAATCTATCATGACTTTGCTGCAGTATTTGGAGTTGAGAAACATGCAAAATACACGTCCGGTGAAATTCCTCTTTTGCCTATCCGGGCATTTCGAT
>SLJB01000281.1 GCA_007135335.1 Balneolaceae bacterium
AAATATGAATTGTGATTAAATAAAAAAACCGTACTCTCTGGGTTTACATTTGCAGGCGTTACTTTCCGGCATAAGAAAAACGGCTATTTCATTTATACAGGAACTTTCCTCGGGATATATAAGGTTAATGCCTTATCCGCCAAATAGAAATGAGAGGCAGCTTCATCGTTTTTACAGCCGATTATAAGGAAACCTGTGCGGCGTTTGTATATAAACAGAAGAATCGCACAAAAGCGATACGAATAAAAAAACTCTAAATACAATGATACAACTGCTTCTTATTCTGTCTTTGATAGGATCCATGATTACCCATCAGTCAACAAGTGATTTGCCTTTGAAGGATACCGGCACCATTATCATTGAACTGGAAACACTCAAAAACCGGAATGGAGCGATACTGATTACTCTTTTTTCGGACGAAAACGGTTTTCCGGATGAGTGGGAGAAGGCGTTCAGGTCAGAAATTGTGCCAATCACTGCAGAACTACGGGAGATCCGGCTTGAGGACATTCCCCATGGAACCTATGGCCTGGCCATTATTCATGACGAAAACGAGAATATGGAGCTGGATACCAACTTTTTCGGTGTACCAAAAGAGGGATACGGTTTTTCCAATAACGTCAGGGGTCGGTTTGGTCCGCCGCGATTCTCTGACACGCAATTTGTGCTCGATTCTGACATCTATGTCCATCAGATAAGACTGAACTACTGACGGATGGAAAGGCGGAAAAAAATTGTGGTAATCGGCAGCGGCTTTGGCGGGCTCTCTTCTGCTATCCGACTGGCAGCGAAAGGTCATGAAGTTACGATTATTGAAAAGAGAGATAAACCCGGCGGCAGGGCTTATCAATATGAAATAGACGGTTTTAAATTTGATGGGGGGCCAACGGTAATTACAGCTCCCTATATTTTTGATGAAATATTTGAAGCTGCCGGTAAAAAGCGTGAAGATTACTTCACCCTGGCTCCCCTCGACCCGTTCTACCGCATTTTTGACAACAACGGAAAGCACTTCGACTATATGCGCAATGAGGAAGATGTGCTAAATGAGATTGAGAGATGGAATCCGGCAGACAAGGATGGATACCTGAAGTTTACCAAGCGCACCATTGAGATCTTCAATCTGTTTCATCCATATACCGACAAGCCGTTTCTCCGGCTTAAAAATATGATCAAAATAATGCCGGGTGTTATCCGCCTGGGAGCGTACATGGGTACCCACAGCTATGTAAAACGGTATGTTAAACACGATTTTCTAAGAAAAGTCTTCTCATTTCATCCACTGCTTATTGGCGGCAATCCGTTCGACACCCCCTCTATCTATCTTCTGATCATGCAGTTCGAAAAAGAGTGGGGAGTTCACTACGCAGTGGGCGGTGTGGGCTCAATCATTCAGGCACTTACCCGGCTTTTTGAAGAGCTGGGAGGCACCATCCTGCTGAACAGTGAAGTGGACCGCATTCTGGTTCAGAGAGAAACCGTTACCGGTGTGAGGCTCAGTGACGGCACTGTTCATGAGGCCAATGTTGTGGTTTCCAATGCAGATGCCGCATTTACCTACCGCAAGCTGATTCCCGAGGAGTCCCGAAAAAAATATTCCAACCGTCAGATCGACAGAAAGAGTTACAGTTCATCGTTATTTGTGGTCTATTTTGGTACAAAAAAAAGGTATACCGATTCAAAACTTGCCCATCATAATATTATCGTAAGCAAAGAGTACAGGCGGCTGATGAAGCAGATTTTTAAAGGCACAAAGCTGCCTGACGACCTCTCACTTTATCTGCACATGCCCACCCGGTCTGACTCATCTATTGCCCCCGACGGGTGTGAACTTTTTTATGTGCTTGCGCTGGTGCCAAATATGAAAGCAGATATTGAATGGGAAAAGATTGCGGAAGAGTATAAAGGTAAAATTCTCAATTTTCTTGAAGAGAACTACCTGCCTGATCTGCAGGAGAATATTATAGCGGAACACTACATTGATCCGCCACATTTTCAAAACACGCTAAACAGCCACTACGGTGCTGCTTTCTCGTTTACGCCCAGCCTGCTGCAATCGGCCTATTTCCGGCCTCATAACAGGTCGGAACAGTTTAAAAATCTCTATTTTGTAGGAGCGGGTACCCATCCGGGAGCCGGTGTTCCGGCTGTGCTCTCGTCCGGTAAAATTGCGGCCGAGCTGATCGACCCATCACCCAATCAAAACGGTATATAATGCGAAAAGCTTACGAACTTGGTTTTGGAGACAGCGAACAGGAACTGGTCATCGATGAGCTTACACTCAGCGGCAAACTGCCGGAATGGGTGGAAGGCACGCTGCTGCGTAACGGTCCCGGCACATTTAAAGCCGGCGGGCAGAAATACAGGCACTGGTTCGACGGACTGGCGATGCTGCACAAGTTTACTTTTCGCGGGGGAAAGGTCTCCTACGCCAATAAATTTCTGGAGTGTAAAGCGTACAGCGAAGCGAAGGAGGAGGGTAAAATTGCATATTCAGAATTCGCAACAGATCCATGCTACTCTCTTTTCGACCGGGTGAAGGAGGTGTTCAATCCACGCTTTACCGATAGTTCAAAAGTGAATATTGGAAAACTTCACGGTAAGTTTGTGGCACTCGGTGAGCCATCACTGCAGGTGGAGTTCGATCCCGAAACACTAAAATCAGTTGGCGTTTTTGCCTATGATACGAAGGCGAAACAACATGTTACCACTGTTCATCCCCACATGGATAACGACGCGATTGTAAACCTTACCACGCGCTTTGGCCGTGTAAGTAACTACAGATTCATGAAGCTTGAAAGGGAACAGCCGCCTCAACTTATAGCAAAACAGCGGGTGAAAGAGCCTGCATATATTCACAGCTTTGGGATGAGCCCGAACTACCTTATTCTTACAGAATACCCTTTTGTAGTAAACCCGCTCAGTATCTTGTTCCACGCTAAACCGTTTATAGAAAATTATAAATGGAAACCGAATCGCGGCACGCGAATCTTCATCTTCAATCGCCATACCGGCGAGCTGGTGAAACAGACAGTAACGGATCCTTTCTTCTCCTTTCATCATGTTAATGCATTTGAACGGCAGGGCGAACTTATATTTGATATGGTCACCTATCCTGATCCTGAAATTATCGACGCTTTCTACCTCGACAGAATCAGGGAGGAGGATAAAAAACTACCCGGTGGTGAGATACGCCGTTACCGCGTTGATCTTGCCGGAAACGGAAAGGTAGCGTGCGATATTCTTTGTGATGAGGGAGTTGAGCTGCCTCGTTTCGATTATGACTCTCTGAATATGGATGGGGAGTATCGCTATGTCTATTCTATTGGGGTCAGCCGATCCAAAGTGAACAGTTTTTACGATCAGATTGTAAAATCTGACCTGAAAACCGGCGCCGCCGGGATTTGGCGTGAAGAGAATTGCTTTCCGGGCGAACCTGTATTTCTTCCCAATCCGAATGGGAAAAAAGAGGATGATGGGGTGAATCTCTCAATTGTTCTGGACGAAGCGAACGGCAACTCTTTTCTGCTGGTACTGGATTCGTCCACATTCAGTGAAATAGCCCGGGCAACCATCCCGCAGCCCGTTCTATTTGGCTATCACGGGAACTTCTATAACACTCTATGAGAACGGCCTGATGCATTTAACTCTCTTAGCAGCGTTTTTTTTTCTATTCCACATTTTTGCACTCTCCCCGAATACAACTGCCGGTGAAGAGGTAGTTGGGAATATAGCAGGTGAGGTGATCGATGCCAGAAATCTGCAGCCGCTGCCGGGCGCTACGATTCTGATTGATGGAACCGGCCGCGGTGCAGCAACAGACACCGATGGGAAATTCCTGATCGAAGTTTTGCCGGCGGGAAGCTACAACCTCACCATTCGCTACATCGGCTACAAAACTGTACGGAGA
The DNA here is from genome assembly GCA_007135335.1 of Balneolaceae bacterium. Taxonomy (GTDB): domain Bacteria; phylum Bacteroidota; class Rhodothermia; order Balneolales; family Balneolaceae; genus Rhodohalobacter. The sequence continues at coordinate 3,911 of SLJB01000281.1, forward strand.
AGCAACCTCATAGTGAGTTCGAATAGAACGACAACCATAAATATCAGACTGGAAGAGGAACTGGTTGAAGGTGAAGCGATCGAAGTACGCGGTGACTTTTTTGAAAGGCCGAGAGACGCCATTGTGAGCAGCCACTCTATGAATTTTGAAGAGATCCGCCGCAGCCCGGGCGACCTGGTGGATATACAGCGCGCCGTGCAGGCACTGCCATCGGTAACATCGGGCAGCGATCAGCTGAATGAAATTATTGTGAGGGGTGGAAATCCCGGAGAAAATCTATTCATGATGGATAATATTGAGATTCCAAACCCAAATCATTTCGCAGTGCAGGGTGCAGGTGGAGGCCCGATTAACCTGTTGAACAGCTATATGGTTCGGGAGATCGATTTCTATGCGGGTGCATTTTCTGCAAGATATGGAGACAAGGCCTCATCCGTGATGAATATCTCCCTTAGAAATGGTGCAACCGACCGGCTTCGGGGCGAGGCCTCTATGGGAATGGCCGGAGCCGGGGCACTTTTTGAAGGACCGGTATCATCCAACGCCAGTTTTATTTTTTCAGCACGCCGCAGCTACCTCGACTGGATTGTATCTGCCACCGGGCTTACCGCTATTCCAAACTACTACAATACCCAGGGCAAGCTTACCTGGAATCTGAACCGCGATCATACCCTCTACTTCAACGGGGTGTACGGCAGTGACCGAATCAACATCGAAGGCGGGGATCAGGCCGGGTATGGGCGAGGTGCTGAAAACCTCGATACCCAAAACTCTCAGTATATCGCCGGCGTAACACTGCGGTCGCTCTGGTCTGATAATCTCTTCTCGTTTACCACACTCTCATCGGTTCAGAACGATTACTTTGTTGAAGTTTACAATATGCCCGGAAGGGATATCTTTTTTACTAACAACTCTGTTGAGACGGAAAATACCATCAAGACCGATGTTACCTACCTGGCAAGCCGTAATGTAGAACTCAGCTTTGGGGCTTCATTCAAAGATGTGAACTTTAATTTTGATCTGGTTAACGATGCGGATACACTCTTTATCTACGATCAGGGTCAGGAGGATCAGATTATCGGAATATTCGATATGTACCCCGAATACAGGGTAAACCAGAACGTGAACTCTTATAAAACTTCAGCCTACTCTCAGCTTACTCTTGATCTTCTGCGCTCCTTAAGGGTTACCGCAGGGCTGAGATACGATTATTTCGACTATAACGACTTCTCATCACTGAGTCCGCGGCTTGGAGTTTCCTATTTTCTGAACACCGGTACATCACTGAACATCGCTTACGGCAGGCACTTCCAGTCACCGGCTTATAACGAGATTGTTGCTAATGAAGCCAACAGGAACCTGGACAATAAATTTACCGAACAGTATGTGATCGGGCTGGAGCACATCTTCCGGGAAGATCTGAAGCTGGTTCTGGAGGGATATTTTAAAGAGTACTTCGATGTGCCGGTACCGCTCACATTCACATCATCCAACCCGCTTCTGTTTAATGACGGTACCCTTGTAAATGAAGGCAAGGCGGAATCTATAGGAATTGAACTGCTGCTTCAAAAAAAGCTGGTGAACAATTTCTCCGGTATTTTGAGCTACACATATTTTGAGTCCAGAGCGGTGGATCCCAGAAATAACAGGTCCTATAATTGGGATTTCGACCACCGGAACATGCTTACACTGATTGCAGGATACAGATTGACGTTTTCTGACAGGGATTGGTATCAGAGAATGAAATCAAAGTGGTGGTTCCACACCATTTCATGGCTTCCCTTTATGCCTTCCGATCAGTTCGAGATCAGCTTAAAGTTCAGGTACCTTGGCGGCCGCCCCTACACCGAACCCGTTTACAGGCCTGAGTTGAGAGAGTGGGTTGTGGAAGAGAACCGGCTGCTCAATACAGAGCGCTATCCGGCCTATCACCGGCTGGATCTTCGTATTGATAAGTTGTACGCCTATCGCAACTGGAACTTCAGCATCTTCTTTGATGTGGTGAATGTGTATAACCGCGACAATCTTTGGAGTTTTCAGTATAATGATGATGGCAGCATAGACAGAGTACTGCAATTTAACACGCTGCCGGTTGGCGGAGTTACCATTGAGTTTTGATTCCTGAGTTATCTGCCCTCGTATCTTATCATATTCATTAACATGAGCTCATGACAGGGAAAGTCACATTAACGTAAGTTATATCCTGAACTCTTAATCACGTGGTCCACAAGCACTCGGGTGATGTGGGGAACCCTCTCGGAGACATCCTGCATGTAGTTCCCGGTTAAGGTGATTATGGAAGCCGGGCCTTCCATTGGCAAAAAAATCACAAAATCTGTTTCAACCGAGTAAAATGATTCGTATTTTTAAGGTCTGTGAAAAAAACAATGATGCACCAGCGAATATCCAAATACAGGACGAGCGCAGTGTTCGACTCCCAAACGGAACACTTATCAAGTAAAATTGTGATGGGAGGAGAACAAACTTGAACACTCAGGTACGTCATATAACCAACTTTATACATCAATGGGCCCCTCCCGGTATAAAGATGAGTTATGACAATGTTGGCCTTCTTCTTGGTGATCCGGCCTCACCCGTTTCAAGAGTTTTAGTTTGCCTCGACGTTACCGAAGATATTGTAGATGAAGCTCTCGAGAAAAAATGCGAGCTCATCGTCTCTCACCACCCTCTTATTTTCAACGAAATTTCAAGCATCAACCCTGTCAATGAGCAGGGGCGTATTATCTATAAGATGATTCGCAATAACATTGCCCTCATCAGTGCACACACAAACCTCGATGCTGCACTCGACGGCGTTTCATTTGTACTGGCCAATAACCTGGGGCTGGACGATCTCCAGTTTTTAGACAGGGCGTACAACATCAGCCGGCGCATCTCCCTCACTACCGATTATGAGGATACTGAAGCTGTTCTCAAGCTGCTGAACTACCACTCAGCAGAGGAAGCTCATTTCCATGAAGTGGACGGGCGAAAAGGCGGGCAAAAACAGTTTGAAGCCATTATCGACAAGCACAATGTACTGCCACTTCGCAACGCTCTTGAAAAAGAGGGTCTTCTGAAAAAAGGAAGCTTTCAGGAGATGGAGATGGCCACACCGACCAACAATTTTGGTATGGGCGTTTTGGGATATTATCCGGACAGAGGCATCGCTATGGATGAGTTTCTGCATCTGGTTTGCCGTGCGCTCGATGTACCCTCCATCCGATTTTCGGGTAAAGCCGACAGAATTAAGAAAGTAGCCGTTTGCGGTGGTGCAGGCGTATTTTTGAAAAAGGCAGCTATGAAAGCCGGTGCCGATGCATTTGTTACCGCAGATATTAAATACCACGATTACTTCACCGAAAAGCCAAACTTTCTGCTGGTTGATGCCGGGCACTACGAAAGTGAATTCCCGGTGGTTGAGGCGGTTCGGAAAGAGCTCTCGGAAGCGTTTGAACATTTGAGCGTTTACTCAACCGAGAAGATCTCCAACCCGATGAAGATATACGTAACCGAATTTGACAATAAAAACATCTAAACACTTGTAACCACGCCATGGAAGAGGTACTTCAACAGCTCGCAAACTTACAATACATCGACAGCAGAATCGATGAAATACGCCAGCTCCGCGGCGACCTTCCCGAAGAAGTTCTGGATATTGAAACCAATATCAACAGGTTTGAGGCGAAAATCCGCCAGCTTGAAGAGGAGGAAGACAGCCTGAAGGGAGAGAACAAGAGGCTGGAATTGGAGATTGAAACTTCTTTGGAGAAAACCAAGAAGTATGAAGAGCAGCAGCTTACTGTGCGGAACAACCGCGAGTATGATGCTCTTACCAAAGAGATTGAAGCCCAAAAGCAGTTTGTGGAAAATGCAAACGCAAGGATGGAAGAGATTGAGATAAGGTTAGAGGAAGTAGCTGCCGATCTGGAAGTTAACCGCGAAAAACTTGCCGACACCCAGGAACTGCATGCCGATAAAAAAACCAACCTTGATAAAGTAATAAAAAGCACTCAAACGGAAGAAGATAAACTTCTTGAAAAACGCGAAGAGCTGGAACAGGCACTCGATAAGCGTTTTGTTCGAAGTTATAACAGACTCAGAAACGGCCTCACAAATGGTATTGCAGTAGTTGCCATGGAGAAAGGTGCTGCACTCGGAATGGCACTGCCTCCCCAAACGCAGGTTGAAGTTCGAAGAAAGAACAAGGTGATTATAGACGAGCACAGTGGCAGGATTGTTATTGACCCTACCTTTTTTACTGAAGCCAAAAAGCAGTTCAAGATTTAGAAACAACGCTTCTCTGTACGTTTCAGGTTGAAACTGCGTTATTAAGTATTGATTATAAATTAAAGGTTCCCGGGCAATCGCTTCCTGAATTATCGGGAGGAGGAAAGTCCGAACACCTACGAGTACCGTGCTTCCTAACGGGAAGATTCCGGCAACGGGATAGACAGTGCCACAGAAAATATACCGCTCCAGTGCTTCGCATTGGGGTAAGGGTGAAATGGTGGGGTAAGAGCCCACCGCTCCGGTGGTGACATCGGAGGCAGGGTAAACCTCACGGGGTGCAAGTTCATGCAGGTTGTGCGCCTCTCGTCGCTATACAACCGGGTAGAACGCTTACGATCGCTGCAGCAATGTATCGGCCAGATAAATGATTGCCATCCCGATTTAATATCGGGATACAGAATTCGGCTTACAGGGAACCTTTACAAAATAAGGCTGTTCTACATAATGTAGATCAGCCTTTTTTTGTTATTGGTACATAAAAAGGAGATTTTAAAAGATGTAATTGGCAATAATAATCTTAGACTTAGATAGTTGCCCTTACACGATTAAATAAAACGAACAAAAAATACACTTCATGAAAGTATTGAAAAGCACACTTGTGGCAATGGTCACAATTCTATTAGCAACGGGTATTACAGTTGCACAGGTACAGCAGCAGGCACCCCCACCCCCACAACAGCCGGACTTCCCTACCTCTGCAGATGTAAGCGACGATGAAATTCTTCAGCTTGTAAGCACTATCAACGACTTACAGCCCATCGAAGAGGAAGCACAGGGAAAAATTGAAGAAGCACTTGAATCAGAAGATATCAGTATGGAGCGTTTTCAGCAGATGATGATGGCCATGCAGAATCCTCAAATGGCAGGTGATGTTAATGTAACGGATGATGAGATGATGAAGCTCCAAACTCTTCAGCCAAAACTGATGGAAATTCAGGGTGAAGCTGAGCAGGAGATGATGGCTAAGATCGAAGAGAACGGTTTTACCATGGATCGATACAGAGGAATCATTATGGGAGCGCAGCAAGATCCCGAGCTGATGGCACGTCTGCAAGCTGAACTTGACGACGAATAAGTAATTTCGCCAAACTGAGATTTATCAAAAGTTTCTGTCGTAACGGCAGAAACTTTTTTTATGTCCATGAAATTCGAAGCATTAAATGTCATGCCTAAGCGAAAGCAGGCATCTCCCTTCACAGCTAAAGCGATCTGGAAAAAACCCAGGCTATAGGTTCACACTATACGAGCCTTTTATCTTTCGATCCATTTCACGGCGAACATCTTTCTCTTTGATGGTATCGCGTTTATCAAATTGCTTTTTACCTTTTGCCAGTCCAATTAAAAGTTTGGCATAGCCGCCCTTGAAATAGAGTTTCAGAGGAACCAGAGTAAACCCTTTTTGATTGAGTTCTTTATCAATCTCGCGAATCTCCTTTTTCTTTAGCAGCAATTTTCTCTCCCGCCGTTCATCATGATTGTGATATGAACCGAATTCATACGGCTTGATGTACATATTCTTCAGCCAGATCTCACCCCGGTTCAGATATGCAAACGCTTCGTGCAGACTGGCTTTTCCTGCCCGTATGGATTTTACCTCCGTTCCGCGCAGAGCAATGCCGGCCTCATACGTCTCATCGATGTGGTAATCAAACCTCGCCTTTCGGTTTTCGATGGTAGGTGTTGTTTTCTTTTTATCGGTTGATTTGGCCAAAATAGATGCCCGGTTCTTAATGAATTATTTCTGTGAACTGGATTTATTGCCACAGAGATGCACGGAACGTAAGAGTTATAAGCAATTATTAACCCATCTCTGTAGGTGCAGGCTTAAAGATACACAGTGTGGCTCTGAATGTCACTTTATCCCGGAAGTGAACAACGTGCAGATTTTTTTGGAGGTTTATTCAGGAAACCATCGAAATTCAAAGCCTTGCAACATTGTGTGATCAGTAATCAAACCCAACTTCACGAAGGCCTGCTAAAACCTCGGGCTCCGGCTCACGTCCGGGGATGGTTTCGTAAATCATCATGATCTGCTGAATCTGTTCACGTGCCATCGCGTTGTTCGGATTAATCCGTAGCACTTCGGTGAACTGCACCAGGGCGTTGTTCATTCGGGTTCTCATCTCGGTCTGATCGAATGTGTTCATACTGTGCAGGCCAAAGTTGAGATGTGTTTTCTCAAGCTGCAGCAGCACTTCGGGGTCTTCACGGTCCATGCCATCCAAAAGCGTCAGAGCGGTTTCGTAGCGATTGTTTTCAATAAGCCGGTCAATCTGCTCAGAGAGCGGCAGGTTTTCATCGATGATAGCTTTATCATCTCCGCTGCAAGCGGCAAAGAGAAGAAGAGCTGTGAGTGTAGTAAGAAGGAGGAAATGGAATCTGCTTGTCATAAAAGTTAAGAGTAATTAATTAAAGAAATAAATAGGTGTTGGGCTGATACATAGGATAAAAACAGCCATACTTATCCAGCCTAATCGTTTTCGCGCGGGTGATAGTTCCTGTTCGAATAGAACGGGCGGATGCTCAAGCTTAACAAAGTAAACCAGAAAGAAACTCCAGAAAACCCAGATCAGTGATCCGGCCTGTTCAAAACCGTTACTTAAAACAAGAAAAACGATTGAAAATGCAACGGAACCCAGCCACACCGGGGCAATCCATGTATGCTCACTGTAGAACGCTTTTCTCATTAATACCAGCAGCACAAGTGCCCAAATTATAGTGGACACGTATCCATAGCCGGGAAACCATTCATTGATGTTGAGATACAGAAAGGGAATGGCTTCAATTCCGGCAAGGGCTGTAATCCCCCCAAAACCAATCCGAGCTACTTTTTTATGCTTTTCATAACCGATCAGTGAATAGAGAATATGGCCGCCATCCAGCTGACCGATTGGGGTAAGGTTTAAAGCTGTAAAGAACAGACCCAGCCAGCCTGCAAACAGAAACGGATAATGATACATCTCATACATAGGGGGCACATTATCAAAAAAGCTGGCAAGAAAGGAAAAGAGAATTGTATTACCCAGTACAATTACAGCACCGCCCTCTTCGGGTGAAGGTATATCCAGCGGTTCATCGGGAAAGGAGCCGGTTTCCTGAATATGTGCGATAATCTCATCATGACCTTCAAAGTTTTCGATAAATTCGGGACCGGGAAGTGTGGCAAATCCTATCATCAGAACAACCAAAGAGACTACAAACCCGGCTATCGGCCCCGAAATACCAATGTCAAAAAGCTTTTTAGTATCTCGAATGCGCTCTTCAATTTTGATAACCGCACCCAGCGTTCCGATACCGATCGGAATGGGGATAAAGTAAGGCAATGTAACTTTTACCTTATGATATACTGCGGCAAAATAGTGGCCAAATTCATGTGTGCCCAGAAATGCGAGCAGTAAAACTGCAAAGAGAGCGCCTTGCGGCCACATATCCCAGTACGATTCTGCATTGGCTGATTGCCCCACCCAGAAAATTCCCACAAAGGTGACGCATAAAAAAGTGGCAGCAAACAACAGGGAGTGTTTGATGGCAGCTTTGGGAGTAATCTTATTTTTTTGAGGCCGCTCTGGCTCTGGGAAAAGTATGTGGAACGGTTCGTTTTCCTGTTCTGACAAAATCCGGTGCTCTATCTGAGTAGTTTATGTTATTGTGAATCTGAAGGTATTCTTGAAACAGGCAGTGTCATACAGCGAGCCCCGCCTCTGCCTCGGCAAAGTTCGTGGCCTTCAAAACTGATGGCGATCTTATTTTTTTGTGACGGGTCAATACCCCGTCCTTTGTACTCTTCAATGAATTCGTGCTGTGTCATGTGCCGATAGCCGTGCTCTGCCATCGTTTTAAATGTCTGCGTATTTCTGCCATAACCAACCACAACACCCGGCGCAAGGGCAAAGAGATTGGCGCCATCGGTCCACTGCTCCCTATACTGGTTAATGCGCTCTTCACCTCCGCATTTAATGAACGTAAACGAGTGGCCGGTCAGTTCCTCGAGGGTCTCTTTTAAAGAGCTGCACTGGCGGGCTTTCACGGAATCACCGTCACTGAAAAGGTCAACCACATTATTGGTTTGTTCCATAATAGCAGGCGGAAAAGCCACGCATTCATCCACATCAGCAAATGTAAAAATCGTATCAAGGTGCATGGACGAACGCTGTTTTGGAATATCCACAGCGAGTACATGCTCTGCACCCTGTCTTAAGAGCTTTTCGGCAACACTCATAAGTCCGCTGAAGGATGTGCGTTCACTCATGCCAATCAGTACAATTTTATCGGATGCAACCAGTACATCACCACCTTCAATGGACTGGTGGCCCCCTATTGTTATTGCATTTTTTTTGATGTGGGAAAAGAGCGGATGGTGATTGATAACGGTTCGCATTAGCAAAAACTCACGAACGCGAGCCTCTTTTGCAGCTTTCGATGCAATGATGTTGTTACCCACTACCGCGGCCAGATCTCGCGTAAACAGTAAATTCGGTGCCGGCTGAAGGCTGAAACTTCCATTGAAGGTGCCTTCAACTGCAAATTGCATCAGCTCTTCAGCTTCAAGTGCAATCAGTTTTTTTTCAATGGTTTGTATATTTCTGTGCGGGAGCTCCCTGATCATCATTTCCACAAACTCGGCGCGAACATTTTCCAGGGTAAAACATTCGAGAACAAGATCCAGAATCTCGATAATTTTGCCATCTTCAGGCATGGCGGCACGGAAGATGTCGAGCATATCCAGGTGTTCTTCCCGCGCATCGCTTTCAAAAATGATATCATCAAAAAGCAGTTCTTCCTTTATTCCGGGATTTACCAGCGACACCTCTCTTCCGGGTGTGTGTACAATCACTGCATTTAAAAGATCTGTTTCCGAGGGAATTGAAATATTCATAAAGATAAATAGTTGAAAATTACAATCAGGAAGATACACTTTTTAGCTGTTCTTTTTAGTTGTTAGATGATTTACGAGGCATAAAACACATACGCGGATTCACTTTGAAATTTTGCTAAATAAAATTGGGCATAGTATTCGGCATAAAAATTTGAACCCGAACAGCCATTTAAAATGGGGGCACTTATGGGTAGAATATTTGAAAAACAGCTGTTATATATGCTGTTCTCATTGATAGTTCATGATGGATGACATTAGCTGGCTCATAAAATGGATAAAAATATCTAATCAATGCAACCCTGACTATCCCCGGATGTAGGCTAAACAAAGCTCAAAGGGATCCGGGAGTATTCATTAAGTTTCATTAGTTCATTTTAGATTGAACTTAATGAAAACAGTTTCTATCTTTAGGTATGGATAAAGAAAAACTGACATACATAGAAGAGACCGGATTGGTATTTGAACAGCTTGGAATGACCCGGATGGCCGGTCGTGTTTTTGGATTTCTGGCAGTATCAGATAAAGAGGAGGCGTCGTTTGATGATATCAGGGAAGGCCTGAATGCAAGCAAAGGAAGCATCAGCGGTACTGCAAAACAGTTAAAAAATGCAGGTTTAATTGAGCCTGTGTCACTTCCGGGCGACCGAAAAACTTATTACCGCATCAGTAAGATGGAAGTTGGGAATATTTTACGGGCACGATTAACCCTGTTTAAAACATTTTCTGATAATTTAGAAAAGGGATTGATACTCAGAGAAAAGAATGACGAGATAGCCGGCTGGCTTCGGGAGGTGTCCGCATTTTACTCGTGGGTGGGAGATAAAATAAGTGATGTGATTAGTACCTGGGAAACAGAGAAAAAAAATATTATCAAAGAAAAAAATCCTCATGAAAAGATCAGGCACACATAAATCAGTATTTAATCAGCTCTTCATAGCTGTGAGAAAGTTTGATGTGAAAATCGAGTTGTGGGTTCACCATTTTATCGATCAGCTTGAAAATGTGTATAACAATCAAAACCGTGCAGAACAAAACGGGTAAAGCTATGGCAAGAGTTTTGAAATTTTTTATATGGGTATTGGCGCTTGTTCTAATCGTGCCTCAGCAAAAGGCAGATGCACAAAATGCCGCCGAAATAATTGAACGGATGGAAGAGGCGATGCGGGGTGAATCGAGTGAAGCGGAGATGAAAATGACCATAGAACGTCCGCGCTATACCCGTGAAATCAGTATGAAAGCGTGGGCTCTTGGGGAAGAGTTTTCTTTGATTTTGATTACTGCTCCTGCCCGCGATCAGGGAACAACATATCTGAAGCGAAGAAATGAAATTTGGAATTATGTTCCAAATATTGACAGAACCATTAAAATGCCGCCGTCGATGATGTCGCAATCCTGGATGGGATCCGATTTTAGCAATGATGATCTTGTGCGCGAAAGTTCAACAATTGAAGATTATGAACACTCAGTACTCCGTGAAGAGGAGTATAATGGCAGAAATGCATGGGTACTTGAACTCATCCCCAAACCGGATACACCCATTGTGTGGGGCAAGGTTCTGATGTGGGTGGATCAGGAACATTACATCGCATTGAAAGAGGAGAACTACGATCAAAGAGATGAGTTGGCAAATACCATTCTCTTTTCAGAGATCGGTGAAATGGGGGGACGTTTATTTCCCTCAAAACTAACACTGATTCCGGCTGATAAACCGGAGCAAAAAACAATCATGGAGTATCAAAGTCTGCAATTTGATATTGAAATTGATGAATCGTTTTTCACGCAGCAGAATATGAGGAGAGTCAGGTAACAGTGATCAGTTTGTCAGTGGCAACAGTATGTCAGAAGTATGGAAATGTAAACGCGCATAAGTTAAACTCCCCCTTCGAAGGGGGAACTCTTAAAACAATCATTCAACATGTACTTAAAACTCGCATGGCGAAATATCTGGAGAAATAAGCGGCGAACACTGATCACCGTGAGTTCGGTGATGTTTGCCGTGGTTTTTGCACTGTTCCTGGAATCGCTTGAGCAGGGGGCACATGATGTGATGATTGAAAATATGACCCGTTTTCACACAGGTTACATCCAGGTGCAGGATTATAGGTTTGAAGATGAGCCATCCCTTGATAACGCTTTTTATTACGATGATTCGCTCTCAGAACGGGTGAACGCAGTGGAATCAGTTGAATATACCATCCCACGAATTGAAACTTTCATGCTGGCAGCCGGGGGAGATGGTACGCGGGGCGCCTTTGTGATGGGGATTGATGTTGACAGGGAGGATCAACTCAACAACCTGAAAGAGCGCCTGACAGAGGGACGCTTTTTTGAACCGGGTGACGGAACTGCTGTTGTAACTGAAGGCCTTGCCGGCCGGCTAAATCTGGCCGTAGGTGATTCTCTTGTATTACTCGGACAGGGACGATTCGGAATAACTGCCTCCGGATTATATGAAATATCGGGCCTGTTGCACCATCCAACACGAGAAATGAACAACCAGCTTGTCTACCTGTCACTGCCTGATGCACAATGGCTTTTGTCGGCAGATGATCATATCACCGCTTTACTTGTTACACCTGAGCACACACGCGAT
>SLJB01000225.1 GCA_007135335.1 Balneolaceae bacterium
CAAAACCTTCTCGGTAAGCGGGTTGATTATTCCGGCCGTTCAGTAATTGTTGTTGGTCCTGAACTGAAGATGCATGAATGCGGTCTTCCGAAAGAGATGGCCATTGAGCTGTACAAACCGTTTGTAATCCGAAGACTCATTGAGCGTGGATATGTTAAAACGGTAAAAAGCGCGAAAAAAGTAGTTGACAGACGTGATCAGGTGGTTTGGGAAGTTCTCGAAAATGTAATCGACGGACACCCCGTAATGCTGAACCGTGCACCAACACTTCACAGATTGGGTATCCAGGCGTATCAGCCGGTACTTATTGAAGAGAAAGCTATTCGTCTGCATCCGCTATCATGTACAGCGTTCAACGCTGACTTTGACGGTGATCAGATGGCTGTTCACCTTCCGCTGAGTCACGATGCAGTAATTGAAGCGTCTATTTTGATGCTTGGTTCGCATAATATTCTGAGTCCAGCCAGTGGAGGGCCTATTGTAGTTCCTTCACAGGATATGGTTTTGGGCATCTATTACCTCACAAAAATGGGGAATGGAAAGATGGGTGAAGGTAAAACCTTTGCTGATGTTGGTGAAGTTCTCGTCGCGTATGATCAGGGTAAACTACATGTACATGCAAAGATAAATGTACGAGTTCCTGTGACGAACGAAGAGGGTGAAACAACTCAGGAAATCATTAAAACAACTACGGGACGTGTTCTTTTTAATGACATCGTGCCGGATGGAGTTGAGTTTGTTAATAAAACGCTCGGTAAAAAAGAGCTTCGAATACTTATTGGTGATATACACAGCCAGGTTGGTACTTCAAAAACTGCAGACTTTCTTGATAAAATGAAGAAAGTTGGTTTTGAGCGTGCTACAACCGGTGGTTTGTCATTTAGCTTGGAAGATATCATCATACCTGACTCAAAGCAGGAATTGATTGATAAAGCAATTAATGAAGTTGCTGAAATTCAGGACAGATATGAAATGGGTTTCATTACTGATAATGAGCGTTACAATCAGGTAATTGATAAGTGGACGAGCACAACAAACCGTGTTTCCGAAACACTGTTCCAGAGCCTTGCAAACGATAAAGACGGATTTAACTCCATCTATATGATGGCAGATTCAGGTGCAAGGGGCTCGAAAGAGCAGATTCGTCAGCTCGGTGGTATGCGCGGCCTGATGGCTAAACCTCAAAAAAGCTCTGTTCAGCAGGGTAATGAAGTTATTGAAAATCCAATTCTTTCAAGCTTCCGTGAAGGATTAACCGTTCTTGAATACTTTATCTCCACTCACGGTGCTCGTAAAGGTCTTGCGGATACAGCCCTCAAAACGGCTGATGCAGGTTATCTTACACGTCGTCTGGTTGATGTATCTCAGGATATTATTATCAACGAAAATGATTGCGGCACTCTGCGTGGAATCAGAATGGCGGCCCTCAAAGACAACGAAGATATTATCGAAAGTCTTGAGAACAGAATCATCGGTCGTGTTTCGATGCATGAAATAAAAGATCCAATCACCGACGATCATATCTGTGATGCTAATCAACTGATTAGCGAGAAGGTTGCCAAGAAGATTGCGGAAACGTCTATTGAAGAGGTTGAAATCCGGTCCGTGCTTACCTGTGAAACAGAAAGAGGTGTATGCGCGAAATGTTACGGACGTGATATGGCTCGTAATTCAATTGTGGAAGTGGGTGAAGCTGTGGGTGTTATTGCAGCACAATCCATTGGTGAACCGGGTACTCAGCTTACATTAAGAACATTCCACGTGGGTGGTACAGCTTCACGTCTTGAGTCAGATTCTCAGCACAAAGCCAAGTTCGACGGTAAAATTGAATTTGAAAATATCCGTGTGGTAGAGTTCGATGACGGTGAAGAGATTCATAATGTTGTGCTAAGCCGTGCAGGAGAAATGAAGATTGTGGGTGAGGATGGAAAAGTCCTGAATACCTATAATGTGCCTTACGGTTCTGAAATGCTCATCGAAGAAGGTGATAAAGTGCCAAAAGGCATGCCGCTTTGTAAATGGGATCCGTATAACGCACTGATCTTCAGTGAACTCGATGGAACCATTGAGTATAAAGATATCATTGAAGAGATTACATTCACGGCCGATACCGATGCTCAAACGGGTCACCGTGAGAAAGTTATAATCGACTCACGTGATCGTTCGCTTGTGCCTACACTTGTTATTAAAGGTACAGACGATCGAATCAGGGAAAACACACTGCCGGTTGAAACACACATCGTTGTTGAAGATGGTGAAAAAGTTCAGGCGGGTCAGGTTCTTGCAAAAATCCCGAGAGCAGCTTCCAAATCGAAAGATATTACAGCCGGTCTGCCTCGTGTAACCGAACTGTTTGAAGCACGCTCACCAAGTGATCCTGCAACAGTTACTGAGATCGATGGTATCGTGAAGATGGGTGGCCGTAAGCGTGGTTCTCAGGAAGTAATTGTTGAGAGCAAAGATGGAACTGAAGAGAAGAGATATCTTATCTCATTATCGAAGCACATTCTTGTTCAGGAAAACGACTTTGTGAAAGCAGGGCAGGCACTATCCGACGGAACCATACCGGCACAGGAAATCCTTAATATTCTCGGGCCATTCGCGGTACAATCGTATCTGGTGAACGAGATCCAGGAGGTTTACCGACTGCAGGGTGTAAAAATCAACGATAAGCACATTGAAGTGATTGTGCGCACCATGATGCAAAAAGTTGAGGTTACCGATCCCGGTGACACGATGTTCCTCGAAGGTGATAAAGTTGACCGGTTCGAACTTAGCAACGTGAATGACGAACTGATCGGTAAATTTGTAGTAACCGATCCGGGTGGCAGCGAGTTGAAACGAGGTAAGATTCTTGACAGACGTCAGGTACGTGAATACAATAATGAATTGATAAAAGATAGTAAGGACGAGCTTCAGACACGTGAAGCGGAACCTGCCATCTCGAAACCGATTCTGCTTGGTATTACACGGGCATCACTTTCAACGGAAAGCTGGCTCTCTGCAGCATCCTTCCAGGAAACAACCAAGGTACTTACACAAGCTTCTATCGAAGCCAAGAAAGACCTCCTGAGAGGATTGAAAGAGAATGTAATCGTAGGTCATAAGGTGCCTGCAGGTACTGGGTTGCTTAGATACGATGAACTTATTGTTGGATCTAAAGTTGATCTGGACGAGAAAGATGAGGATATCCAAAAAGTATTTGAAACACTTGGAGCAGATAATCCATCAGATGAAGAGAACGAATAAAATAAAAGCCCTGATGAAAATCAGGGCTTTTTTTTGGTCGATGAATTAATATAAACCGTTTTTACTTAGGTTTGGCCCTCTCGATATTATCGAGTAACGCCTCAGCTTCCTTTATAAGGTCGTCTGCACGTTTTTTTGCATCTGAAACTACATCATCACTTTTTTGCTTTGCATCAGAAGTGAATTTTTCTTTCTCCGCTTTTAACCTTTTGATAAGATTATTAATCTCATCTCCGTAGGAACTTACTCTGTATGAAAGTTTACCTCTTGTATTCGATCCTGAATCGGGGGCATAAAGTAATGCAGCGGCTGTGCCAACTACAGCTCCTGTGAAAAATCCGAGTACAAATCCTTTTCCTGTTCTGCTCATATGATATTTTATTATGTGGTTATCTTTTTATTTTAAATTATAAAAATTGAATGGAAGTTTAAAAATAAACATCACTTACTTCTGCCCGACAATTCTTTATATTCTTATTCACCCTTAATTAACTACTAATTACAGAATGAAATTTTTTATTGATACTGCTGATCTGAATGAAATTGAAGAAGCTAATGACTTAGGCGTACTTGATGGGGTAACGACAAATCCTAGCCTTTGTTTTAAAGTAGGCGTAAAGGACTTCGAAGCCCACATTGCAAAAATATGCGATATCGTTGAAGGCGATGTTTCCGCTGAAGTGATCTCCACCACATATAATGAAATTGTGGAAGAGGGCAGGCGAATTGCCTCAATCGCTGACAATGTAGTGGTGAAAGTACCCCTGATTAAAGATGGCATCAAAGCAATAAAAACATTTTCCGATGAAGGGATTAAAACCAACTGTACTCTCTGTTTTTCTGCCTCTCAGGCGCTTATAGCGGCAAAGGCCGGGGCTACCTACATTTCTCCGTTCATCGGGCGCCTAGATGATATATCCACAGACGGAATGCAGCTAATTGCAGACATTCGCCTGATTTATGATAACTATGGGATGGAAACTGAAATACTGGCGGCGAGTATCCGACATCCAATTCATTTCCTCGAGTCTGCCAGAATGGGAGCTGATGTAGCAACCATGCCCCTCAAAGTAATTGAGCAGCTGCTGAAACATCCGCTTACCGATATTGGGTTGAAAAACTTTCTTGCTGATTGGGATAAACTTCAGGAAAGTTTGAAATAAAACTCGTTTGCTCTGTTGCATAATTTTCTAATGGCCTCACCTTGTTTTATAAACGTGAAATAGCTTAATTAGCTGAATTGAAACAATTGCCAACTTCATTTCAAATGCATTTGTCTCAATATAAACAGCTAATTAATTAGATAAAGGTGTAACTATGAATGGGAATTTATTTTGGGCAGTGATTCTGTTTTTATCCGTACAAATGTTAGTCTCCTGTACTGGGCAATTATCAGAAAATGTACAGACGGAAAATCTTGAACGTGAGATTCATGATATATGGACTCAATTCATTCAAGATTGGGAATCGGAAGATGCAGCGGCTTGTGCATCTATCTATCACTCTGATGCCCTAAACATTCCACAGGCACTTCAAGTCAACAGCGGAGCGGACTCTATTGAAGAATTTTATGCTGCACTATTTTCAAATAATCAATCAAGCCGTTATAATCACAGATCAGAATCAATACATTTTGATCAAAAGTTAGCGGTGGAGTATGCATTATTTGATGTTCAATGGATAACAAATGAGGGAGACGAGTGGACATATTCAGCCAGGGCATTAATTCATTGGGAGAAGGATGAAACAGAAAATTGGAAAATCAGAAAAATGCTCTTCAATAACCCTCCTGAGAGTGTCTAAACTTAATTTTACGAGCCGGTATCGCTCTTAAACTATTCAGAATATTAAGTGAGCACATGTAATCAATCCGAAGATTTACGCAAGAATTTTCTTAAAAGTGAACCAAGTAACACCGCAGGTATTACAATGGCATATCCTGTAATTAGGGCTATTATCAGCTCTAAAGGGAATAAGTTATGTGATGTAGAATCAAAGAAAGCGTCAACAATGATACGTGCTGCCACCACTGCAGGAAGTACAAACGCCATTGTATGCAGGATTTTCTGAAAAGTGTTATCGGTATAAATCTTAAGAATAACAGCTGATAGTAAAATTGCTAACAGAGCGGGTGTAAACAAGGAAGAGGGAAGAGATAGTTCACTGTAAGAGGTTGACCAATAGGGTAAACCCACAACAATTAAAGAGAGGATAAATGCTGTGAACAGTCCTGGGGAGAATTTGTTGATCATGCACAGTCTGTTTTTTTTTTTGTTACGGGCTGAACGGTAAGATATTCGATAAACTATATTAAAGAGTAGATTTGAATTAAACATTAAAATGCATAATCTTTTTTGTGTGATGGTCAAGAGTTTTTGATAGCTTAATCTTCAAGCTTACCTGATTCTTTATTTTCATGGTGTGTCCCAGCTTTTTCATTCTGAGAGGTAAGTTTACCTCAAGATGTTTGCTCAATACAATACCGAGATGAAGTACGATTCTGCATTTATACAAAAACTTAAAAAGGGTAATAAGAAGAGTTTCGAAGGACTTTTTTTGAACACATACGAGTCACTTTGTGATTATTCGGCAAGCATCACGAATTCAAAAGAAGATGCGGAAGGGATTGTTCAAGATATATTTGCCTCACTTTGGACAAATCGCCACTCACTCGATATTTCAGTAAATATAAAAGCCTATCTATTTAAATCAGCAAAAAACCGTGCGCTGGACATCATTCAGCACAAAGAGATTCGCAAAAAATATCAGGATCATCTCACCAGTATGTACCAGACTTCCCTTAATAATGAGTCAGTTTCAGCTTCTCATATCATCAGAAGAGTAACCGAAGAGGTTGAAAAGCTTCCTGAGAAATGTAAAGTGGTCTATTTACTGCATAGAAGGGATGGCCTCACGTATAGTGAAATAGCTGTGGTTCTGGAGATATCAAAAAAAGCTGTTGAAGCGAGAATGACGAAAGCATTGAAAACTTTAAGAGAGCGTCTCCAAAAAGAAAAAAATCTGAATATTATTCCATATTTAGCCATTCTTGGTATTTGAAATAAAATTGATATCAGAAACATAAATATTTGTTAACCGGTGACTTATAGAAGGTTGCTATTAAAGAGTTAACTTTTTTTTAGGGTATCGCTTTTTTGGTTCGTCTTTATAAGTGAAAGCAAAGGATAAACTGAAAAGCAAGCTCGTGGACATACTACACATACATCGTTATTTGTCAAATGAAGCATCGGCTGAAGAGAAGAGAGAGCTGGAGCATTGGCTGGATGAGTCTCAAAAAAACAAGAAACTGTTTGAATCATGCCGGAAAATCTACAATGTTGAACTGGCACACAGCTACAGTTACGACGTTGAAAATGCACTGCAGACATTTCGGTCTGTTATGGATGCAAAAGTACAATCAAAAGCATCTATAAAGAAACTTACTCCCGTAAAAAGGAAAACCGGTAACAGTGGCCTATGGCTGAAAGTTGCCGCTGTTTTAGTGATTGCAATTGGCCTCTCCATCTACGCAATAACATCTTCAGACATTTATAAAATAGAGGAGATCACGGAAACATTAACCGGGCTCACCATTGATACAGCCCCGGGTGAACAAAAATCATTTCGATTAAAAGACGGTACACGAATCAGATTAAATGCATCAAGCAGTGTGTACATCCCATCAGATTTTGGTGTTGATGCACGTGAGGTTGAGTTACAAGGTGAAGCATTTTTTGAAGTTGCCAATAATACCGATTTGGAATTTTCGGTTGAAACCGATGCTGCAAGAATAGCGGTATTAGGTACGTCTTTTAGTGTCCGTGCCTGGATGGATCGGGATGAATCAGTTGTGGCGGTTCAAACCGGGAAAGTTATGGTTCGTTCTGTAAATCCGGAAATTGAAAAACAGGTCACTCTGAATCCGGGTGAGTATTCACAGGTACGTATAGGTGAAGCTCCCGGGCCTGCCCAAAGAGCCAGTATTGAACAATTCTTCGGGTGGACAAATCAGATGTTTGTATTTGAGGAAACACCCCTCAAAGATGTATTGCATCAGTTAGAACTTCACTTCAATGTCATAATCTCTGTTGTTGATTCTTCCAGTATTAATGAGCCTGTAACTGCAAGATACAGAAACGAGTCGCTTGACGAGATTTTGACATACACCTCCATTACGCATGGAGTTACGTTCAACGTAGAATCATTAAATAACAACAATTAATAAAAACAGTAAGTCGGGTATCAATTATGGAATCCACACCTAACACAATAAGGGCATTTATACGTTCTTTGCGATCACTTGCTGCTTTTGCACTTTCACTGATGATGATCATTCCGATTAGTGATGTACGTGCTCAGTCAACTGCATATGCAGACGACTTCTTAAGCAGTAACACCCATCAGAACAGAACTCTTCCAAATCTGAATATAACACTACAGATGGAGTTTAAGGATACTCCGGTTTTGGAAGCTCTTGGCGCATTAGCAGTTCAAGGGAATCTGGAACTGAACTTCAACCGAAGTAATCTGAATCAAAATGTTAGAATAACCAGAAATCTGAATGGTGTTTCTTTAATTGACGCACTAAGATTTGTAACGGAAGAAGCAGGAATTCATTTTTACATCTCAGATTCAGGTCAAATGATTTTGACGCCTGAAGAACTACCATCAAATACCGGGACATTGAGAGGCCGTATTTTGGATGCTTCAAATGATGAGCCCCTTATTGCAGCAACCATCTACATTAATGAGCTCGAAAGAGGAGATGTGGCTGACGCGGATGGTTTTTTCGAGATAGAAAATATACCGGAGGGCAGATACAATGTGAGAATTACATCTGTGGGGTATGAGGCTCAAACCCGCAGAGTTGAAATTGCTGCAGATCAGGAACTTGACCTGGTTGTATCATTAGAGCAGGACAGGCTGCTTCTCGATGAAATTGTTGTTACAGGATATTCCATACGGCAGAGAAGTTTACCAACAGGGTCACTAACCAGAGTTGAGGGTAGTGAATTCAGAGAAGCGTTGATACAGTCGCCGGATCAGGCACTCCAGGGAAGAATGAGTGGTGTGCTTGTTTCACACAGCAGTGGCCAGCCCGGTAGCGGCTTGCTGGTGCGTGTTCGCGGACTTGGTTCAATTAATGCTTCGAATTCTCCAATTTACATCATCGACGGTGTGCAGGTAAGAACTGACCACACTTCGGTTAATGTGCCGGATAATTCACTCGCATCCATCAATCCAAATGACATCGAGAGCATTGAAGTTTTAAAAGACGCTTCGGCAACAGCAATGTACGGTGCTCAGGGTGCAAATGGAGTTGTACTCATTACTACCCGACAGGCACAGCGAGGACAGACACTGATCAATGTATCTTCACAGATCGGTTTCAACGAACAGCCCAAGCCACTGGATATCATGGATGGTCCAACCTGGACTGATACCATGATTCAGGGATATGTAAATCGTCAGGTAGATCGTGGCCGTGATCCTGAAGAAAGTCGGCAGCTGGCCATCGAGAGATATGGCGACCCGGCAACAGCACCAACTTACGACTGGCAGGATGCACTTACACAGACCGGGAGGTTAAATCAGTTTAACATGTCAGCTTCTGCAGGCCTCGAGAATACAAGAATTTATATCTCGGGTGCTTATGACTTTGAAGAAGGTGCTGTACTTGCAAGTGATTTTAGCAGTTTAAGATTTCGATCAAATATTGATCACTCTTTTAATGAAAGATTTACAGTGGCTACCAGGCTAAGTGTTGCATCAACCACAGCCAATGGTCTGCAAGCAGGAAGTGCAAACATCACCAGCCCATTTCACGGCGGATATACTCAAAGGCCGATTGATGCAATCTACACCGAAGACGGCGGGTATAATCACAACGACTTTATCAGGATAAATCTCGTACAGCAGCTTGAAGAGAATATCCGGAAAACGAAAACCCGGCAATTCAGAGGAAGCCTAACGGGAGTTTACAGATTTCTAGATAATCTCTCGTTCAGATCACTCTGGGGCCTCGATTACAGAACAAACCGTGATACCAATTATACCTCAGCCCTCCTGCCGAGATACGTCGACGTAGGTGGATCTTTAACGGAAAGATATCGCGAAACACTGTCGTTCAACACTAACCAGATTGTTGAATTCCAACAGTCATTCAATCTACATTCCATTAATCTGCTGGGTGGGTTTGAATACAGATTCAATGACAGGCAAAGCATCACTGCAAGTGGCGAACAGTTTCCAAATCCGGTATTTACCCAGCTTGACCTCGCTGCTGAAAACTTCAGTGTATCCGGCAGGACTTCCCAATCCAAATTTGCAGGAATTTTCAGCCGTGTCGATTATAACTATGATGGACGATACTTTGCAAGTGCGAACCTGAGATATGATGGGTCATCCCGATTTGGTCAACAAAACCAGTGGGGACTTTTCTACTCAGGTGCCCTTGCCTGGGATATTGCCAGGGAAGCATTTATGGCAGACATACAATTTCTGGATCAGCTGAAGTTGAAAACCAGTTATGGTATTACAGGTAATTCCGGAATCAGCGATTTTGCAGCACGTTCACTGTTCGGAAGTGGCGGCAATTATGAAGGCAGTACCGGACTGCGTCCATCAGGCCTTGGAAATGATCTGCTTACCTGGGAAGAAGCCCAGACTCTGGATATTGGAATTGAATTTTCTGCTCTTGGCGACAGATTTTTTGGTGAATTAGGTTGGTTCAATACCAGGAATAAAAACCTTCTCTTGAACGCTTTTCTTCCAACCGACAGTGGTTTCTCAAGTATTACAAGAAATTCCGGTGTGGTTGAAAATGTTGGCTGGGAAATTGAATTAGGCGCGAGATGGATCAGTACAAACAAATTTAACTGGACAACCAATTTCAATTTTACCCATCAAAAAAATGAAATTATTGAACTGGTTGACGGCCTCGAAATTCTCGGCAGTTCTATCCGGGTTGGATATCCCATTGATATCTTGTGGATGAACAAATATGCAGGAATTAATCCGGCTGATGGCCGAGTAATGTGGTATGACATTGATGGAAATATTACCTATCGGAGAGCTGGTGACGATCGACAAATGGTAGGCAAGTACTCTCCGGATTTCTTTGGTGGATTAACCAATGTGTTCAACTACGGAAACTTGAGGCTAAGCACGTTCTTTCAGTACGAGTATGGCCGTTCTACATATAATTCAACGGTTGGCCGTCGTATGCAGGTTGTCTCTACTGAGCGTGGATTGATGGCAAATGTTGCCAGAGATGCCTGGCAGCAACCCGGTGATATGGCAGGTTTGCCGCGACACTATACTTCCAGCTCTTTTCCGGGAAGCAGCAGCCATAATAACTCTTCAGTTTTCATAACTGATGCCTCGTACATTCGCCTGAAAGAGATGAGACTGGATTACAGCTTGCCTCTTGATTGGGTAGAGAAAATCAGTTTGAACCGGGCCAATGTGTTTGTACAGGCAAGAAACCTGGTAACATGGACAAACTATCCGTACGGAGATCCTGAATTTGTTGGGC
This sequence comes from Balneolaceae bacterium, assembly GCA_007135335.1. Lineage (GTDB taxonomy): Bacteria > Bacteroidota > Rhodothermia > Balneolales > Balneolaceae > Rhodohalobacter. The sequence continues at coordinate 10,787 of SLJB01000225.1, forward strand.
AGGGTACAGGTGAGTATCCGCAATCACGCCAGATTTCTCTCGGCATAAACTTTGAATTTTAAAATCATAGGGATCATGAAAAACACAATAAAAATCAGCATTATCGGTGCGATCCTGGCTTTTGCCGTCTCGTGCGATGGATTACTTGACACTGAACCTACAGTTGCTGTGAGTTCGGATATGATTGTCACTACTGCAAGCGGTATGGATGCCGTACTCACATCAGCCTACGATCGCCTGCGATCAGAGAGCCTGTACAGATACTGGATACCTGCCGGGCCGGAAGTACTGGCCGATAATTCAGAACTGCACCCGATTAATTCGGGTCGATTCAGTACTCAGGCAGAGAATTCATTTGGTTCACATTTTACAACCGGTGTTTGGTCAACCGCCTACAGGCTTATTAATGAAGCCAATATCATCATCGATGGAGCCGGTACCACTCAAACATCACAATCACATCGTGACAGGCTGAGGGGTGAAGCACTTTTTCTCAGAGGTTTAGCCTATCATGAACTGTTACGGGTTTACAGCTATGAGCCGAATCACCCGCTTATCAGTAATTGGGATCAGGGTGTAATTATCCGGACAAGCCCAACATTGGGTTTAAGCGATGCTGATCTGAGATCCAGAAGTTCTGTTATGGAGGGTTACCAACAGGCGGAACGTGATTTTCTTGAAGCTCTCCCGCTACTTCAGAATAATGATCGCGGAAGTGTATATTTTGCAGATGAAGCAACTGTTCACGCGGGGCTCGCCCGTCTTTATCTTTACTGGGAAAGATGGGATGAAGCACGAAATCATGCAGAACAAGCCTTAACCCTGGCCAAAGGTACACTTACCGATTTCAGTGAGCATGATAACATTTTTGATGTGCTGCCGAATCCGGAATCCATTTTTGAGTTGTCTTTTGATAACACACATGGAAGCAGCGGTTCACTGAATGCAGTAACCAACCCGCCCCCGGGATGGTTTGATGCACTGCCATCTTCTGAACTTCTTGAGCTGTATGAAGATGATGACCTCAGAAATAACCTGTTCCGTGTACATGATGATGGTTTCCCGTACATCATAAAATACACCGGAACAGTAGGGCAAAATACAGATCATATCCCCGTGTTCAGAGTAGCAGAGATGATTCTTATACAAGCCGAAGCTCAGTATGAGCTGGGGAATGAAAACGGAGCCATTGCTGCTCTCGAAACTCTTCGTTCTCACCGCGGGCTTGCCAGCTATTCATCACCACTATCAGGTGCAGATCTTCTGGATGAAATTTATGATGAACGACGACGGGAACTGGCATTTGAAGGCCACAGATGGTTCGATCTGAAACGGCGTGCAATGAATGTACCGAAACCACAGGTAAACCTGAATCCGGCGGTGCCTTTTGATGATATTCGTATTCTTGCACCACTCTCAACCACACAGGTTGAGAACAATCCAAATCTGGAACAAAATCCCGGTTATTGATTGCAAAAAACGCTGTGGTACAATTTCGCAGCGGTATTTAAAAGTCAGTCAGTTAAACAGAAATTAAAAATATTGAATAAAATGAAGCTTACAACACTCATTAAATTTTCACTGATAGGAGCTGTTTTATTAGGTTTAACAGGATGTTTTCCGGATAACAGCAGAATTTTCGACGGATCGTTACAGGTAGAGTTTAACCCTACGTCAGATACGCAGCGTATGTCGAACGGGAGTACGTATAATGCAACAATACAATTGATAGGCCCGCATCAGAGCAGTGATATTACCCTGAATTTCGAAATTGACACCGAAAACAGTACAGCTGTGATGGGTGAACATTTCGAGCTTTCAGGACTATCAACGGTACTTCCTGCAAACAGCAGCTTTGCAACTATTACAATTAATGCAATCGAAGAAAATATCGATGATGAACGCCCTGTACTTGTAATTAATCTGCTGGGAGATGCAACAGGCGAAGTGATCGCCGCAGAGAACTACAAATCATTTGCGCTCACACTACGTCCGTAACCTGCTAATTTTTATACAACCTAATCTGCATAAAGAGGTCTCCTAAATGTGACCTCTTTATATTTCAGTTCATCTTCACATAAATCAAAAGTTTAATCAGGATTAATCTGGCTCATGAACGGATTCAGGAAACTTACTCCACTCAATCTTGTAATTATCCTGTTTTTTATTGTGAGTTGTGATTCCTCTACTTCTCCGCCTGCATTTCAAAATGGCGGCATTGGCCAGAATTCTCCGGGTCCGGCCTGTAAAGCCATGGTGTCAAACTCCATATTATCAGAATTAAAAAGTGAACTGGAATATGTCAGAAGAGAATCAGAAGCTCATTTGCATAAAATGAGTGATCAGTTTCCTGATTTTGGTGGGGTTTACATTGATGATAACGGCACATATACCATTCTCCTTACAGATTTAGAGGGTAAAAAAACTGTAAAAACGGCATTTTCTGTTGAGGGATTTGCAAAAACAAGATCAGGGTCAGTGGCTCTTGATGTAAATATCCGGAAAGCTGAGCACCGATTCCGCGATCTGGCTATGTGGAGAGAACTTGCCACCGCATTTCTGCTGGCCGGTAATCAGTTTCATTATGTTTTATCAACCCAGGTGCATGAAGCAGAAAACAGAGTAGCAATCGGAATTGATGCAGCCTATTGGAGTGGTGAAGTATTAGATGAAGTTACAGAGTTTTTAATACACACTCTTGAAGTTCCCCAAAACGCTCTCTTATTTGAAAAGGAATATGCTGAGATTGATGAGGATGCCAATATCTTTGAAAACCTCAATGGAGACACATTCGACCGGCAGCGCCCCATTCTTGGCGGGCTCAGAATTCAATATGGTTCCGGTAACTGCAGTATGGGCTTTTTGGGTGTCTATGATGGCGAAGATATTTTTGTTACAAATGGACATTGTACAGAAAATGCCCACGGTACAAGTGCAACACTCTATTATCAGGGGGAAAGGGATGAACCGTATGATGTGGTAGGAGTAGAAATAGCAGATGGTCCGCAATCTCTTGATATGTGTGTTTCCCCAAACAGCGATTGTTGGCCCTGCAGATGGAGCGACTCAGCAATAGTCAGAATTCGTGAAAATGTGGAGCGTGCCCGGGGATATATTGCAAGAACTGAATGGAAGAGTGAAACCTGGACTGTTGAAGGCTCACGAGAAATCGACGAAGCCGATCCGGTGTTTGCCGTTATAGATCTTAAGGAAGATATTCTGATGGGAATGACACTGCATAAAGTTGGCGGTAACTCCGGGTGGACGTCCGGCGAGGTAATACGCACATGTGTTGACAGCCGAAGAACCAGGCATGAAATGATTTTGCAATGCCAATTCAGAGCACGATATGCAACATCAGGAGGAGGTACAAGCGGTTCTCCGGTGTTCAAACGAGTGGCTTTTGATATTGATGGAATTCAAAACCCTGTGGCATTAGTGGGTATTCATCGTGCCAGCAGCAACAGAGATCAGGCAAATGGTTATAGCGCATTCAGTCCTATCAACGGTGTTTTGAAAGATTTTGAAGAACTGGAGGGTCTTACAATAGAAACCGAATCACATATAAACGAATAATCAAATAAAAGTGAAATAATATTTATGAGTCTCAGAATAACACTATTCACGGCAGTAATACTGGCATTACCACTCTCCCTGTTTGTGGGATGTAATTCAGACAGCAACAATCTGAACGAACACTACGAAACACCCAAACTTGTAGTCGGTATTATGGTTGATCAGATGCGCTATGACTACATTTACCGCTATTGGGATCATTATGGTGATGACGGTATCAAGCGTCTTGTAAATGATGGGTTCTCATTTGATAATGCTGCATTCGATTATGCCCCCACGTTTACCGGACCCGGCCATGCCTCGGTTTATACCGGCACCACACCGGCCGTTCATGGCATTATAGGAAACAGCTGGTTTCTGAAAGATACCGGCGGACGAACCTATGTAACAGGGGACCCGGATGTATCAACGGTTGGTTCAGAATCTGACGAAGGCGAAATGTCGCCAAAGTGGATACTTTCAAGTTCTATATCAGATGAGCTGCGCCTGCATCATAACATGAAATCAAAGGCAGTAGGGATCGCACTCAAAGACAGAGGTGCAATTCTTCCCGCCGGTTTCACAGGGGATGCATACTGGTTTGATTACACCGAGATAAGGATGATCAGCAGTTCGCACTATATGGATGAGCTGCCTGAGTGGGTAAATGAATTTAACGCGCGCGATCTTCCTGCACAATATGTAAGTGCACCGTGGGAAACCCTGCTCCCGATGGAAACCTACACGGAAAGTATTGAGGATGACAACCCCTATGAAGGAACATTCCGAGGACAGGATAGTCCGGTGTTTCCTCACGATCTTCCGGCCTACGCCGAAATTGCCGACAACGGAATTTTTGCAAACACACCGTTTGGCGATACCTACACATTTGAAATGGCGTACGCCGCTATTGAGGGCGAAAGTCTTGGCAGGGATGCGTTCACTGATTTGCTGGCTCTCTCATTTTCATCACCTGACCATATTGGTCATCGCTACGGTCCGGCTTCCAAAGAAGTGCAGGATACTTACATACGGTTTGATCGGGAGTTAGCAAGATTTCTAAGTTACCTTGATGAAAATATCGGCAGAGAGAATGTGTTAATCTTTCTTACATCTGATCATGGTGCTGCGCACAACCCTGAGTATCTGCGCGATCTTGGTTTGCCGACCGGGAATTTTAACCGAAGTGAAACGGAGGACTTACTCGAAGAGCGGCTATCAGAAATTTATGGATTCAACCCTGTAAGAACACTCAGAAGTACACAGCTTTTTCTGGATCATGA
>SLJB01000052.1 GCA_007135335.1 Balneolaceae bacterium
ATATTTCGATGGAAATGAGGTTGGGTGCGCAAGTGTGCCGCACGATCTTGGAAATCTCATAAATGTAGTACCCTATATTATATTTAAACTGGTTTTTTCGGTTTCAGAACTATGCCGGCAAGTGGAGGTACCGGAATAATGATGTGGCAACTCTGGCTGTGCCAATGTCCTTTTTCGCCTTTAACGACCGTAGGCCCTGAGTTGCTGCCACCATAAAATGAAGAATCGCTGTTCAATATTATTTCATATTCACAGTCTTCGGGAACACCAAACTTATAGTGATCATGATAGGTTGGGGTGAAATTCAGTATGAAAACCAAGTAGTCTTCCGGGTTTTTCCCTTTTCTGATAAACGAAAGCAGGCTGTTATCAGCATCACTAATATCTATCCACTCGAAGCCTTCCCACTTTGAATCTACTTGGTGCATGGCATTTTCTTGCTGATACAAGTGATTCAGATCTTTTACCAGATTCTGAACTCCCTGATGTGTTTCCCATTGCAGCAGGTGCCAGTCAATCGATTGTGATTCTGTCCATTCATTCCACTGCCCAAACTCTCCGCCCATAAAAAGCAACTTTTTGCCGGGGTGTCCATACATATAAGTGTAAAGTAACCGAAGGTTGGCAAATTTTTGCCAGTCGTCACCGGGCATTTTTGAGAGGAGTGATTTTTTCATGTGCACCACTTCATCGTGAGACAACGGCAGAATGAACTGCTCTGAAAAGGCATAAATCAGCGAAAAAGAGAGCTGATCCTGGTGATATTTTCGGTACAGAGGATCTTTCTCCATATATGCCAGTGTATCGTTCATCCAGCCCATGTTCCATTTAAAATCGAACCCGAGCCCCCCTGATGAAGTTGGCTGAGACACACCCTGCCAGGATGTGGACTCCTCTGCAAAAGTGAGAACACCCGGAAAATATTCATGGGTTACTTCGTTGAATCGTCTCAGAAAGTGGATTGCTGCAATATTTTCGCGGCCGCCATATTGATTTGGAACCCATTCACCATCTTCACGGGAATAGTCCAGGTAGAGGATAGATGCCACAGCATCTACCCGGAGCCCGTCAACATGGAATTCCTCCAGCCAGTAGATGGCATTGGAGATCAGAAAGTTCTGTACTTCAGTTCGCCCGAAATTAAAGATATGGGTTCCCCAGTCTTTATGTTCACCCTGCCGCGGGTCTTCGTGTTCGTAAAGTGCAGTTCCGTCGAATCGGCGCAGGCCATGGTCATCTTTGGTGAAGTGTGCCGGAACCCAATCCACAATCACGCCGATGCCTTCTCTATGGCAGTGATCAATAAAGTATCGAAGGTCATCAGGGTCTCCGAAGCGACTTGTGGGTGCGAAATATCCGGTTATTTGATAGCCCCAGGATGGATCATATGGATGCTCGGCTATCGGCATCAGTTCTATATGAGTAAATCCTAAATCCTTAACGTAGGGTACAAGATCATCAGCGAGTTCACGGTAGTTCAAAAAACCGGGATCTTCCCCCACTTTTCTTTTCCATGAACCCGGATGGATCTCATAAATGGAAACAGGTTTCTCGTGGTGAGCGGTATTTTCTCGCGCTTTCATCCATTTAGCATCGTTCCATTTGTAAGAGCTGTTCCACACTTTGGAGGCAGTTCCCGGCCGCATTTCTGAAAAACGTGCGTATGGATCGGCTTTTTTAAATGGGGTACTATTCGTGAGGCTTTTTACTTCAAATTTGTAAACATCACCCTCGGTTACATGGGGGATGAAAATTTCCCAAAGCCCCTGCTCATGGTATTTGCGCATTCCATGAATGCGCCCATCCCAATTATTGAAGGAACCAATTACACTTACTTTGCTTGCAGCGGGAGCCGTTACCACAAAATGAGTACCGGCAACACCATCTACAGTTTTTGTGTGAGAGCCCAGAAATTTGTGAGCATGGTGATGGTTTCCCTCTCCCCAGAGCTGCATATCAAAATCGGTAAGCTGTGGCCCGAAGCGATAGGCATCATCAATGGTGTACTCTTCGCCTACATAGGGCTTAACCTCAACTTTGTACGTAAAACGGTTTTTACGCCTTGGAAAAACATATTCAAAGAGTCCTTCATCGGAAACGCGCTCCAGTTTTATGGGCTTCCCGCCATCAGGAATGATCGAGATACTTTTGGCATCCGGACGAAAGCATCGAATGGTGAGTTTCTCTTTTTTATCAACAAATACAGTATGTAATCCTAAAACGGAAAATAGATCGCCATGTTCGCCGTTGGATATTGCCTTAATTTCTTCGATTTTTAAAGTCACTTCAATCTCACCGGTTAGATTTTCTGGTAGGCCGCTAAAGATATAAATTTTAAGCGGGAGTTGGATATAAAAAGGAACCTAATGATTGGGTTAAATTCAAATATACAGAATGGATGTCATTCAATTTATTTCGAGACGCTATCTTTTTTCGAAAAAACACATATCGCTTATTTCAATTCTTACCACGATAAGTATCGCAGGTATTACAATTGGTACGGCGCTTCTGATTGTTATTTTATCAGTATTTAACGGCTTTTTTGACGTTATACGCGGTTATCTTCTCTCTTTTGATCCCGATATCCGAATTGAACTGGTGGATGAACCTGCAATGCTATTCGATGAAAATCTGATGAGTAGAATCCTTGATCATGAGGATGTTTTACAGATTTCTCCATACATCGAAGGCAAGGCGATGATGGTAATTCAGAGCGGGCGGAATGAAGTACTGAATGTTCGGGGTATCGATATGGAGAGTGATTTTACCATTACAGAACTACGGGAGGATTACGAAATAGATCTCTCAGTACAAGCCGGGCGCCCGGGTATTATTGTTAGTGAGGCACTGATTAACCGATACAGGCTCAGTGCGGGAGATGAAATCGCCATGCTGAGTCCCACGGGCATGCGCCGTGCACTTACCCAGTTTTCATCGCCCCGTGTTAGCCGGTTTGATGTACGCGACAGTTACGATATGCATCAGATTATTGATGGTGATATAGTATACATTGAACTTGCAGCCGCACAGCGATTGTTTAATTTACGCAATGAGATTACAGGATTTGATTTAAAATTAACCGATACCGACAGAGCCGAGCGGGTAAAATTACAGCTTCAGGAACAGCTTGGGCCCGAATACAGAATTCAAACCTGGTACGATCTTCAAAAACCGCTTTATGATGTAATGATGCTCGAAAAGTGGGGTTCCTACTTTATATTGATGATTATTGTATTGGTTGCGGTTCTCAACATTATCGGCTCACTTACCATGATTGTGATTCAGAAAAAGCGGGATATCGGCGTGCTGATATCCATGGGGATGACACCGAAAAAGATTAAAAAGATATTTCAAAGTCAGGGTTTACGAATCGGGTTAATAGGGTGCGGACTTGGCGGTGTAACCGGCATACTCCTTGCGTTAGCACAGAAAGAGTTTAGCTTAGTTAAGCTCTCATCCTCTTTTATCATTGATGCGTATCCCGTAGCCATCCATTTTTCTGATGTGGCCATTATTTTAAGCGGAACCATGGTGCTGTGCCTGCTGGCAAGTTGGTATCCGGCAGTTCGGGCGGCTGCCATTCAGCCGGCTGATGCGGTAAGAGACGAATAAAATTATGGATCCATTAACTCACGGGCTTATCGGGGCTGTTGCTTCGCAGTCTGTTGCTGATAAAGAAAAAATCAGGCCGGCAGCTGCAACCGGGTTTATCGCCGCCATGCTGGCCGATCTTGATTACTACATCCATGTACCGTCCGATCCGCTTTTCAACATTGAAATCCATCGCCAGTTTACCCACTCACTTGTTTTTATACCAGTTGGCGCACTTGTTGCAGCGCTCCTGCTATGGTGGTTTTTAAAAAAACATCTCACATTTAAAGAACTCTACCTGTATAGTTTGGCGGCATATGCCACAGCCGGCATCACAGACGCATTTACCAGTTATGGTACCCAGCTTCTTTGGCCATTTATCGACACCCGCATTGCATGGAATGTGATATCGGTGGTAGATCCGGTTGTAACAACTGGCTTGCTGGTTCTGGTTGTTTTTGCAGTGTGGCAAAAGAAAAAACCATTTGCCCTTGTTGCCTGGCTGTGGCTTTTTCTCTTTCTGCTGAACGGCTGGTTTCAAAAAGAGAGGGCAGGCCAGACAGCCATTCATCTGGCGGAAAACAGACAGCATACAATTGAAGAACTGGTTGTAAAACCAACGATTGGAAATCAAATTCTATGGCGGGTCAATTATATTGCAGATGAAAGGATTTATACAGATGCCATTCGCACCGGATGGATAAAAGGCATACAAATCTA
>SLJB01000002.1 GCA_007135335.1 Balneolaceae bacterium
CCAGGAACGTTCTAATGTTTTAGCTGCCTTAAATCTTGAAAATGTAGATCTCGATCGTTTTGAAACAATTAATGATACGACCTTTACACCAGTTGGGATAAGGTTGCCTGAAGCCATTAGTGATCCTTATGGTACTAATGATTTGCGCCTTGAGGAAGGTGATGTAATTCGAATACCACGCCAGTTTCAAACGGTGCGTGTTGAAGGTGGAGTACTCTCTCCCGTAACAATGAGGTATGTACCGGGCAGGGGTTTGCAGAATTATATCAATTCAGCCGGGGGAACTACAGATCGCGGTCAACGCCACAGAGCTTACATAGTGTACGCTAATGGTGAGGTTGATCGGGTGAAAAGATTCCTTCGAATGCGAAGCAATCCATCTGTAGAACCCGGAGCAACGATAATTGTACCTGAAAAACCGGCAGGTGAACAAATGACACCTCAGCAAACCATTGCACTTACATCAGCCATCCTTAACACAACAATTTTGCTGTTTACAGTTATTGATAGGCTTGGTAGAGATTAAACTTCTATGTTATTAGATATAGCCGGATAGATCATCAACTGCAAGATGTCTTATCCGGCTTTTTTTATTTAAGTATCTTATACCTATCGAATTTATAAAAGCTTATAAACATTATGAATGAAAAAAAAGTAGCACTTATTACAGGCATCACAGGCCAGGATGGTTCATATCTAGCAGAGTTACTTCTGGAAAAAGGGTACATCGTTCATGGTATAAAGAGGCGTGCGAGTCTTTTTAACACAGACCGGATTGATCACCTCTATCAGGATCCTCATGTTGATGATCAGGTACTTTTTCTTCATTATGGTGACCTCACAGATTCTATGAACGTTACCCGAATCATTCAGGAAGTGCAGCCGGATGAAATATACAACCTGGCGGCAATGAGCCATGTTAAGGTTAGTTTTGAAACGCCTGAATATACTGCAAACACAGATGGAATAGGCACACTCAGGATATTGGAAGCAGTAAGGCTTCTGGGCCTGGAGAAAAAAACAAAAATATATCAAGCCTCAACTTCTGAACTTTACGGTCTAGTACAGGAAGTTCCCCAGACGGAAAAAACTCCATTTTATCCCCGATCTCCATATGCTGTTGCTAAAATGTATGCTTACTGGATTACGGTTAACTATCGTGAAGCATATAATATGTACACGTGTAACGGTATCCTTTTTAATCATGAATCTCCCAGAAGAGGTGAAACATTTGTAACACGTAAAATTACAAGAGCCGCTGCAAAAATCGCATTAGGTCTTCAGGATGGACTATACATTGGAAATATGGATGCAAAAAGAGACTGGGGTCACGCAAAAGATTATGTAGAAGCGATGTGGTTGATGCTTCAGCAGGAGAAACCGGAAGATTTTGTGATTGCTACGGGTGAAACCACATCGGTACGGGATTTTATAAAAATGGCATTTGCTGAAGCAGGCATTACTTTAAAGTTCAAGAATAAAGGTATTGATGAAATTGGTGTTGTGGAAAGTGTATCAGACAAAAATGGAATAAAAGCATCAGAACAAGTGATGCCGGGTGATGTACTTGTAAAAGTTGACCCACGTTATTTCAGGCCCACTGAAGTGGAATTACTCATTGGCGACCCTACTAACGCAAAAACAAAACTTGGCTGGAATCCGAAGCATAATCTCCAATCTCTCATTGAGGATATGGTTTCAGCTGATTTTGATCTATTCAAACAACAGCAGACACTTCTTAAAAATGGTTATACAGTCTTAAAACAAGCTGAATAAAATAGAATTACTGCGTTTTTATATTTTTTTCAGGAATAACTGTAAGGTTTGGCCGGATTTCGGTTCATACTAATAAAACAAACTTTATTCCTATGAAAAAATCACTGATGCTTTCGAACCTCAGAGTTGAACTTCGCAGAAAAGAAACCAGGTTCTCAACTGAAAGATTGATGCTTGCATGGGCCAAACGATTTTTTGATGAAATGGCAATTGTGCACTCATCTCAGATAAGAGATTGGCAAAAAGAGATGTTCTTATCTGCGCTTCAAAAAAATAATGATATCTCGTATGAAGAACTTTTGCAGGCCAGATCTTCACTTCTTTTTTTGTATGAGAGAGTATTAAAACAGACTGATTCAAGCAATTTTAGCCGCGAACAAGAACCCGGATCGTTCAAAATAACAGCCTGATAAGAAATATAGTAGACTCTATTTTTTATCAAGAATTGCCAGTGTACATCTTGAAATAGAAACAAGTTTTCCGTTTTCTGTTTCAATACGGATTTCCCAAACCTGAGTTTGCGATCCTCTGTGAATTGGTTTAGCAATTCCAACCACGTGGTTTCCCTCGCGTACAGGTTTAATGTGATTCGCATTAATTTCCAAACCTACGGCATGCTTGGATTCGCTCTCAAGGTTTATGTATGCTCCTATAGATGCAAGCGTTTCAGCTAATGCAACGGATGCACCGCCATGTAATATACCAAATGGTTGAATTGTATTTTCATTAACAGGCATTCTTGCTTTAACCTCATTCCTACTTACAACCAAGTATTCCAGTCCTAATGCATCACCCATGGTTCTTTTCTTTGAAGAGAACATCCGCTCAACTTTTTGCTGTATTTCTTTATCAATGATCATTTGTAAAAGTAACTGTTCATTAATCTTGTCTTTCTTATGATAACAAGAACATTTCTATATGATTATCAAAATTTTGGAAAATGATGAAATAATAGATACTTCTGATAATAAAACTTTTTTAGAATCTGATTTTTAAAAGTCCCGGCAAATTGTAAATTGGTAGAGTAACAGTGTTATCCTAACTCTATAAGCTAAAAAACCGCTTTTTTGAACATGAGTGAAATAAAAAAAACACTTCCAAAAATTATTTTTGATGCCTTGAACAACCACCCGGGAGGGCTATTTGCATCCACAAAAAGAGGCGGTAAATGGCATGATATAGATGCTGAAACATTCAAAACGAACGTAAAAAATTTGGCAATGGGCTTGTATGACCTTGGTGTGAGGCAGGGTGATAAGGTTGCAATCCATTCTGAAAACTCAAATGAGTGGATTATGTGTGATTTAGCTATTCTTTCACTTGGAGCAGCAAATGTACCAATTTATACAACTCAGCCGGGCGAGCAGATCAAGTACATTCTCGAAAATTCTGATTCGATTGTCCATATTGTATCGAATGATGAGTTATTTGCAGATACGAAGCCGTTGATTAAATCAGTAAAAAGAGTGAATGCAGTAATTTCTATTCACGGTTCCAAGCATAAAAAACTACTGAAGTTTGAGGATGTTATTGAGGATGGGAAAAAACTGAATGAGGAAAAACCGAATCTGTTTGATTCACTTAGAAAAGCAGTAAAACCTGAGGATTTAGCAACTCTGATCTATACCTCTGGCACAACGGGACTTCCTAAAGGTGTGATGCTTACACACAATAACATCGCTTCGAATGTAGAGGCGTCACTCGAAAAGCTTCCATTTAGTGCTGAACGATTCAGAGGTGAAAATATACTCTCTTATCTGCCGCTGTCTCACGTCTTTGAGCGCATGATTGAATATATGTATATGTCTATGGGCTGCCGGCTTTATTACATCGAAGTTGTGGAAGAGATTCGGGATGACATGAGCTTCATCAAGCCATTTTTTATGGCCTCTGTGCCCAGACTGCTTGAGAAAATACATACCGGTGTTAAAGTTAAGGGACAGGAGTTGTCGGGCGCTAAGAAGAATCTCTATTATTGGGCAATTTATATGACAGAGAACTATGATCCTGAAAATCCTCCAAGGGGAATTGGTGCAATTAAACACAAAATTGCTGACAAACTTATTTATAGTAAGATCCGTGAATTGTTTGGGGGTAATTTGGCCGGAGTTGTAAGTGGTGGCGCAGCCCTCTCGCCTGATGTGTTTAAATTTATGAATGCTATTGGGTTTATTTGTGTGCAAGGATATGGATTAACTGAAACCTCCCCTGTTATTACAGTACAAACTCCGGGAGAAATGAGAATCGGTACATCAGGAAAAGCCATTCGAGGGGTTGAGGTAAAGATTGCTGAGGATGGCGAAATTCTATCCCGTGGTCCACACATTATGAAGGGGTATTACAAAAATGAAGAGCAGACCAAAGAGGTTATAACTGATGATGGCTGGTTCAAAACCGGAGATATCGGCAAGATTGATGAAGACGGTTTTCTGTACATCACCGATCGTAAAAAATCGATGTTCAAACTTTCGACTGGTAAATATGTATCTCCGCAGAATGTTGAGAATCAGGTCTCCGGTTCCGGTTTTATCGAGCAGGTGGTCGTTGTTGGATATCAGATGAAATTCTGCTCGGCTTTGATTGTTCCTGCATATGAAAATGTGCTAAAAAGATTAAAGCGCGATGGTTACGAACCAACTACACCCCGTTCAAAGGACCCGAAAATTCGTGAGCTGATTCAGCAAGAAGTAGACAAGGCGAATAAAACTCTTTCGCCATGGGAGAAGGTTAAGAAATTTGTTTTACTTGAGGAACTGCTAACAATCGAGAGCGGTGAACTTACACCAACAATGAAAGTGAAGCGGACGGTGGTTAAAGAAAAGTATAGCGATGAAATTGAATCGATGTATGGGGATGAATAGTCGAGAGTCTTGAGCCCTGAGTCTTGAGAAGGGTGAGGGGTTTGACTCTTAGTTTGGCTGTTTTAAACTAAATCATCAAGAAATTTAACTACAAGAAATCTCATGACTCAGGACTCAGGACTCAAGACTCATAAAAACATTCAAAACGTTCTCATCCTCGGTTCCGGTGTAATGGGCAGCCAGATTGCAGCACACTGCGTGAATGCCGGACTGAAAGTAAAACTACTCGATCTGAAGTCGGATGATCCCGAGCGGCCCAATAAAACGACGGTAGAGAATATTGAGAAACTAAAGAAGATGAATCCGGCTCCGCTGGCCGATCCGAATTGGGCAGAGCGCATTACACCCGGTAATTTTGAAGATCACTTGCAGTGGGCAGCTGATGCCGACTGGATCTGCGAGGTGATTGTAGAGCGGATGGATATCAAAAAGGGTTTGATGGCGAAGCTTGAGAAGGTGCGAAAGGCTGGTACCATCGTCAGCTCAAATACATCGGGATTGCCGATATCTGAGATCAGTGAAGATGTATCGGATGAGTTTAAAGCTCATTTCCTGGGTACTCATTTCTTTAACCCGCCGCGCTATATGAAACTACTGGAGATTGTCCCTACCAAAAGCACGGATGATGCGGTGACGGAGTATATGACCAATTTCTGTGAGAAGATTCTGGGAAAGGGTACGGTTATTTGCAAAGACACTCCCAACTTCATCGCGAACCGGATAGGCGTCTTTTCAATGGCATCGATGATGCCGTGGTTTTTTGACGGGAATTTCAGAGCTGAAGAGATTGACTTCCTGACCGGAACCCTTACCGGCTACTCCAAAGCGGCAACGTTCCGTACTGCTGATATGGCCGGATTGGACGTACTCAATCATGTGGCAGAAAATCTCTATCCCGCTGTACCTGATGATGAACGCAGAGATGTATTTACGCTTCACAGGAAATTTAAGATGATGGTGGAAAATGGAGCACACGGAAACAAGAAGGGGCATGGTTTTTATAAAAAAGTGAAAGGCGAGAAGGGCATTGAGTATCATGTGGTAGATCCTGATACTCTGGTTTATGAACCACAGCAGGATGTTTCGTTTGAGTGGGCCGATAAAGCTAAAAAAGAATTCAAGATATCGGGTGAACGGCTCAAATTTTTGGTCAACCAGGAAGATAAAGCGGGGAAATTTTTGTGGGAGATCCATTGCGATCTGTTGCTTTATTCAGCCAACCGTATTCCTGAAATCACAGACTCCGTTGAGGCGATTGACCGAGCTATGCAGTGGGGTTTTAATTGGGAACTTGGGCCGTTTCAGCGCTGGGATGCGATCGGTGTTGAGGAATCGGTCAAACGGATGGAAGAGGAGGGACGAACCGTACCTGATTCAGTGAAGAAAATGCTTAAAAGCGGGCGTTCATCTTTTTATAAGGATGAGGGAACCGTTTATAATCTCGTCACCGGTAAATCGGATGAACTAACTCCACCGGCAAAAGGAGCAATTACCGCATCTTCACTTAAGCGAAATAGCAAAGAAGTCTGGGGCAACAAAAATGCCGGATTGTATGATATGGGTGATGGTATCGCACTTTTCGAATTCCGCACTAAGCAGCAGACTCTTGGCTTTGAGTTGGTGAAGTCAGTTGATGCAGCTGCTGAAATTATAAAAGAGCAGTTTGATGCGATGGTGATCGGTCACGACCACGAGAACTTTAGCTATGGTGCGAATCTTGGTGAAGCTGGCCATGCGCTGCAAAGCGGTGATTTTGGAATGATCAAAAAAGCCGTGGAGAATTTCCAGAGAGTGGCTGTCGGTTTACTATACCAGCCGTTTCCGGTAATCGGTGCTGTATCAGGTCGCTGTTTTGGTGGAGGAGTTGAATTTATGATGCACTGTGATAAAGTGGTGGCGCATCACGAACTCTACTGCGGATTGGTGGAACTGGGTGTAGGGTTGATCCCCGCAGGCGGCGGCACCAAGGAGCTGATTCTTCGTGCCATGAAGAGAGTGAAAGAGGAAGAGGATGCAGATCCGCTACCCTATTTGAAAGATGCTTTCAAAACGATCGGTATGGCGAAAGTCTCCGACAGTGCCCAAAAAGCGAAACAGCTAGGTTACCTCCGCGATACCGATATGATCGTGATGCATCGTGATTTGTTGCTGGCCACAGCAAAACAACAGGCCAGGGCAATGGCTGATGCCGGGTATCGTCCGCCGACAGAACCAAAAATTAAGTTGCTCGGGCAAACCGGCAAAAGTGTACTTGATGTCACTGTTTATATCATGAGCGAAGCGAAGTGGGCATCACCCTATGATAAAGTCCTTGCCGGCAAAGTAGCCGAAATCATGACCGGCGGTGACCTCAGCGAAGCTCAGGAAGTGCCCGAATCCTATATCCTGAAATTGGAGCGCGAAGCGATTCTGGAATGCTTCAAAGATGAACGAACGCACAAGAGAATGGAGCATATGCTGAAAACTGGGAAACCTTTGAGGAACTAGTTGTGAGTCTTGAGAATTGATTTTAAAGATGTTTCAGGCTTCCAGATCATCAAAATGTGCTGTTTGGAGCAATAAAATTTAATTCAACTTATGAGTGTAAAACCTCAAGACTCACGACTCAAGAATATAAATGTAAGAAATTGTAGTTTTTTGACTCATACAGGTAAGTAAATATTAATTAAACCTGTATGGAAATGGATAACTTCAGAAATTTAATTGTTTCGAAACGATCGGTAGGGATTGCAACAGAGATTTATATAATGACATCTGATTTTCCGAATAGTGAACTTTATGGATTAACGTCACAAATAAGACGCAGTACCGTTTCAATTAGTTCAAATATAGCAGAGAGTGCTGGCCGGAAATCGAAGAAAGAATTCGCAAAATTTCTGGGTATTGCATACGGTTCTGCATGCGAATTAGAAACTCAATTATTGATATCAATGAATCTGAAATTTCTTAAAACCAATGAATTTGAAGTGCTATTTGAAGACATCATTGAAATTCAAAAAATGCTTTACGCCTTAGAAAAGAAATAACGAACTTTAACATTGAACCCTCATGACTCAAGACTCGCGACTCAAGACTAATAACAATGAAGTTGTAATAGTAGCCGCAAAACGAACCGCATGCGGAAAGGCCAACAAAGGATCTCTTCGATTTACGCGACCCGATTCACTGATGGGGGAGATTATCAAAGACCTGCTGAAGGTGACACCAGCCGTAAAGCCGGAGATGGTGGAGGATGTAATCGTGGGGTGTGCGTTTCCCGAAGGATCACAGGGGATGAATGTGGCGCGTCAGGCCGTTTTTCTGGGTGGGCTGCCTGATACAGTTCCGGGAATGACGATTAATCGATTCTGTTCGTCGGGTTTGCAGACAATCGCAATAGCCGCAGACCGGATTATGGCAGGTGGTGCGGAGATCATGATTGCAGGCGGAGTGGAAAGTATGAGTCAGGTGCCAATGGGAGGTGTATCGTTTCAGCCGAACCCGGAGCTGACAAGGGAGCGTCCCGAGGTTTACATCAATATGGGTTTAACTGCTGAGAATGTGGCAGACAAGTACAAAGTGAGTCGTGAAGATCAGGATGAGTTTGCTTATAACAGCCATAGAAAAGCGATCAAAGCATGGGAAGAAGGTTATTTTAACGAGCAGATTACACCTATAAAAGTAGTCCATAAATATGTAACGACAGACGGGGAAATGGCCGAGGAAGAGTTCACATTTAAAAAAGACGAGGGCCCGCGTAAGGATACCAGCATTGAAGCACTCGGCGGATTGCGTGCCGTGTTCAAAACAGGTGGAAGCGTCACAGCCGGGAACTCTTCACAGATGAATGATGCTGCGGCCGGTGTACTGGTGATGAGCCGTGAGAAAGCGGACGAACTGGGAATCAAACCAATTGCCCGTTTTCTCGGATTTGCAGTGGCCGGTGTGGCTCCGGAAATTATGGGAATGGGTCCTGTTGAAGCTGTTCCAAAAGTTTTGAAACAGACCGGCCTGAAGCTTGATGATATAGATCTGATTGAACTCAACGAAGCGTTCGCCGCACAGGCTCTGGCCGTTATCCGTGAAACGGGACTCAATCCCGATAAAGTCAACATTAATGGTGGCGCAATCGCAATGGGTCACCCGCTCGGTTGTACCGGCGCCAAACTCACAACCCAGATCCTCCATGACCTCCATAGGTTGGATAAACGGTACGGGATGGTAACGATGTGCATCGGCGGAGGTATGGGCGCTGCGGGGGTATTTGAAAAGATCTAGTAAATGGTTGATGGCAGATAGTCGATTGACTTCAATATTGAGCAAGTCCGTTAAATATTTTGGTATGAAAGTGTAAGTATTCTCTGGTTTTGTGTTCATATATATGAGCACTTTAAAATAAACTCAGAGACTATGAATAATTTTAGAAAACTTAACATTTGGAAAGATTCAATTGAATTAGCTACTGAAATCTATAATCTGACTAATCAGTATCCTAAATCAGAGATGTACGAAATTATATCTCAAATCAGACGGTCAGTTGTATCTATTAGTTCGAATATAGCAGAAGGTGCTGGAAGGCAATCACAATAAGAGTTTGTTCAATTTCTGAACATAGCTAAGGGATCTTGCTAAGAGTTAGAAACACAACTCTTTATTTCAAAAAATATCAAATATATATCTGAAGCTGACTTTCAAAATCTGGAGATTAAGTTAGTCAAAATTGAAAAAATGATATATGCCCTGATCAAAAAAATTAATGATTAGTAAATCTATCAACCATTAACATTCTACCATAAACCATTGATATGTTCAAAGAAGACACCCTCAAAAATGAAGTCATTCTCATCACAGGCGGCGGAAGCGGTCTGGGGCTATCCATGGCGAAGAAATTTGCAGAGTTGGGAGCGAATATTGCCATTTGTGGAAGGACCGAGAAGAAGCTAATTAAAGCCACGGAAACACTGAAGGAACACGGAACCGATGTTCACTGGTATTCCGTGGATGTGCGGGATTATGAGAAAGTAGGGGAGATGATCAATCAAATTATCAAAGATTTCGGCAAAATTACCGGGCTTGTAAATAATGCCGCAGGTAATTTTTTAAGCGCTTCAGAGGATTTAACTCCCGGTGGTTTTAAAGCAATCGTGGATATTGTACTGCACGGTAGTTTCAACTGCACACACCATTTCGGGAACCATCTAATCGATAACAAACAGGAAGGAAATATTCTCAATATTGTAACTACCTACGCAGAGGATGCCGGATCGGCTTTTGTGCTGCCATCGGCCTGCTCTAAAGCAGGTGTACTGGCTATGACCCGTTCTCTTGCTTATGAGTGGGGAACGTATGGTATTCGTGTAAATGCCATTGCACCCGGTCCGTTTCCGACCGAGGGTGCCTGGACGCGTTTATTTCCAACCAAGAAATTTGAAAAAAAGTACATCGAAAGAATTCCGGCAGGACGCTACGGCGAGCATGAGGAGCTGGCAAACCTGGCTGCGTTTCTGATGAGCGATATGGCGCCTTATATTACCGGTGAAACGGTGACGATCGACGGCGGGGAGAAACTTTCAGGCGGACAGTTTAATTTCATCGACTCTGTAATGTCCCGCGGAAAGCTGAAAATGGCGTTTAAATTCTTGAAAATGAAAAAATAGCGGCCTAAAGTTGCTAATTTTTATCCATTAGGGATTTTATTTTCTTAACAGCGTTAGCTGTTGTTAGTGCATCGTAGGGAGAAAAAAGAGTGGGCTGGTGTACCTGAATGGATTTGATAAACTGAACTACAGACCACTCTGCTGTATCGGAAGGATCAAAAACTTTTTCCTGAGTGGAAATTCTGTTCAGATCATTGAGCTTTAAAATCCGGGCTTTTTGTTTGATGACATTAAAATCTATCATCATACTACGATTGGAAAAAATTCGCTGATGTTTCTCTTTATCTGTAGTGGAGAGATACTGAATGGAAGCCACAGCTGCATTTTCAAATCTCAGGGAGATGGTGAGCCCAAGGTAATGATCACCTATTACAATCGGTTTTACTTCATACCTGTGAATGTTACCCCCCATCCATTTTATAATGAGGGCAAGCTCATCTATCCAGTCATGCTCAAAATCCTCAATATTAATGACTTTGTAATTCATCGGAACAGACTCTTTTTTGATCTGAAAAAGGTCCGGTTTAACTATCTGTTGTTTGATCCAGTGAACCGATTCAGAAAGGGACGGCCAGTGCGAGAATTGAACATTTACCTCGGCTTCTTCTGATGCATGGTACACTTTTTCAAGCATTTCGGCATCGGTAGGTAGTTTTGAAATAAGATAGGTATGGTTGCCGGCGCGGATGGAGTTGAGGAGATGAAGAAGATTCTCATTACTGTCATCAATCAGTAAAACCGTGTCAGTATCATCACTTCCGGCCAGATTGTTGGTGATGACCACCTCTTTTACAATAGAGAGTTTACGAAGATGTTTCTCCCATGCAGTGGCTCGTTCTTTTTCCCCAACAATTGCAATTTTCATAGGTCCCAAAATATGAATGCCTTTTCAGGGAAAATGGAGAGGAGTTGTGAGTTTTCCAAATTGTGTGGAATAATTTAATCCGGCATAATAAGAGCCAGTATAAAGTAAATAAGAACCATGGTTCCGAATGAAGAGAGTATGAGCACAACAAAAAGAATACGGATGAGAGTTGGATCCCACTTGAGATATTCACCGATACCGCCGCAAACACCGGCAATCATCTTGTCTGTGCGGGATTTTCTGAGCTTTGCTGGCATGTTCAGGGTCCTTCAGATAAATATTATATATGCATTTATTGTAATAGTACGTAACAATGATAGCAAGGTTTCGCTTAGTTTTATATTAAATGATTAAAAATTTATGGATGCCAGGTTTATGTTGCTGATATATTTTACAAAGTAGTTCTGGTATCATAATGTGCAGTGTATACAAGTAATTCTCTTACTTTTTTAACAGATAGGTCCACTCTCTTTTTATAGATCGTTATTGTTTAAATATGAAGGAATTGGTACAATACTTATAAGGATATAAATATCTAATTTACTTTAATAACTAACATTGAGGTAGGTGTGATGAAGAGAAACAGCCGCAAAATATCTTTTCTTACCCTTGTATGCCTGATTTTAGTGAGCCCGTTTTTAAGTGCCCAGAATCAGGTAGAAGATGCTATCCGTCAGATGTCGGAAGACAACGTAAGCGGATACTTACAACCATTCTTGAACGCTTTTGGAGCTACGATGAACTCCGGCTTTTCAGGTACAGCAATCAGAGATGGTGATGTTACAGTGCGTATTGATCTTGTTGGGATGGCAACTGTAATTGGAAGTGCTCAGGAGCTGTACAATGCTAAGCCACCTTCACACTTTCCACAGGAGAGTGTAGAAACAGCTACTATCTTTGGAGATCAGGGAGCTGTGATACAAGGCCCTCAGGGGCTCTCCTATAAGTTTCAGAACGGCCAGTTGAATATGGAATATTTTCCTCTTGTAGCCCCGCAGTTAACAATAGGTAATATTTATAACAGTCAATTGGTAGTACGATTCTTTACCTATTCGAGTGATTCTGATGTGCCCGACATCAATATGCTTGGCCTTGGCTTTCGGCATGCTTTGAACCCCTATTTTGAAAACTTGCCGTTTGATCTAACGGCGGGCTTATTCTATCAAAATTTCAGCGTAGGGGAGATTATGAAAACAAATATGATTGCCCTAAATGGAATGGTGAGCAAGCAGTTCAATATGTTTTCAGTATACGGAGGTGCACAATTTGAGTATGCCGGTATGAATCTAAACTATGAGTTTGAAGGTGCAGCAGCAGGAGAGAATCCTGAGGTTGACTTCACTTTTAGCAGTGAAAACTTTGTGAGGGCATTTGCCGGATTCAATATTGACATGAAATTCGTCCACTTCAGAACAGATGTAAGTTTAGGAAAAGTATCTGTACTAAGTGCAGCAATAGGGTTCGGAATTTAACCCGAAAAGAATTGTAAATCATAAAATTAAATCAAGAAGCGATGAAAAGAAGAACATCTTTGGTCTCAATGATCCTACTACTCATCATCACCTTGCCGGGCTGTGATGATCTGCTACGGGATAATCTTGTAATACTGGATACGGTTACAAGGCTTGACTATAAAATT
The DNA here is from genome assembly GCA_007135335.1 of Balneolaceae bacterium. Lineage (GTDB taxonomy): Bacteria > Bacteroidota > Rhodothermia > Balneolales > Balneolaceae > Rhodohalobacter. The sequence goes on from SLJB01000002.1 coordinate 12,778, forward strand.
AGCACCCGGGATATGAATTTCTCAGAAAATGAGCGGGTAAATTTACAAAGTGTAATTGATGATATTGATGGTGATGTAAATGAGGTGAAATTCTTCAATATCACAATGTTTGTGAGCGATATTTATAACAGTTCGCCCGAAACCTCTTTTTCCGGTCAGCTTACATCACGTATATCAGGAACTTCGCAAAGCCATACACTTGTAACTTTTAGTAACATAAAGTTTGAGGATTTCTTTCAGGAAGTATCAATATTTTCTGATGATGTGCCGGGCCTCAGTGTTGTTCCCAATGGAATAGATGGTTTGCTGGGGTACTTCAACAGAACACCCGCACCCGTTGTAAACTTTACGGTTAGCGGAACAATAAACAGAGCAGGAGGAGAAGACAGAGTAGAGTTCGATTTTGTGGTTCGGTTGCACACACAGGTTGAAACAGATCCGTGATCCTGCAAATCGATCAAAAATCAATTTTTATTATGTCATGAATCACCAGGAAGAGTAACCCTGTAATGGGATTATCACAATGCTCTGAGTTAGTTCCTTCAATCAGCAGGATTTGGATGACCTTAACCGCGCTTATTGTATAAAAATTAGGCGGAACCCACAATTGTGAGCTCCGCCCATTTACCGTAAAGCTATGGCTCAGCTTTAGGTTGTATCAAAAGTAACTTTAAAACAGGTCAAAGTTAGATTCTCCGTATCTGGTTTACTTGTCTGTTCAACGTGAAGCCCTCATTGTTGTAGTTGCATAACCTACATATGAAAATTCCAGAGAGTACTCAGATGACTCAATCCCTCGTAACTCAAAAAATCCTTCTAAGTTAGTTGCTGCTCCTCTGTCTGTACCTACAAGTGAAACATTTGCACCGGTCAATGGGTCATCAGTTTCTTTATCTAGTATTCTGCCCCTGATTCCATTCTCCAGATGATATATCTCAAACTTCATCTCTTTGTTTATAATTTCCGGTTCAATTTGAGTTCTGGATTCAGTATTACCACTATATCCTACAACTGTCATTTCATTCAGCCTGTTATCACTGGCTTCGAGACTGGATTGTTCAGGTGTAGTTTCACTTCCTTCAAGTCTGAAGAATATAGGCAGTGAGTATTGCACTCGTACCGGTTGACCTCGCTGCAAACCCGGCTTAAATCTTGCCTGGCTAACCACACGCAGTGCTTCTTCATCAGCTCCGCCGCCGATTCCCCGAATAACACGCGGCCGCTCAACGTCTCCCTGTTCATTAATGATGAATTGCACATATACACGCCCCTCAATGCCGGCCCTTCGGGCCATTTCGGGGTAACGAATCTGTTGCTGGATAGAGGCAAGTCCGCCAATCAGTTCGGGCATCTCTTCAACCACCACAAAATAATCTTCAGGGTCATCAAGGTTTTCTACGGATATATCCTGTGTTTCAAGACCCATAGTTTGTAAAACTGTATTATAAGATTCAGGTGAAAGGTTTGTGTTCACAATAATCACTCCCTTTTCTCCGCGCTCGCCAAATCTGTCGACAGCAGCCTGATCTTTCAAAATTTCGATAGATCTAATGTGCTCTGGTTGCAGGTTGCTAAGTTGTGACATTTTACCTTCGTGACGCTCTGCCTGCTCCTCATCGCTCATGAAAATGATGATCTGATGGTAACCCCGTTCACCTGCATGGTCTACATCGGTCATGAGATCTAATTCTTCATTGTCATAAACATCATGTGTTTGCATGTCGGTACACGCCATTACGATGACGGTACTGAGCAGAACTGCGCCGAATATAGCCAGGCTCGATCGTTTGGGTATGTTATGGTTTGGTTTGTATTGAGTGATCATTTGAATCCTCTTTTTTAGGTTTGATGATTCCTGAGCCATATTTACGGAAAGTTCTTGTTGAAGATTGGGTTTTGGCAGCAGCTCCAGCAGGAGGGAGGCGTACTTCTTCCTTGAGATTGTCTCCTCGGCCAATACAAGCATATCACAGCGCAGCTCGCGGTATTCAATAATCTCCCGTTTAAGCCGGTGCACCAGCGGATGATACCAGAAGAGTGCCTGCGTGAAAGCTGCCATCATCTGCGATAAAAAATCGTTTTGAGTGATATGAGAAAGCTCGTGGCGAAGAGCCATATTCATATTTTCATCATGGCTGCGAATTGAAGCAGGCAACAGAATGATTGGGTTTCGATAGCCGAATGTAACGGGTATAATGTCTGCATTAAGAAATGTGATTTTTACATCTTTTTTAATGGAGCTGATCAGTTGTCTGTTTTTCTGGTCAAGATTTTCAATTTGCTGGATGTCCGTGAATCCGCAGTTTTTTCTAAGCTGATGCAGCCGCGACCATTGTACCAGAAATTTTCCAATGCAGAAAATAACGCCGGTGATAAAAAGAAGTACAATTCCCGCATATGCAGCCTGCAGAAAGGTAATCGCCGATTCGGTTTCAGCAGGGGTAATGCTCATCTCCATCGGGGCCATCACACTGATAATACGCAAACTGGTTTCGGATGCCTGCTGTGAGAGCATGTACGATTCAAGCCCCTGTAGCCCGGCAAGGAACAGAAACCCGGCCGGCAGCGAGATCAGTAAAGCAAGGCGTGTATGGTACTGGTATTGCGGATGGATGTTGTCAAAATTCTTTAACACAATCCAGGCTATGGCACTTATGCCGGTCCAGATAAGCAGCGGCAGCCAGAGAAAGGATACGGTTTGCTCAAAATATTCCGAGAGGTAGAGAATGAGGGTTTCCATTAGTTATCCCCAAGTTTATCGATCATTTTTTTTATTTC
>SLJB01000251.1 GCA_007135335.1 Balneolaceae bacterium
GTCCCAATCATTGATGGATGCTGAGTGAATTCTCACCAGTACTTCTTTTTCATTCGGAATTGGTTTAGCAACTTGCCCAACTTCAAGAACATTCGGCAGTCCGTATTCCTTTAATATAATTGCTTTCATATGTCTAAATTTTTATTAAGTCGGTCAGATGGGGCTCGCCAACAATATCTGTATTGTATGTGTTGAGTTGTTGTGAAATTTTAATCATCCGCGAGTGTTAATTGTGATTGTCAGGGCTCGGTTCATAAGATTTTTAATTTGGAGATGAAGACGCACAATGGTCTGTCGTTAAACCCGTCCGGGCTTTAATCTACTACAGGAAGTCCAGCGATTCCAATCGTTTGAAATGTTTTTTTAATCCGAACCTACTTTTCAACAGCTCCCATATCTCCCGTGGAGTTCCAAAGAGTTGAGATGTTCCTGTCAATTCAAATTGATCAGCTTCTTTGAATTATCGATAATTAGGTCGAATATTCTGAAATAAAGCACCTCGTTTTTTATATTATAAGTAAATGCACATAAAAAACTTCGGTGAGGTTTTCCGTATGAAGATTATCGACAGAAGAGATTTCTTAAAAAAACTCACTGCAACAACACTGGGTGCATCACTTCTCAGTACAACCAACCCTTTTCCTGTGAGTGCAAATGATCTTGCCCGGATTCCAATTCCTAAACGGCCTCTTGGAAAAACCGGTTTTGATGTGACGATCATCAGTTTGGGTGGGCAAAGTACAATTGAACAACCCGGTAAACTGAAAGAATCTGTTGAAATCATCAATCATGCACTCGATTTGGGTATTAATTATATCGATACCTCAGAGGCGTATGGAAGAGGAATCAGTGAAACCTATATCGGTGAAGTGATGAAGCACCGGCGCGATGAGGTGTTTCTCACCACAAAAACTTTTAATCGAAACCGTGAAAACCTGATTGAGGATAATTTTGCAAATAGCTGCAAACGGTTACAAACAGATTATCTCGATCTCTACCTGATGCACTACATCAATGATCTGGAGACTCTCGATACGATTCTTGACAGAGATACCGGAGCCATCCTGGCTCTTGAAGAACTTCGGGATAGGGGGAGAATAGGTCATATAGGTATCAGCAGTCACTCAACAGCTGTTCTGACAGAAGCACTGAACCGATACGACCTGGATTGTGTATTTCTGACTATCAATGCAGCAGGACTATCCATGAATCAAACGCCTAAAGAGACCCGTGATTTCATACAGGCAGCTTCAGAGAAAGGTGTGGGTGTCATCGCCATGAAACTGACCGGCCGTAATAATCTGTTTTCAACCGGTATAACGATGGATCAGGCTATTCGATATTCACTGAGTGCAGGCAGAAATGGCCGCAATCTGCCAGTTGCAACGGGCGTAATCGGTATCACAAATCCCGCCCAGCTTGATGAAAATGTTCTGCTGGCAAAGCAGTATCAGGCATACAGCACCAGGCAAATGGTAGAGCTTGAGGAGTTTGCTTCAGCTTAAGCAGTTGTGTTGGAAATCATTATCAATGTAATTTAATAGATCAAAACTGAAAAGGCGTAAGCGGAATTGTTACGCTTTTTTTATCAAAGTTTGTTGATCATACTTGCAAGGTATCCTGCTCCAAATCCGTTATTGATATTGACGACGCTGATACCGCTGGCACAACTTGTTAGCATTCCAAGGAGGGCTGACAAACCACCGAAATTTGCACCATATCCTACACTTGTCGGAACAGCAATCACCGGTTTGTCGACCAATCCGCCAACAACACTCGGCAATGCACCTTCCATTCCGGCGATGACGATAACTACCCTTGCCTGTCTGATCTCATCCAGTTTATCAAAAAGCCTGTGTATCCCGGCAACGCCTACATCAACAATGCGGGAGACCCTGTTATCCAGTATTTCGGCGGTAACGATCGCCTCCTCGGCAACCGGCAGATCCGATGTTCCTGCCGTCACAACAGCAATACCGGTATCGGGATAAACCGGTTCACGCCTGCGAATGGTGATGCAACGTGCGGCTTCATGATATTCTGCATCACTGCAAAGCGAATGGACCTCGGTGAACATCTCCGGTGTGACCCTTGTAACGAGAACATTATTCTCTTTAGAAAGCAGAAATTCAACGATTTCCCCCACCTGCTTTGTTGTTTTGCCCTCGCCAAAAATCACTTCAGGATATCCTGTCCGAATCTCTCTGTGATTGTCAATTTTGGCAAAACCGAGCTCTTTATATGGAAGATCTTTCAGACTGTTCAGGGCAGTATCAATATCGGTACTGCCATCTTTAACTTCTTCAAGCAACTGCTTTAATTTATCTCTGTTCATTTCCGTTATGTACATTTTTTAAAATATCCACATCAAGACTGCCGGTTTTATAACCCACCATATCAATGGATACATGTGTAAACCCCAGACTTTTTAAATAGGGCACGATCCTGTTCATGATGTCAGGTTGAGCCAGTTCACTGATTCTTTCAGGATCCACCTCAATTCGTGCAATATCCCCATGCTTTCTTACACGTACCAGGTCAAACCCTTCCCGGATCAAAAAGAGTTCGGCTAGTTCAATCTGCCTGAAATCTTCATCGGATACGTGTGTATTATATGGAATTCGTGTAATCAAACAGGTATTTGAAGGTTTATCCCAAACAGGCAGGTCCATCGCTCGGCATAATTCACGGATTTCATCTTTCGTAAATCCGGTCTCGCGCAGAGGGCTCCTGACATTCTGTTCCCGTACAGCTTGTAAACCGGGCCGGTATTCACCGGTGTCATCAGTAATGGTTCCATCCATCAGAGTGTCGTACTTAATCTCATTCAGCACCTCCCAAAAAGCGTTGAAGGTGAACGTTTTGCAACGGTAACAGCGATCATAGGGGTTGTTACGGATGGTTTCATCTACCGGGATCTCAATCACCCGATGCTCTGCCCCGATATCCTCTGCGAAACGGACTGCTTCTTCAAGCTCCCAATCTGCGAAATAGGGCCTTTTCATGGTCAGGGCGATCAGATTTTCTACTGGAGCAAGTTTAGCCGCAGCCAACAGAAATGTACTGTCGACACCTCCGGAGTATGCGATTGCACTATCTCCCAGAGATCGCAGCAGGGTCAACAAGTTCTCATACTTCTGTTTTAATTCACTTTGAGATGGTTTCAGAACGGGTTGTCTCATGTTTTTTTAAATATATGGTTGATAATTCAGCCTCAATGATCCGGCTGGCTTCCCGGATAGATAACTGATTCGTATCAGCTACTCTTTTACAGTCATCGTATTCCGGTTTCCATTTCAGCAAATTCCCCCTGTAACTTGCTTTTTTTATCGTCACAGAACCCAGTGAGGTCTTTACAATCTCAGTTTCACGATCGAGAACCATGCGCTTAACGGTTTGTAACCTTACGCCAAGTGTGGTGGTCTCTTTTAAGATAATTTCTGACATTTTTTGCTGATCCTTTTCATCACAAAGCAGACTCAGAATGGCTGCAGGACGGCTCTTCTTCATGATTATAGGTGTAATAAACACATCATAGGCCCCTTCTGAGAAAAGATGATCCATCACATGACTGTAGTGTTCGGGGTTCATGTCATCAATATTACACTCAATCAACAGTGCATCACCGGCATGGGACGGTTCATCATCTATTTCACCAACAAAGACCCGCAGAATATTTGGAAGGTCCATATCACGTTGACCGATTCCATAAGCAGTTGTTTTAGAACGGAAACGAAGGGAATCTGTAAACTCATCTACATTTGCTGCCAGTATTGCCGCCCCCGACGGTGTGGTAGCCTCGTGGGGAGTTGAACCGGTTTTTACAGGAATCCCTTTCAATATTTCAGATGTAGCCGGTGCGGGAACCGGCATTCGGCCATGTGCACAGCGTACCATACCGCCCCCAAGTTCTATTGTGGAACAGTATATGCGGTCAGGGTTTAGATATTCCAGACAGATTGCAGCACCGGTAATATCCACGATCGAATCAACCGCACCTACTTCGTGAAAATGAATTTCATCGATAGACACGCCATGTATTTTGGCTTCTGCTTCTGCAATCAGCTGAAACATTTTCAAAGCTCGTGTTTTGGTTTTTTGAGGTAATTCACTGCTGTTGATTATTTCAGTAATATCACTCAGATTGCGATGTTCGTGATCATGATCATGATCGTGGTGATGGTGAGGGATATTATGATCATGATTATGATTATGGTGATGGTTTGAATCATTGTGTCCCTGCTTTTGGCCATGGTGTACATGATCGTGAGTATGGCCTGCATCA
>SLJB01000318.1 GCA_007135335.1 Balneolaceae bacterium
AACCAATGAGGCATTTGAGGCCATGGGTGCCGATCTTGACCAACTCAGAGCTAGTCCTGACCAACTTCAGAATGTTGTGCTAGGACACCTGTTTCAGGGTGAAGTAGAAGCTGCAGAAGTAGAGCCTGCACTCGGAATTGCAATCGAAGAGGGTGATATACAAGCCAATAATGGTTTAGTGCACGTCACGGACCAGGTTATAATGGGGCAATAACTAAGGGCATCTGAATTTTGATCCCACGAAGTCGTCTTCCTTTAACGGGGGGACGGCTTTTTTTGCGGGTTGATGTTCACGGTACACGGTTCAGGGTGAACATCACGGTTTTTTCCAAATATCGAGATTCTTATAACTCGTGGGTTCTATGTTTAAACTTATCTTCTGTACGTATGAACCAAATTTTTAAGACCCTTACAGAATACTTTGTATGCTCCTTAAAAAAATAACTTTTCCCGTAACCCTCTAAAACAATCCAAGCTGCTTATCTTTTCTGTCAATGGGCCATTCCGGCATTGGGGTCACATTCATGAGCTTTGAGAGTTCATTGTGGAAAAAACGTGCCAGTTTGGGGGCATGAAGCGTATCCGGTGCGTGAATGAAGATGTATGGATGTTTTGCGTCTTTAATCCAGTCTGCCGTAATGATGGCCCACTCTTTCAGATAGGGTTCATTATTTAGTATATCATTGGCACCCACAAATCGGATGAATGGATGTATTCCGGTTGAATCAAACCGTACGGGAGTTTTTGGTTTTTTTTGCTGAGCTTCCCGAATGGAGGGCTCATTCGATTTGATGGAATGAAGCTTTCGTGTATCAAAAATTACTCGGTTTATGCCGTAACTTTTCAAGAGTGCTGTGAGGTGGTGTTCTTTCTTGCTCTTGTCGTAGAAATCGGGATGACGAACTTCAACAGCAAAGCTCAAATGATTGGGCAGATACTCTATCAGTGCTTCAAGTTTACTGAATTCATTGTATGAAAATTGTGAACTCAACTGAATATGAAATGGCCCAAGTTTGGTTCGTATCGGGTTGAAGAGTTCAAGAAAAGAGAGAACTTCGTCCCGCACGTTATTCAGCCGTTTGAAGTGGGTAACGGTTTGAGGAAACTTAAAACAGAATTTAAAATCATCAGGAACCTGTTCACCCCATTTTTTCACTGTTTCTGAAGCGGGCACTCTGTAAAATGTGGTGTTTCCTTCAACAGAGTTGAAAACAGATGCATACTGATGCAGGAACTGATCGGGTCTGGCATCATCCGTAAAGAATTTACCTGCCCAATCTTTAAACCCCCACTGGGTAAGCCCGATATGATATTTTTTTATGTACATAGAGATTATTTATCTGCATTTAATAAACAAAATTATTTGAATTAATCATTACTTTTGAAAAATTCTTCACTATCGGTACTCTTATAAAACCATACAATCAATCAGTTTAGAGCTTTTGACCCTTCTGATTGCACTGAATCACCTCTGTTTAAGGTTGAAATTTTGAATAAAATAGCCCATACTACGTTGGTTATTTTCAACCTGCATACCTTTAAAGCGGTGAATTTGTTGTAAACTATATGAGGCTATGAACTCCGACGTTTTGGTACTTAATCAAGATTATCAGCCAATCAGCATCTGTTCTGTACAGCGATCAGTGAAATTGGTTTTTTTACAAAAAGCAGAGCTGCTGCATGATTCTCCCGATAAAGTTATACGAACCGTTGACGATGAGTTTAGCTACCCCTCAGTAATTCGCCTGAGGAGATATATCCGCCTTCCATATGCCAGAATTGTGCTTTCCCGGAGAAATGTGATGAAGAGAGACAATCACACATGCCAATATTGTAGTGTGAAAGCAGATTTAACGCTTGATCATGTTTACCCGAAAAGCCGGGGTGGCGAAGACAGCTGGGAGAATCTTGTTACAGCCTGCAACCGCTGTAATGTGAGAAAAGGGAACAGAACTCCTGATGAAGCCGGAATGCCTCTGAAGATTAAACCATATCGCCCCATCCACATTACTTTTTTCCAAAACCTTATGGGCGGTGTTCAGGAACCGTGGAAACCTTATCTGTATATGTGATCTGCAATTTGAAACCTTTCTTCCGGGTTGAAAAATTTTTCTCTTAAGAGTGAGCTTGTCTGAAGTTTTTTTTCGTGTCTATCGTAAGTAAATCATAAGCAACTCTTAACCAATCCAAGAAAGCAATGAGAATAATAACCTACACGATACTTTTGCTCGCCTTACTGCTATTTACAGCTTGTGGTAACGGCGACAGCAGCGCAGAGTCTGCTCAAAACCAAAGTCAGACAGCTGCAGATAATTACGGATTCATAGAATTTGAAGGGGTAACCCACGAGATTGAATGGTCGAACTGCAGGCACAGCGAATCCCGATGGCAGGCAGATGCATCAAATCCATTTGTAGGGCTTGATATCAGCCGGCGGGCAAATGTTCCTAATGCAGAGGCAGAAGGTTACAACTACTTTATGTACGTAAACCTGAATGAAGATGAGTCCACCCCGCCTGAAAGAAGATATTATAACTACTGGCTAACAACAGATCTTGATATAGAGGTGTCGGATGCAGGAATTAGCGGTACGGCAAACATTCATCCCCGATCAATAAGCCAGGATGATGCAGAGAGTTTGAAAAAGCCGATACGGTTCAATATACGCTGCTAAAAACAGATCTGTATTCCATTTCAGTGGGTTACTATGATTTCAGAAACAGTATAACTGAGTGCGTACAATGATGTGCCAGAACCCATCTTCTGTGGAAAGGAGCTGAGATAATGGCTTCTGTATAATTTACCCAAGCCGGGTTACGATCAAATAATTGAAATATGTTTAATTAATATGAGCTATTTCAGTTAAATAATCCGTGAATTAATGCAGACAGGCAAAATAAACTGCTTTTGATCATGATTTTCAATCATAGAAGGTTTTCGAAAATAATTCTTTCGGGCTTACTTGCGGTACTTTTTACAGATCTGAATGCTCAAACCATCGGCGAAACAGATATTGAGGCGTATACACTTGATGGGAGTATCAGGCTGCAAACGCATGCGTATACCACCACGGGAGAAAACCAAAGAAGAGAACCGTTTGGAGGTATTTTAGAAACAAATGTTCAATACTCCATTTTAGGGTTCAGTTCCGGTCTGGATATTTACTACAACACGGATGACAACCGATTTCGCCAAAACATGAATCGGATTGCCTTTAACGGCAGCTGGCGGTGGATAGCCCTCTCAGCAGGTGATGTAACTCCAAATTACTCAGAGTATGGAGTTCGCGGTACACAAATTCGCGGCGGGGAAGTGCGGCTGACTCCGGGCAGTATCTATTTTAATGCGAGTGCCGGTCAGATAAATCGCGCAATTACAGAAATTGATGACGAAAGGCCGCGGCAACTCGCCTATGAGCGCTGGCTTTATGCTTTTGCATTTGGTGCGGGAAATCCGAGCACGAATAATTTTGGAATCTCAGGTTTTTACGGGCGCGATTTACAAAGTTCTTTTTCGGATGAATTGCGGGAATCCTTAAGGGAAGAGTTTGTAGGTACGCAAATTCTGGCCGCAGAAAATTTCGGGTTAACCCCCAAATTTCAGTTCTCCTTTTTTGAAGAGGCCTTTAAATTAGGGGCAGAAACTACAGTTTCAGCTTACACACGTGATCTGAATAGCCCCAAGCTGAGTGTGGATGAAGCAGGTGTGCCCGGTTTTCTGGTAGATATGTTTTCGCCGAGGAACAGCACCCGGGTAACCTATGCCGGTAAAGCACATAGTATGCTGAACATCGATTACTTCTCGATGCGCGCTGAGTTCGAACGAATTATGCCAGGTTTTGAAAGTATTGCACTTCGGCAGCTGCGCGATGATCAGCAAACTCTATCTCTGTACCCACGGTTTAATCTGCTGGATGGCAGGCTCTCCCTGGATGGTACATTTATGATTAGTGAAGACAATCTGCTTGGGAACCGGTTGTCCACTCAGAAGAGAAATAATATCGGACTGAATACCATAGCCAGATTAACGGATACATTTACTCTTGGCGGGGGATATTCACGATTTGAAGCCTATTCGGAGTCGTCGGAGGGTGAAACAGGCCAGCGTGATCATGAACAGGTTTCTCAAATATTCCAGCTGTTTCCAAGTCTTGTGATCGTAGGTGGAAGCGCAACACATAACATTACCGTATCAGGAATCTATCAGGAAATTGATGTGCGTTACCCCACAATAGATGGCACAGCACTTGATGAATCTCATACCATAACCGGAACCGTTAGCCATGGAGTCTCTTTTATGTCGGGTTTTTCTGTAAACAGTTCTCTGAACTATGTTACGGGTGAATCACCCGGAAGTATGTTCACTACAACAGGGGCTTCATTAGGTGGTGGCTATGCATTTTTTGAAGGCCGTTTGAATACCAACCTTACCCTAACCGCAAACTTCAACACCGTTGAAAGTGAATCTGCAACTGATACATTCGTGACTGAGAATTCCCAGCTGAATGGCAGTTTTACTGCTTCCTACAGAGTTACTTCTTCAACCAGTTTTCAGTTGAATCTTCGCTCACAGAATAATTCAATCAGACAGGGCGATGGTCAGGGCTTTTCTGAGCTTGAAGGGCGCTTTCAATTTCAACAGAGATTTTAAACAACATTGAACAGATGCTATATCCCATGAAAAATTTATTGAGAGGTTTGCACATTCTGTTACTATTGGTAACAGTTGTTGTATTTTCTGCAGTTGGCAGCAAGGATGTCGTGGCACAGTCAACAGTTCAGGTTACTGTGACGGGAATCCCGCCGATTTTACCGTCTCCATTCATCAGCGATTTTGAGAGGAATGTTTTCAACGGAAATTATAGGGTTACAGCAAATGTAACCGGCGGTGGCAGCCTGAATGTACGTTTTCGTGTGAGAGTGGCACTTGCGGGTGAAGTACTGGTGGATGAACTTTCTGAGCCAAAAGAGCTGCAGCCGGGATTCAACAATCTTACTCCCTTTCCGCAGGAGGTGTTCTTTCAAGCCACTGTGGGGGATGTGTTAAACAATCTCCCTTCCAACCGGATTCGTCAGGCATATCAAACCGGTGCTTTTCCTGAAGGGAATTATACATTAACCATTGAACCGGTTCTTGCATCAAATAACTCACCGCTGGGAGCTCCGGGTTTCAGTACGTTTACGGTAATCTATCCGCAGCCTCCAATATTAATTGCCCCGTTCAACAATACAGTTCTTGCTGAATCGGTGAGTGTGCCTGTTTTCTCATGGTCGCCCGTAATGGGCCCGCCCGGATCATCATTTGAGTATGAGTTTTTGATGGTGGAGCTATACGATGGCCAGAACCCGGGCGATGCGATGCTGAGCAACAGAGAACACGCAGAAGTAGTAAGATTGAACAACCTTTTTCCCTACACCGCCGATAATCTCCCCCTTGAACTTGGTAAAAGTTACGCGTGGCAAATAACAGCTCGGGATGTAAATGGAGAAATTCCGGTAAAGAACGATGGCAAAAGCGATATTCACGTCTTTACATTCGGTGCGCCTCCTGAAGATGGCAGGCCCTTTGCCGGTGTTCAGCCTCAGCGTGTTCCAGACTTTGATGTTGACCCGATTACTGCAAATATTCCGGTTACACGAATAACCGGAAATGTCTCTTGGAAATATAGTGCTACGGAAGGGTATCTGAGTACATTGCCGGTGGTGCCATCAAGCCTGACAGGCTTAGGCTCCATTTCAAATCAATCGCTGGCTGTATCCATGAATGACCCGAATTACCAGCTGGATACATCAACTCTACAGGGGCAGACATTGCACACAGGTACAGCAAACTTCAGGCAAAGTGCTGCTCTTATCACAACCGGGGGTGTACAGACTCAGAATTCCATGGTACCGGTTTTTGGCGGAGGCAGAACAGATGCGATACAGGTGGCTAATCTTGAACAGGAATCGACACAGGTAAATCAGCAAACAAGCTCCATACAGAATAATATGCCAAGTCTGCCATATGAAAGGGCAAGAGTTCGGGCTGTTTACGTTAAACAAGATGGAACGCGCCATGTAATTGCAACAGGAACCACAAATGAGGAGGGGAATTTTATACTTACTTTTGCACCCTCAGAACTTGCAGAGCTTCAGCACTCCTCGCAAAGGCCGGCATCCCCGGGCTTATCGGCCGGCAGAATTCCCTCTCCGTCTGATCTGGATCTGAGCGCAGCTTTGAGTAACAGATCATTCCAGACAGCTCAGTTCGCACATACGGAAATTGAAATTGAGGTTTTATCACCCTATGGTGATTTTTCTGATGGAAAAACCATCGCAGTGAGCACATCATCAGCACGAAATTATGATGTCGGCACCATTTTGGGTACGGCACTTACATACAGGCTTAAAGCTACAGTTGTAGATTCTGAAACGGACGTTAATATAGATGATGCCACAATTGAAGTTTTCAGAGACGCACGATTTTACATATTGCATCCGGCCTTACGGTCAGAAGGTCACCCCTTATCATCATCTGATGATTCTGAAGAAGCATATTTTAATAGTTCACGTCTTTTAAAAGTTGCGGGAACTCAGAACGGCAGATCAATCACACAGCTTTTTCCACGTCAAAGTGGCTTTAGTGATCGCTATTTTGTGCGGATTTCAGCTCCCGGTTACAGCAGCCGAATTGTTCCCTTTTCATCGCGTCCCTCTATCTTGCCGGGTGAAATTGTCATCATAGAGCAAACATATGAGATTGATAAGGCAGATCCGGTTGTGGAAGGGCGTATTCTTCGGCGTGATACACAATCGCCTGTGGCAAATACTTCGGTAGTGCTTATCTCCCGGGAATCAGGAATACAAACTTTTTCATCTGTAACAGATAATGAGGGCAGATTTTCCATATCCGGTATTGAGCCAAAAAATGAACCCTACACCCTTCGCATTAGCAATCCCAGGTATGCAATGTATGAAGAAGAGCTGTCGGTTAGCCAACCCGGAACAATAATCACAAGAGATCCAATTCTGTTAGACGCTTCGATGGTAACGGTAGTGGGAAGAATTATCAGTGATAATGGCACACCTGTAGCCAATGCAACCGTTCGCTGGGCCGATGGGGGCACACCCGTTCAGAGCGATACTCATGGGAGGTTTGTAACAGCGAACACAGCAGGCACACATGAGCTTCAGATACGGAAAATAGGTCATGCCGATATCGATACCACCATTACCGTTCAATATGATGAAAATTATATATATGGAAATGTGAATTGGTCGACTTCCGCAACAGCCGCTGCAAGTTCGGTGGCAGAATTGGCAAACTCAATTAACAGCACGCAATCATTTTCAGTAAATCAGCAGGTTGCCGGAAGTTTCAATCCCCAAAGTCTGGCCTATACCGGAAATACCGAGCAAACGTATGGAGTTTCACCTGCAGTGACTCAGACCGTAATCAGTAATCAAAACCTTAATGTTTCACAGGGTCAGTTCGACTCTATGGCAGCCTATTTTAATACAGTATTAGGTGATGATGCTCCTGTATCAGAGGAGATTGAAGATATCGGTGATATCATTATGACCAGATCAATTGGCCGACTGGAGGTAACCGTGATGGCCAACGATTCTGGCGACCCGCTTTCTGACGCCATTGTTGAGGTTGGCGAAGCCGGTTTGATGGGAGAAACCGGCGCAAATGGTATCATCTTCTTTGAAGAGTCGCCTGCCGGAACGGTTCCTGTTCGGGTTCGGGCAGCACAGGGCTCCTTATATGTGCCATTAGCAACAGAAGTAACCGTAACGGATGATGGCAGAATCACGCAGGTTACAATTGAACTTGAAGCCGGTTCAGCAGCTGAAGGTATTGTGACCATCCAGGGGCAGCCTCTTGAAGGGGCCACTGTTCGCCTTGAAGGCAGAGAGGACATTCGTACAGTGAGTGATGGCAGCGGGGCATACTTTTTGGCCGGGGTTCCGGATGGTGAATGGACAGTGAGGGTTTCGAAGTCGGGATATGTGGGAGTCTCTGAAACCCGGAATTTCGATATTGGTGAAACAGAAGTGATAAATTTTGAACTGGATGAATCGGGCTTCGATATTACGACTCTGTTTGGTTTTGAAATTGAAGTGGATGAATTGGTGATTGCTTCAGATACCACAATATCAGGTGCTTTTGTTGCGATTCAGTCAAACGCATTGATGACATTTAACAATGCCCTGCGCATTCCATTCAGCAATCAAAAAGTGTATGTAGAGAATGGTGAGTTATTGCCGGCAGATGGATATGTAAAAACGGATATCAGCGAGCTGAGCGCAAAGGTTTTCGATTTTCTTTTTGTAAAAATTAAGAACAGCGGAGGCCTTGAGGTTAGGCAGCGATTGATTCCCTCCAATGTGGGATTTATTGCCGGTGAGGTGGAAGTAAATTACGCAAGTACGTATTCATCTGTAACCGGATGGAAATGGCCCACAACTACGGCTCAGTATTTGCGAATTCCAAGTGTGGATAATCTGCCGGCAGGCCTCGGCGAAGATCAGCTTGTGGCAGTTACCAGCGATGGTTCGTTTCCGTTTCCTGAACTGTCTGTCAATGAGTTTGAACTGAATCTCTTTTCAGCCAGCAATGTTTTTGATGTCTATGGGTTTCCGCTGAATGTGGCTTTATCAGAAAGCAAGGTCAAAATGGACGGTCTGTTTCTCAGCGGAGGTGTTTCTATTAGTAATGTACCTTTCCTTAATACTGCGGGTCTGCAACTGGAGGAGCTCTGGATAGGTACGGATGGTTCCGTGAGGAATGCGAGCATCCGGCTAAACCCTAACCCTTCAATTCAGCTTGCAGGCTGGAGTCTTGAAATTTCAGCGGGTTTCCTGTCTGAAACCGGTTTTAATTTTGGCGGAAGCATCGACATGACAATTCCCCAGACAGCACAGACTACAGTGTCGTTTTCAGATCTTATGATTTCTGAGGATAGAATTTTCGGAGGCTCGTTTCAGCTGCCCGCGGCGGGAATCAAGCTGTTTGATATTGCCCAGATCAGAACACTTGCAAATAGCCCGATTACAATGGGGAAAGTACAGAATGAAGATGTGTACTATTTATCAGGAGGTGTCTCTCTGGCACTTCCCGATTATATCTCTCAAACCATTACAGTACCTGATTTTATTGTTCGATCTGACGGCGATTTCAGCGTTACTGTAGCCCCAAACCTGGATGTAAATTTTATGAGTCTTGCCAGGCTCAAAATCAATGGCGTGAGATTTAGTAATATTAATGAGCCTCTTGTTGAAGTTGACGGACAATTTCTATTAACAGGAATTCCCTTTGTAAGTGCGCAGGCAGGTGGATTAACCTATCGGCGGGGCGGCGGGGTGTCTGTAGATCAGATTGCACTTGGTTTCAGCATGGGAGCAATCGGGCAGGTCGCTGTGGGAATTGAGTTCATAGATGAGAATGAAAGGCAGGGTTTTGAAGGTTCAGGCATGATCAACATCACCAACACGCCAATTAACGCAGCAATCAATTTCAGCTATCTGCGCGATGGTAACAGCACTATTCTGAGTGCAGATGTTCAGGCCGGGGTGCCGCCTATTATTGTGGGCAGTTTAACCATCAGTTCACTGGGCGGTGGTTTTGTATTGAACCGATCAAATAACAGTTTTGAAGTCTCCATCTCAGGTGTTGTAACGGCTGCACCCGGTACCGAATCGGCAGTTGCACTGAACCCGCTGCGGGTCTCTGTAAAATCCGGGCCTGTGATTACCGGATACACAGCACTTTCAATAATGAATCAGCAAATTGCAGAGGCTGACCTAACCATCGATTTCCCGAATCGTCTTTTCGATATTGAAGCACGCCTCAGTATGAATCAACTGGATGATGTACAAATTGCAGCAACCGGCGCTGCCAGAATTGTACTCAGCGGAGGGGATAATCCCTACTGGATGATCGGGGTTCGTTTTCAGGCACAAATGCTTCAAATTTTTAATGCGAATGCAAACATTCTTGCTTCGTGGAATCTTGATGTAAATGCAAATCCTCAGTTTAACTCATACACAAGTTTTGTACGCAATGAATACATACACAATGGCAGAATAACCGGATTCCATGTGGATGTGGCAGCCAGTTTTGGTATTCGCAAAGAAAACCAGAAATGTGTCACGTTCTTAAAGGCGATTAAAGGTTGTGGTTATTTTTACAACGAAACTCGCTGTCAGCTTAATTTAGATCCCGTTGGTAATTCATACGGTTTTTATCTTGGCAGTAACTGGGCCGGAGGTGGTGAAGTGAGTGCTTTCGGTATGGGCATAGCCGGAGCTAATGTGTCCGCAAGCGGTTCTGTGTCAGGTAACTATTCAAATGGTATATGGACAGCAAACGGCACTGTTTCGGGCAGTGTTTCAGGGTATATAGGCAACTGTAATGTTGGCTGCAGTACACAGATTTGCACGGAATATAAAGTTGTGCCGGTAGGTGCAAGTTTGTGTGCAAGTGCAACTATTTCTGTTGACTATCGATCGAACAGAGGCATGAATGTTTCGCTTGACCTGTGAAATACCAAATCACTATTTTCAATCAATTTTCAATAGGAAAAACTATGCGGATATTAACTATTAATGCATTTCTTTCAGCAGTAATACTGTGTTTGGTATATTTACCGGTGAAGGCTCAAACTGCCGAACAGCTGCCGGGCATGGTGAACTGGACTGAGAGCGGAATGGTGATTTTTATCAGCGATGCTGTTCTCTCAGAAGATCAGCCTCAGGATGGCAGGATTGGTGCTGAAATTTTCAGAAGGGTTGGTGAAGCAGAGGAGTTAGAACCACTTGCAGTTGCAGATTTTGTAAGTTCAAGAGAGGAATTTTTTAACAGAGCAACACCTGAACTTCTTACCAATCTCTTTTTTGTAACGGAAACAGATACCGAAGATCAGCTTTGGGAATATGTGCAGGAGAATCCGCTGCTTTCAGATTATGGGTTTCTGGCTTTCGATCCTGATTTATGGAGAACACTGGGCACTGCCTATTTTGACGAAGGAACAGCAGGGCTTCGACCGGGCGTTCAGGTAACGTACCAGATAAATTTTGAAATGAATGATGGTACTGAGGAGCGTTATGAGGATTCGGCTATCGTTGGGGCAGAACCGGCTATTCAAAGTCCGGCTGTTGTGAGCCGAATTGAGACGGAGGAGAATGTAGGTGGCATCTGGGCATCACCAATGGAAGGTTCTGAGGACGCTTTTTTCGCAAGAGTGTTCCGCCAAAGAAATATGTCGGGCGAATTCGAGGAGATTCCCGATTTACTTTTTGCCAGGCGTTCCGACGAGAATGTAATCGTCTACCAGTGGGAGGAAGAAGCTGAGCCTGAACATACCTATCGCTACTATATTCAGCCGATTGATATTTTACGAAATAACGGCCCGATATCGGATACGCTCACTGTAATTTCAGTGGATTTTGAGAATCTGCCGCTCGTGGGTGATGTGGATGTGAATGAGACGGAAGACGGTATTCTCCTTACATGGGAACCGGTTCCGAATAAATCGTACATCACCGGAGTGGAAATTCAAAGATCGCGCGATTCAAGAGAGGGTTTTATCGTGATGGATACCCTGAATGTTTTTGAGAATCAGTATTTGGATTCAAGGCTGATGCCAAATGTAACGTATTACTACGAGTTCAGAGTTGTAACCACAAGAGACCGAACGGAGATGCCATCCGGCATCGCAAGCGGATCGTTCAGGAACGAAGGAATTGCACCATCACCGCCGGCCGGTTTAACAGCTGAACAAGAGGGTACAGGAATTCGCCTTAACTGGGAGCAAAATGCAGAACTGGATCTGTTCGGCTACTATGTGTACAGAGGAACAAGCACACTGAGTGAAATGGAAGTGATTTCCGATGCGGCAATCGAAGATTCCACTACGTTTTTCGATGATGACGAAAGTTTGCACGGGCGCACCAATTATGTATATGCAGTGCAGGCAATGAACAGAAGTGAGATGCACAGCGATTTTTCTGAAGTGGTAATTATCCGGCCCAACAGAATTGTGAGGCCCCTGACCCCATCCGGAGTAAGTGGGTACGCTGAACAGAACAGGGTGCGGATAAGCTGGAATGATGTGCGCAGAAATGATGAACCGGTTACAGGTTATCATGTGTATCGCGGCAGTTCGCCCATTCAGATCTTCCCGGAAGATAGCGGCGCTTCTGAAACGGCAGAGATCAACAATTACACAAGGCTGAACGAAGATCTTGTTACAGGGTTAACATTTGATGATTTAGATGTGTCATCAAATGAAACCTATTATTACGCTATTTCATCTGTTGATCTGTTTGGTGTAGAAAGTGAACTTTCGAATGAATCTTCATTCACCCCGGCAGCTCCGGAACTGGTACCCCCATCACAACTGAGCGCAAGAAACGTTACAGGCGGCGTGGAACTGCGATGGGGCCGAACACAACAGTCCGGTGCAGAAAACTACCGTATTTACCGACGAGCTGCAGAGAGTGAAGTACCACAAGCTATATCAACTCTCGGAATAGATGAAACCAGATTCATGGACACCAATACTCAATCCGGAGCACTCTATTTTTACTCCATTTCCGTGACAGGCAGTGCCGGTGAAAGTACCCGCAGTACAGAGCAGCAGGTTAGATTGAACTGATACTTATTTTGCGAACTTATTTCGATTAGAGTAAAAGTGCATGAATCGTGATGCCTGCGAATAAGCAGGCATCTACATCCCTTCAACCCCGTAAGAACCGATCAGGAAGAGCACACTTCTGCAAGATCGCACAAATTTCATATCAAATTGAAAAATAGATTTGAATGATGATCATTTTATGCAGGTTTTTACGCTTACTCTTTAAGCAATCAGATTTTCGTGATCTGAGATTTGAAAATAAAAATCTAAACTATGCTGTGAAATGGCCGGATTAGATTGAGGGCTGTGCGCAGAAAAAAATCACGAATACTGACTGCCATTCAGTTTATGAGGGTACAGTTTACCATCATAGATAAGTCATAAATTTAAAATTGGGTGTCTCTTTGATGAATAAAATAACTGTATATGGTGTTTTGTTTTTGATGCTAATGGCTTTAGGCTGTTCATCTTCCACCGAGCCCGGCTCTGAGCAAGGTGAAATTATCAATACTACGGGAATAAATGCGGAAATGGGCAGTAGCACAGTATTGATTCCGGAATCCACCGTAGAATCGGGAATGACGGAGGCTGATCCTGAAAGCGGGAGATACTCATTCTCCGCGGATGTCTTGAACAGCAGTAATATCAGTCTAAAAACCGGCGAAATTTTATTGATAGCCGGTGTAGGACTCGGCAGAATTACATCCGTTCAGGAATCAAACGGACAGGTGAATGTGCAAACAGGGTTTGCATCAATAAATGAAGCATTCAAAGAGGCTGACATTGAGTGGGAGCGAAGTTTCGAATTTACACCTGATTTAGTTGAAAAAGCAGTTTTTGAATTTGAGGGTGAAGAGTTCTATTCACATTCATTAGTGGATGGTGTTTTCCAATGGGATATATCATCCGGCCCCTATTCGGGATCCGCTTCCATACAGCCAAAAGGAGATTCAGCGACAATCAAAGTGTCTCTTAGTAAACAAGCGGGAAATACTGGTGTAGCTTTCACGGCAGAATCTACCATAAGGCAGATTAACAATTATACAAATCTGGAAATTCGGGATCATAAGACACGAAAATTTCAGTTTGTTAATCCTAACATGGGTGGAGATGTGGAGTTAAAGCTGGCGGCTGCCGGTGGAGGGCTCGACCAAAATATTGGTATAGGGCCGCTTACCATGCTCAAAATACCTTTCACTATAGGGCCTATTCCCGTAGTTCTGGCTGTTAAAGTTCGAACAGTTGCAAGGGTTGAAGTTATTGGCAATTCATCGGCTGTTGCGGAAACAAAATTTTCATACAGCGGCCGCGCAGGTATTAGCTATGATGGCACCAATGTTACGACCGATTATGACACTGCAATTGCAAATCCTAATCATCTGGGGGGCACCGGCGATCTTGCTGCATTTATCGGAGTGAATGTGGATGCTCAATGGGGTTTTGCAGCACCTGAAGTTGAATTACAAATGTTTGGCAACTCGGTTGTGCCATATCTCAGGCCCGAATTTTTTATAAGGGCAAACCTTTCGTGGGGCCCTGTGTGTCAGCGGCTTTCTGCAGAATACCAGGTTAAATCAGGTTTAGATGTCAGATTTTTGGGAGTGGCCTCAGTTACAATATTTGAAAATAATATTGTTCCCCTGAAAGATTGGAAAGCCTACTCTCCTCAAGGCTGTGCAGATAAAATAGTTGATAGTAATCTGCTCTATTTCCCAAATTTATAAGCAAAAAAACCCGGTGCTAAACAGGCCGGGTTTTTTGAAATTCACTTCTATTGTTAAATGGTGGAATAATTTAACAGCTCGAATTCGCAAAATTTGTATAGCATCGCCGCCCATCCTGATCTTCAATCCAGCCGGAATCCGTGTTTTCATTCCAGTAAACATTTACCTCTTCTGAACTATCAGTTGAAGTCAGATAATTATCCGGTCCATTTTTCTCATAATTCATGGTAGGAAATCCTTGTCCTGCACCTGTAACAGTTGTTGAGTACACGGTGGCAGACTGGATTTGCCAGGAGTAAATCATTGCGGGTGTGGTACTTGATGATTCATCGAAAATTCTCCACTCGCCGGATCTGTTATCCGTTGATGTGAAACCCCGAAGAACCGGAATTGCAGTTGAAGAACCGGCGTCTCTAAGCCGTACTTCCCAGTTTACACCATTATTTGCAGGAGAACCAATAATTGAAACCGAACCGCCACCACCTTCGATACCGGCCGGTACATCAAACGTCCAGGTACACGTGTTACCATCAACAGTAGGAGTGATGTTCAACGCCTGAATTAACATCAGAAAACTTGAACCTATGCCCAAAGGTCCCATCGTTGCCATTAAAGATGTGGCCAGGGATGCGAAAGACTGAACTTCGAAATACGTTGAGTACTGCTCTTCAAATGGGATATCCTGGTTATTGAAATAGGTATCTTCAAACATTACCGGTGCGAGTTCTGTAGGCAGTGATATCGCACAAGTCTCGGCGGCTGAGGTCGAGTCACTTGAACAGCTGATCGCTCCGAAAAACGCAAATGCTGTTACAATCAATATCAGATAAAAAGTGTTTGTTTTCATATGTATGAACCAAAAAGGTGTTTGTTGTGGGTGATTTGTCGGCTGCTTCAACCATTAGATAAGCGTAATTCAAATTAAATATAAGTCATTAACTTTTAACAATTCATATAGTTTAAATTTTTATAATCAGTAAATATATAATTTGAAATATTATACACTTACATTGAATATCACGTTTCCGGCTGAAACTGTGATGTTATACCAAATATCAGTTGCATTCTGGAAAAGTATACAGTTGCAAAAGAAATTGAGGTAAGATTCTGGTATTCCTGAACGTTATAACAGCTTAACATCATTTACATAAAAAAGTG
>SLJB01000254.1 GCA_007135335.1 Balneolaceae bacterium
TAAAATGAATTGTACTTCTAAATAGATAACTAAAACGAATAACAAATTGAATTGAAATGCAGAAAACAGCCTTGATTACAGGAGCATCCAGCGGTATTGGGTACGAACTTGCTAAAATTTTTGCCCGTGAAGGATATAATCTGGTCATAACTGCCCGGCGGGAAAACCGACTGAAGCCTCTTAAAGAAGAACTTGAATCCACCGGAAAAATAACTGTTCACATTTTTCCTGCCGATCTCTCAAAAGCAGACACTCCTAAAAAACTGCATCAATTTGTAATTGAGAATAACATACCCGTTTCAGTACTTGTAAATAATGCAGGCATCGGGGATTATGGGTTATTTAAAGATTCTGAATGGGGAAAACTTTCCACGATGATTGATTTGAACATCAAATCCCTCACACATATCACGCACCTATTTATACCTGAACTGCTGAAACACCCTAAAGCTTACATCATGAATGTTGCTTCCACTGCAGCATTTCAGCCGGGGCCGCTGATGAGTGTATATTATGCAAGCAAACACTATGTGCTTGCATTCAGCGAGGCAATAGCCAATGAATTGCATGACAATGAAATCACCGTTTCTGCACTCTGTCCCGGTCCCACTGAGTCAGAGTTTCAGGATACGGCGAATATGGAAAAATCAAAATTGTTCGATCGGTTTCCCGTAGCCACTTCACAAGAAGTAGCAGAGTATGGGTTTAAGAGCTTAATGAGTGGCAAGCGTGTTGCGATTTATGGCTGGATGAATAAAATATCCCCAAAATTTATCAGCCTTGTTCCAAGAGCAGTTGTAACAGCAGTCGTTAGAAAAATCCAGGAAAGAAATGATTGAATCATCTGTATTGCTCAAACAGTAAAAAGATTATATTACACTATTCTGATAATATTCTTTAAATTAGCGTTAATATCATTCAGACAATCATTTACACCCTCAATTAGTTAATTATGGAGAGAATTTCTATTCTTGCCATTATTCTGGGTAGCTTCCTGCATCTTGCATGCATGCCTGCCAATCTATCTGCACAACCCGATCTGCACAGGCTCTCTATTGTTGAAAGAGGTGACGGGAATGGATTCGTGATGCGTTTTCATCTGAGTGCAGCAGCCGATTCCTTCAAAGTGGCTCAGCCGGAACCGGGACTCATACAAATGATGGTCTATTCTCCCACGTTGATTGCTGATAATTTTCTTGAGCCGGATAAGTTTTCAGTTATCCGCAATATTGAATATCACAGAAGTCCCAATGGATTCGGTGTTGATATTTTTCTGAATGAAGATGTTTATCTGAAAGCGAATGCTTACCCGGATGCCAACAGAACCCACCTTCTGCTTAATATGGAGTGGTCTGATGCGGGGGAAATCCAACGACTTGCAGACAACACGGAAATTATCTTATGGTATGGGTATCAGGATGACTTCACTGTAATTGACTACGAATTTATTGGCGGAAACAATGATGAACTGGTCCGCCTTAGAAATGGCTACGAATTTAACGTCATTGTGATTGACGCCGGCCATGGCGGGCACGATCCCGGTGCCATCAACCGAAGCCTGGGTCTGCGGGAAAGTGACATAGCACTTGCTGTGGCTCTGAAAGTAGGTGCCTATATTGAAGAGCACATGCCCGATGTGGAAGTGATCTATACACGTAAAGACAATTCATTTGTAGAGCTTGATGAACGCGGATTGATTGCAACCCGGGCAAAGGGAGACCTGTTTGTATCTATTCATGCAAATTCGGCTCGAAATGCACAGGCACACGGCACGGAAATCTTCTTTTTAGGGATGGCCAGAAGCCAGTCTGCCCTTGAGGTGATGAAACGGGAAAACAGCGTGGTGAACCTCGAAAATGGTGGCGGCCCCATGCAGTTAAGTGATGAAGAGCTCATTATCTATGAACTTGCAAACTCAGGCAATATCGCCATCAGCGAACGCATTGCATCTATGATTGATGACCAGTTTCGCACAAGAGCTCAGCGCAGATCACGCGGGGTTAAACAGGCCGGTTTAATGGCACTGTGGCATGCCTCCACTCCGGGAGTACTGATAGAACTTGGTTTTCTTTCAAACCCTAACGAAGCACGATATATGGCAAGTGAGTATGGACAGACTATATTAGCTTCAGCTATTTTCAGAGCCATTCGTGATTTCAAAGAAGAGTACGACAGAAGTATCAGCGTACGTCCGGAAAACAGAGCCAGTAATGATTGATGAACCACTAATTATCGGAGTGGCGGGAGGCAGCGGTTCCGGTAAAACCACCGTTGTAAACAAAATTGTAAAGAGAATCGGTAAAAAAAATATTCTTCTGATAGAGCACGACTCTTACTACCGCGACCTGAGCCACATCCCGCTAAGCGAACGAAAAAAACAGAACTTTGATCACCCCTCTTCGCTCGAAACCGAGCTGATGATCCGGCATATTGATGCACTCAGGAAGGGATACAAAATAGACCTTCCTGTTTATGATTTTGTGGCTCACACACGCTCAATCGAAACCCTCCCTGTATCCCCAAAAAAAATTATTCTTATAGACGGGATTCTAATTTTCAGCGAGCCTAAACTTCTCGACCTAATGGATATAAAAATCTTTGTGGATACCGATGATGATGTTCGCCTGCTGCGAAGGCTGAAAAGGGATATTCAGGAGCGTGGCCGTGATCTTGACGGGGTACTTAATCAGTATGAAACATTTGTCCGCCCGATGCACCTTGATTTTGTAGAACCGAGCAAGCGCTATGCCGATGTTATTATACCACGCGGTGGTGAAAACAGAGTTGCCCTTGAGCTGGTTATTGCCATCATTAACGGCAAGCTGAACAGCTGAAATTTACAGTCTTTCCATTTTGTAAAATTCACTCATCCCTTCAAACTGCAGAAATTCTCTCACTTCTACATCATAAACACTCTTAAGCTGCTCGCTCAAAAAAACAGCATCTCCTCCAGTCAGGTAAATCGCTGCATAGGGATGCTTCTCCAGGTATTTATCCAGAAACCGTTTTACCATCTCAGCATAACCCCAATAGGCACCCCACTGAATAGATTCAGCCGTAGTTTTGCCGGGCCATACTTCCGGTATCACTACTTCAGGAACGGGCAATTCGGGCAGTTTTGCAGTGATCGAATCCCTGATCATCCCCAATCCGGGGGTTATAATTCCGCCCATAAAAACGCCGGCTTTCGACATAAAATCAATCGTGCAAGCACTGCCTGTATCAACTACAACAACATCCGACAGCGACATTTTCCAGGCTGCCAGGCAGGCAAGAAATCTATCCAGACCAAGTGTTTTTGGCGTGCCATAATTAAGCATTGCCGGCGGTATAGATAAACTGCTTAACAATGTGATTTTTGTGTTGTTAAATTTTGAAGTGATGATCTCAGAAATATCAGCCCTCACCGAGCTGACGATCATGTGGCTGCCTGGGTAGTTCTTTTTCACAAAATCAATCAATTTTTCGGCCTCATTCAGAGATTCTCTGTACACGATAAACCAATCGCCATTTTGCTTTTCGGCAAGTTTCAGTGAACTATTGCCTATATCAAGATATATTGATTTCATTTGTGTAGTTTTGAGTGTACCGTAAAACAAACGTAATGCGTTGAACCAATGTTGAACAGGTAAATAAAACGAATAGAAAATTATGGATTTAAAGAACAAAACAGCAATTGTTACCGGTGCAAGCAGTGGAATTGGCATTTCATTCAGTGAAAAATTGGTTCAGAAAGGTACGAAAGTTTATGGTTTGGCAAGAAGGCTGAATAAGCTCAGGGAGATTCAAAATGAACTGGGTGAACTTTTCGTACCTGTTGAGATGGATATAACACAGGCAGACAACATTGCAGCATGGGTACAATCGGAATTTAATGAGAATAATCTGCCGGATATTCTAATAAATAATGCCGGCCTTGGTCTGTTTGGGAATATAGATGAACTTTCTGTTGATGACTGGAATACCATGATGAACACGAATCTGAATGGCGTTTTCTACATCACCAAACAGGTTGTGCCTCTCCTGAAAAAGAATCCGCGACATTGCCATATTATCAATATTTCATCGGTGGCGGGTCTGCTTGGCAACCCTCAGATTTCAGGATATAATGCCACCAAATTTGGCCTTCGTGGATTTAGTGAGGCACTATTTAAAGAGCTTCGTTACGATAAAATCAAAGTTTCCACAATGTTCCCGGGCTCAATAGCCACACATTTTTTCGGGGATGATAAAGAGAGCAGCACACACCCAAACATGATGCAGCCCGGTGATGTGGCCAATACGCTTATTCACCTTCTGGAAACACCGGATAATCTTCTCATTAATGAAATCACCCTTAGGCCGTTAAATCCCAAAAATCCTGACGATCAGTGAACCGAATTTACCTCGTTTTTATCCTATTTATTATGCTTGCAGCCTGCACCGATTCAGAGCCTGAAAATCTTATAAGTGAAGAGGTCTATGAGATGATTTTTATTGAACTGGCTATCATTGATCAGGTGGAGGAAGTTTTGCTGGGTGAATATTCAAGACAGGAGCTCAGGCAAGAAATGTATGCCCATTATGGCGTTTCAGCTGAGGAATTTGCAAACACACACCAGTTTTATGAGCAAAACATTGATGAACAGCTGCGCAGGATTGATCGAATTAACGATCGCCTAAGGAATGAACGTACCTTCATAGATGAATCTGAGCGCGATTTCAGAGCACAGAACAGACGTACAGCAGAATCGCTGAGAGAACAAATATTTAATCGATCGGAAGATGACCAAAATCAAAATGACATACCCGAATCTGCCCAGCCATCCGGTTCAGAACTCTCAGTTGAATCGGCCGAAATATCCCGGTCTGATGCTTTAGTTGGCATTTCAATTAAAGAGTACTCGTTTAATCCCGATGGGAGATTCTCCCTTCAGGTACGTTCTTTCCAGAGTCTCAATGCTGCAGAAGAGTATCTGGAAGTATGGATTGAACGGGGATTTGAGAGTGCTTATGTCCAGGCATCTCACCATGAAGATTCCGGAGAAACCTGGTTTCGGGTTCGGCTGGGCAATCTAAGCAGCCTCGAAGAGGTTGAACATTTAAAACAGACTGTTTCAGATCAGTTTGATGTTGAAGCCTGGATAACCAATACGGATTAACGAATTCTTTAATCGATTATCTTAAAGCTCCCATCTTCTGCTGTTTCAATGATATTTTCCCTCAACATGTAGCCTACTACCCGCTTGCATTTTGCACTCTTCCATCCGGTCTTCTTTTTGATCTCGGCTGCTGACTTCAAGCCGTCTCCCAGAATATTTTTTATGACGGTAATGTCGCTTTTATCAAAATGAGCTATCTCTTTTCGATTTGATTGTGTGCAATTATCGCACTTACCGCACGGTTCGGCGTCGGCTTCACCAAAATAACTTCTCAGAAATACTTCTCTACACATACGTGTTACTGCATAGCGATGCATGTAATTCAGTTTCTCCAGAAGAATTTTTTTATAAGAATACGCCTGATGATGATCGATGTGAAGCTTTGCTGTACGAGCCTCCATTAACTGAACAAGAGTTGACTCCGCAAGGTATTGAGCAGATAATATTTTATCCTGAGCCTCAAAAACATTCAGTGCTTTCCTCAGCTGATTTGAGGTAACATGCAATTTATCCAGCAGATAATCTTCCTTCAGATAGACAAATTCTCCATGCGATTTTGGCCCAAATTGCCGGTAGAGTGTATCCAGAAATTCGCCTTTTTGCGGAGTCGAATCATCAACCAGTTGCAGCAGATAACTGCTGTCGATCAGAAAGTGAATTCCAATTTTTTGCGATTCCAGCTTCGTAATACTTACGATTCCCAATCGCTGAAGCAGATCCAGTGATGTTTTAAGTTTACCTGCCGATATACTTATGCGTCGTGCAACAGAGGCCATATTCACCGGCTGCGGACTATCCATTTCGCTGCCAACGGCCAGTTCCAGCTGATCACAAAGTGCGTTATATGCCTTTTGAAGGGTCTCATATTCCGGATAGGATTGCTCGATTCTCTCCTTCAGATAAGTTGTATCCCCCTCTTTAAAGATGAGTACAGGATAACTTATTTCTCCATCGCGCCCTGCCCGGCCGGCTTCCTGATAATATGATTCCAGTGAAAAAGGCATGGTATGATGCACTACATAGCGGCAATCAGCTTTGTCAATCCCCATTCCAAATGCATTGGTAGCTGTAACTAAAGGAACACTACCCGAAACCCACTCGCGCTGAACTTTTTCTCGCTGCTTTGGCTCGAGCCCGGCATGGTACGGTTTTGTGATGATACCTTTTTGGCTGAAATAACCGGCAAATTCTTCACAATCCCTGCGGGTAGAACAGTACAGGATACCGCTGCCCATTTTTGAAGCTTTTTGTACAGTTTTAGACACATCTGTTCGCTTTCTGTCTGACTGTTTTACCCACCAGATCAGATTCTCACGCTTAAAGCCACTTGTGATAATTTGTGGGTCTCTGAACTTAAGTGATGAAAGGAGATCGTCCCGTACTTCCGGAGTGGCTGTTGCAGTTAATGCCAGCCAGCGTACATCCTCTTTCAAATCAGTTAGTTCATCTCTGATGTTTCTGTATGATGGCCTGAAATCATGTCCCCATTCTGAAATACAATGCGCTTCATCGATAGCAATCATGGCGATGTTTAACCTTGGCTGCTCAGCTTTCCACAAATCTGTTGACAGCCTTTCAGGTGCCAAGTAAATCATTTTATACATACCGTTTCTGGCGTTTACAAGACGCTGTTCCACCTCGTACGATGAGAGTGTGCTGTTGATAAAAGCGGATCGGATTCCAAGGGCTTTCAGCTGATCAACCTGATCCTGCATCAATGCCACAAGCGGTGAAATTACAACGGTAAGCCCATCTAAAAGCAAAGAGGGCACCTGATAACAAAGCGATTTACCGCCCCCTGTAGGAAAAAGCACGAGTGTATCATTTCCACTCAGTACTGATTGGATTGCTCTCTCCTGCCCCGCTCTGAAGGAATCATACCCCCAAAATTGTTTGAGTGCTTCTCTCGCTTCTTCCAGGGTAGGATTATTCATTCAGGTGATTGATTTACTATTTATTCACACATCAACTGAGGACTAAAAGTTGATTACAAGGCCCAGTTTAAAGTAGAGCAGATCTGTTTTTGATCGGCTTACATCATACAGCACCTCTCCCGGCCTTGAAACTACATCAATCGAACCTTCCTGGAGATATTCTGCTTCCCTGCCGAACATATAACGGCTGGAGAGACTCAGGTAGACAGAAGAGGGAGTTACATCTTCAGAGTCCCGCTCCATAGCTCTGTCCTGGTACAATCTGAAATGCACACCGGCTCCTAAACCATAACTCAGAGCAGTATCTTCAAAGTTTGTATCTCTGAGCCGCTCCTCACCGGAAAATGAACCTCGATCACGAATTACCGTTTCAGTATAAAAATAGTTGAAGCCAACAAGCCCTTCAACGTAGGGTCGTATTGCAGTGGGTGGCGGAATCATTCGTAAAAGAATATCACCATGAACAAGGTTGTAGCTGTTTTCAACTTCAACCCTCAAGTCGGGAATGGTTGTGCTGAGAGGGGCGTCACGAACATCACGCCCAAAATTCATAAAACCGAACTCAAGCCCGAGCATAATCGGGGTCTGTCCGAACCGATAGCCTCCCATCAGATTCAGTCCCCAACCAAGCTTATCCAATTGATCACTGAATTCGCCTTGCGGAGCTGCAAGGTCAAAATCAATTGCAACCTGAAGTTCCTGTGCCTCAGTTTTTGTTGATAAGGCAAAACTAAATGCCAAAATCAGACCAGAAATCAGAACAGTTCTCATCTTCATATATCTTCTCAAATTTAAATTCAAAAAAAAGGCTTTGATGAATCATCAAAGCCTTCTAAAAGTAGATAAGAAATAGACTTAATCAAATATGAATAAGGGATTAAAATATAGCTTTTACATAATCTCTGCGCATTTCGGCAATGGCAGAGATACTGATTCCAACCGGGCATACCGCTTCACACTCTGCGTAGTTTGAGCAATCTCCAAAGCCCTCTTTCTCCATCTGATTAACCATCGCAATGGTTCGTTTGTCGCGCTCGGGCTGCCCTTGAGGCAAGCTGTTCAGGTGGGCAACTTTCGCACCGGTAAACAGTGCTGCAGATGAGTTGGGGCAAGCCGCCACACAACCACCACAACCAATACACGTGGCATAGTCAAAAGCTTCATTTGAAATATCCTGCGGTACCGGAATGAGGTTTGCTTCAGGTGCAGCACCGGTTTTCACCGAGATATACCCACCCGCTTCGATAATACGGTCGAATGCGGTGCGGTCAACTACCAGATCCTTGACTATAGGAAAGGCAGCAGCTCTTGGTGGTTCAATTACAATGGTATCGCCATCGTTATATGTTCTCATATGGAGCTGGCAGGCCGCTGTTTTATGCTTTGGCCCGTGTGCCCTTCCGTTAATCACCATGTTGCACGATCCGCAGATACCCTCGCGGCAATCGTAATCGAACTCAACAGGATCTTTTCCTTCTTTGATGAGGTCTTCGTTCAGCACATCCAGCATTTCAAGAAACGACATATGCTCACTTACGCCATCAAGCTTATAATCCTCAAATTTACCGGGTGATTCCGCATTTTTTTGCCGCCAAACTTTAAGGTTGATTGTCATTAAACTCATAAAATATCCTGTTATTTGTAGCTTCTTTGTTTCAATTCAACGAACTCAAAATCGAGTTTTTCTTTGTGGAGTTGGGTTTCAAGTTTACCGTTTAGACCCAAATATTCGTATGCAGAAACAAATGCATACTCTTTATCATTTCTCAGAGCTTCACCTTCTTCAGTCTGATATTCATCACGCAGATGGCATCCGCATGATTCCCCTCTGTCCAGAGCATCGATGGCCATCAGCTCGGCAAGTTCGAAGTAATCGGCAACTCGGTAGGCAAACTCAAGGTATTTGTTATAGTAATTTGCCTCGCCCGGTACCCGTACATTCTGCCAAAATTCATCACGCAGTGCACGGATCTCATCAATGGCTGACTCAAGGCCTTCTTTGCTTCTCGAAATGCCAACCTTATCCCACATAATTTTACCGAGTTCACGATGAAACTCAATCACGGTTTTGCTGCCATTTATTGCAAGCAGTTTATCCATGATTTTTGTGGAGCTTTCCACAGCTTCGCCGAATGCTTTATGTTCGGTTGTAACTTTTGGAAGATCTTCACCGGCGATATAATCACCCACAGTGTAAGGAACAATGAAATAGCCATCAGACAGGCCCTGCATCAGCGCACTTGCACCCAGCCTGTTTGCTCCATGATCTGAGAAGTTTGCCTCTCCGGCCACAAATAACCCTGGAATGTTGCTCATCAGATTGTAATCCACCCACAGACCGCCCATCGTGTAATGAACAGCCGGGAAAATCCGCATCGGCACTTCATATGGGTTTTCATCCGTGATATTCTGATACATATCGAACAGGTTTCCATACTTGGCCTGAATCACCTCTTTGCTGTCGCGCTTGATGGCATCCCGGAAATCGAGATATACGGCTAAGCCGGTATCGCCTACTCCAAGTCCATCATCGCACACCAATTTTGCACTACGCGAGGCCACATCCCGGGGTACAAGGTTTCCGAAACTCGGGTATCGTTCTTCGAGATAGTAGTAGCGGTCTTCCTCAGGAATTTCATTAGGCGGGCGTTTCTCATCCTTATTTCTCGGTACCCAAACACGGCCATCATTTCTCAAACTCTCACTCATTAGTGTAAGCTTGGATTGATAGTCGCCCGAAACAGGGATACAGGTCGGGTGAATCTGTACAAAACAAGGATTTGCAAAAGCTGCCCCGCGCTTATGGCATCTCCACGCAGCCGTAGCATTTGAATTCTTCGCGTTGGTTGAGAGATAAAACACATTTCCATAGCCACCGGTACAGAGAATGACTGCATCCGCTTCATAACGGTTTATGGTGCCCTTCACCAGATCGCGGGTGATGATTCCGCGCGCTTTGCCATCCACCAGAACGAGGTCCAGCATTTCATGGCGGTTATACATTTTTACCCGGCCGGAGTGTACCTCTTTCATCATAGCCTGATAGGCACCCAAGAGCAACTGCTGCCCGGTTTGCCCACGGGAATAAAACGTTCTGGATACCTGTGCGCCACCAAACGAGCGGTTATCCAATAGCCCGCCATACTCACGGCCAAAAGGCACACCCTGGGCTACGGCCTGATCAATTATATAATTTGAGTTTTCAGCAAGGCGATAGACATTCGCTTCACGGCTTCTGTAATCACCACCTTTGATGGTATCATAAAAAAGCCGCCAGACACTGTCGCCATCATTCTGGTAATTTTTCGCCGCATTGATACCACCCTGTGCGGCAATACTGTGAGCTCTGCGGGGAGAGTCGAGAATACTGAATACTTCAACGTTGTAACCAAGCTCTGATAAACTTGCCGCTGCTGAAGCACCCGCTAAACCGGTTCCCACTACAATAACTTTATGCTTTCTTTTATTATTCGGTGAAAGCAACTGTATTTCGTTTCGGTGATTCGTCCACTTCTCTGCTAAGGGTCCTGAAGGTATTTTAGGATCTAGTTTCATAATCTTTGTTTTGATCAGTTAAAAAACCGGTTAATTACAATTAATGAGTGCTGCATCGCATCCGCCGCCAAAGTAGATGTAGAGTGGTATAAAAAGGAATCCAATCGCAAGCAGAACCGCTACAACTACACCAATGGTGTAAATAGTTGCTGAAGCTTTTTTACTGCGAAGTGTAAGCGATGTGAATGCACTCCAGATTCCGTGACCCAGGTGAGCACCCAGCAGAATCATTACGATGGTATAACCAAAAGCATATATTGGATTTTGAAATGTATCAATCACAAGAGTCTTCACATCGTGAGTTGCCCGGCCATCCAGCATCACCGTGTCCATATCACCCAGCGCGAATGTATTGATGTGAACTACCACAAAAATGAGCAGTACAATTCCCGTGAATGCCATACTCCTGGAACTCAGGCCCTGCTTGCTCGGTCCGCCTTTACTGCTGTACACTTTATATTGCTGCGGCCGCGCCTTACGCTTATTAAACCAAATAGAGATTCCTATGTAAGCATGGATAACAAAAATGAGCAGCAACCCAATTCGGGCAACCCACAATAACGGGCCCAAATCGTGCAAAAATTGTGAATAGCTGTTCATTGCATTTGGATCACCAAAAATGGCAAGGTTGCCTGCAAGGTGAAAAATGATAAAAAAGACGAGCAAAAAACCGGTCAAACCCGTTAGAATTTTTCGGCCAACCTGCGACTGAAACGCTTCAATAAGTGATGGCATAGTTCCTTCTGTTATGTGAGCTGTTTTTGAGGTGTAAAAACAGGGTAGTTATTATTTGAGTTCCCTTTAGTTATTAGACTTATAAATTCGTTTCTTTTGCCATAAAAGGCAAGGTAATAGCGTATTTGAGGGGGCTCTCACGCTTATTAAGAAATGGTCTAAATTGCCTGAAATTTCATTCCGCCATAATTCACTATTGTGTTTACAGTTACTGAAATTTTTCAATCAGATTACAGGGTAAAAGGCTCTAAATTTCTTGGGTATATCCATCCAGTCTCTGATATTCGGGAAGCAGAAAATGTAATGGATAGCGTGAAAAATGAGCATCCAACTGCCACGCATCACTGCTATGCTTACCTGATTGATCCAAATGAACCGGCTGAGTTCGCCAATGATGACGGTGAACCGGCAGGCACAGCGGGTTTGCCTATTTTGAATGCTCTTCGTTCTTCAAGACTGATCAATGTGGTACTTATCGTAGTCAGATATTATGGCGGAACAAAGCTCGGTAAAGCCGGGTTGATTGAAGCGTATGGAGAAACTGCGCGGCTAACCATCCGTAATTCCGATCCTAAAAAGATAATACCGATTCAGACTTTCATTATTGAGTATGACTACTCCTTGCAAAACCAAATTGACAAACTAAAAAACGACATAAATCTGATTGAACTGAACGCTGAATACACGGAATCTGTAAAGGTCAACTATGGATGTCCGCTTGAAGAGCTTCAAAAATTAGAAGGCCATTTAAAAGCATTCAGGCATCTGCTTAAGCACTTTGAAAGCGGTGAAAAATCCTTCCATATTCTGAAATAAGTTCTGATTAACATCCACAGGGTTTTTACCTTACATAAAAACAAAAAAACTATGAAAATCTATACAAAAAAAGGCGATCGAGGCCAGACTGCACTCTTTGGCGGTGCACAAATTGAGAAACACAACATCAGAATACACGCTTACGGAACTGTTGATGAACTGAACTCCGTACTTGGAGTCACGCTCACACACTCTCTCAGCAGTATCGGAAAAAGCATACTGAATGAAATTCAGGATCAGCTTTTTATTCTCGGTGCTGATCTGGCCACACTTACCTCAAAAAAAGGTAAAATTGACCGTATTGGAAGTTCACATATCGAAAAACTTGAAGAGTGGATCGACAGCCTCGATGAACAGCTTCCATCACTAACTTCTTTTATTCTCCCGGGAGGAACACCGGCAGGGGCTTCCCTACATTTTGCAAGAACCGTTTGCCGGCGTGCCGAGCGCTTTACTGCCGAACTTAAAGCTGAAGAACCGATCTCACAAGATGCCATTATCTATTTGAACCGTTTATCGGATCTGCTTTTTGTTATGGCCCGATTCGAAAACCACCAGGCAGGTGCCGCTGAGACAAAATGGACAAGCAATAAAGAAACGGCGTAAAACTTCTATTGTGATGAGCCTGTTATACAACATAAAAATTTAAATCAACTCACCATTCTATGTCTTTAATGATTTCAGTTTCCGGAATTCGCGGTATTTTTGGTTCTCATCTAAATCCTGAAAACCTTGTAACCTTTGCAGCCGCTTACGGAACCTGGCTGGATGGCGGCAGGGTTGTTGTTGGCCGCGATTCAAGGGTTACCGGACAGATTTGCGAAGATATTGTTTGTGCAACTCTGCAAAGTGTAGGCTGTGATGTTATTAAGATCGGCATTGCCCCAACCCCTACCGTAGCTATGGGCGTATTGAAGCACAAGGCTGCCGGCGGAATTATTCTCACTGCAAGCCACAATCCTGAACAGTGGAATGCTCTGAAACTGCTAAACAGCAAGAGTGAGTTTCTGGATGCCGAACAGGGCAAGAAGGTGCTAGATATCGCTGAAAAAGGTGATTTTTCTTACAAACTTTACAACGAAATCGGCACCATCACAGAAGATTCCGAAGCCATCGACTATCACATTGAAAAAGTTTTGGAACTGCCATACATTAATGCCGAATTCATTAAACAAAAACAGTTTTCTGTTGCGGTGGATGCAGTAAACGGTGCAGGATCAATTGCGTTGCCGAGGCTGCTTGAAAAGCTTGGAGTTCGTGTACATAAACTCTATTGCGAACCAACCGGAATCTTCCCGCACAACCCGGAACCACTACCCCAACATCTTACCGAGATCCGTGAATTTGTAAAGAAGAGCAAATGTGATCTGGGAATTGTAACCGACCCCGATGGCGACCGCCTTGCGCTTGTGGATGAAAACGGACGGCTTTTTGGTGAAGAGTACACTCAGGTTGCTGCTTTTGATTTTATACTCAGTAAAACCCCGGGTGATACGGCAACGAATCTCTCCTCATCTCGTGCGGCAGATGATATCACACAAAAATATGGGAATATATGCCACAGGGCCGCTGTGGGTGAAATTAACGTGGTAAAAGTAATGCAGGAGAAAGGCGCGATTATCAGCGGCGAAGGGAATGGCGGTGTAATCAACCCCGATCTGCACCCCGGTCGCGATGCACTCGTGGGTACAGCTATGATACTGCAGCACCTGGCCGAACTGGGAATGAAGGCTTCGGATTACCGGGATACTCTGCCAAAATATGAGATGAGTAAACAGAAAATTGAACTCCGCAATCTGGGCACAGATGCAGATGCACTTCTGGGAAAAGTTGCGAATCTCTACAAACAACAGAAGCCGAATACTGTCGATGGCGTGAAGATAGATTTTGATCATGGCTGGGTACACTTCAGAAAATCAAATACAGAACCCATTGTACGGGTTTATAGTGAGGCAAAAACAGCTGTTGAGGCAAAAATTTTAGCTGATGAACTGATCTCATCTATCCGATAAATGGCTATGATTTCGTGCTGTTACTTTAGTATTTTCATGCAAATCACTAACTAATCCATCATTTACATGATTCGATCGATGACAGGTTTTGGGCGGGGTGAATACTCCTCTAATGGCTTTCAGGTTACCATTGAAGTTAAAACACTGAACAGCCGGTATCTCGATATTTCATCCCGAATGCCGCAAACCATTCAACAACATGAATTCGACATTAAAGAAATTATTCAAAAAAAGCTCTCCAGAGGAAAAGTTCACCTCAGTGTGAACGTTGAAAAAACAGTAAAAACAGGACCCAATATCACCTACAATGAGGAGCTGGTAAAATCGTACGGGAAAATTCTTGAACAGATAAAATTCCTTGCCAATATCCAGGAACCTGTTCAAATACGGGATATTCTTCATTTTGATGGAATCTTTAAATCGAAGGAAGAAGATGAAGAGGAGTTGAAATTTATCTGGGAATGTACATCCAAAGCCATCGACAAAGCACTCGATAGCCTGAATGAGATGCGAGATAAGGAGGGTGAAGAGCTGAAAAACGACCTGCAAAATCAAATCTCCGGAATTGCAGAAATTGTTAAAGCGGTAGAAAAGCTCTCCGAAAACAGAGTACCCGAGGTTCGTGAAAAGCTTCAAAATCGCATCAAATCAATGATTTCAGATGATCAAATTGACCCCGAAAGGTTGGAGCTTGAAATTGCTCTTATAGCTGACAAAATGGACATCAACGAAGAGATTATCAGGCTGAATTCGCATCTTAAATTCTTCATTGAAGCGTTTAAAAGTGATACACCTGTAGGTCGACGGCTTAATTTCCTGTCACAGGAAATCAACAGAGAGCTAAATACCATCGGCTCAAAAGCGAATGATTCTACCATATCACAGCACATTGTGCTTGGTAAAGAGAAGCTTGAACAGATAAGGGAACAGGTTCAAAACGTTGAATAAAAAGGGGAAAATTATAATTCTCGCCTCACCAAGCGGTGGCGGTAAAACAACTATGACCAAACGCCTGCTCAGAGATTTTGCCGGCATCAAATTCTCTGTGAGTGCCACCACTCGACAACCAAGAAGCGGGGAGAAATATGGTGTGCACTACTATTTTTTATCAGAGGCAGATTTCAGAAATAA
>SLJB01000322.1 GCA_007135335.1 Balneolaceae bacterium
CCAAATCCATCTGCACGATATCAGGCGGAGGGAGATGCCGGAGTGATCAATATTATTTTGAAACGAAATCGTGTGGCGGGTTTCAGCGGTTCTGCCCTTGGGCGTACGGGAATTCCGGGTGATCACAGGCTATCAACAAATCTGAACTTTATGTCAAATAATGTGAACTGGTTCACAAATATCGGCTTTCGATATCGTGACAGGCCATCAGAGGCTTTTCGGTTTCAGAGGTTTGAGTCGGCCGATACATCGTACATGTACAATCAGGTTCAGGACAGAATGCGAACAGAGCTTCGCGGAAATGTACGTGCCGGAGCTGAAATTTTCATCGGCGAGCGGCAAACCCTGACGCCTTCAGTTTACTTCCGTTTTCGCGACAGAAATAATCAAACCGATACCTTCTATCGCGATATGGATTTGAGCGAGAATCTGTTGGGTGAAGTGTACAGAGAGGAAGATCTGGATGAGGATCGTATGGATATGGAATTGGATCTGCGCTACGAATATCGATTTTCAGAATACAGGGTACTGAACCTTGATGCTCGGGTTGACTACAGGCCGGAATGGGAATCGGGCACCCTTTTTGAAGAGAACCGAACGGTGAATCAGGTTCTGGGAATGCAACGGACAGATATCGATGAACAGCGAACCCGTATACAGTTTAATGCAGACTATGTGCACCCAATCAGCGAAAATGTGGAAATTGAGGCCGGCGGGCGATCTTCATTTCAATGGATTGATAATGATTACGGAGTGCTGGAAAACATAGATGGTATCTGGGAACCGATGAATCAATTTAGTTTTGATTTCAATTATTACCGCAATGTAAATGCTCTTTATGGAATTGCGTCCGTTCAGTTTGGCGATTTTTCATTTCAGGGCGGATTGAGAGCTGAACAAACCATTATGGATACCGAGGTTACAAGCACTGGAGGATCAGACAGACAAAACTATTTCGATCTATTTCCAAGCGCATTTTTAGGGTATGAGATCAATGATCAGAACTCGGTTCAGCTGAGTTACAGCCGCCGTTTTTCACGGCCGAGAATGAGGAATATTCTTCCATTCTCCAACTTCAGGGATTCGAGGAATATTTACACCGGAAATCCGCTTCTGAATCCTGTTTATTCCAACTCTTATGAGGTTAGTTACCTGAGATTCTGGGAAAGCGGATCGCTTACAACATCGCTCTATCACAGATATCGAACGGGAGTTATTGAAACCATTACAGATGTTGGAGAGGGTGGAATCACCCGCCGTTCACCGGTTAATCTTTCCAATCAGTCGAACTGGGGTACAGAACTGGCTCTGAATCAGCGGGCAGGAGAACACATTCGCCTTCGCGGAAGTATCAATTACTTTCAGTCTGAAACGGAAGGAGAGCTGAATAATCAGCTATTTGAGCGATCTTCCCGGGTTACGTTTGGCCGGATGCGGCTTCAATGGAGAATAACGGATGGATTAAATTTTCAGACAACCTACAGATATAGCGGACCGAGAACAACAACTCAGGGCAGCCGGGAAGGAACCTATCATGTGAATTCTGCCCTTTCAATGGATCTGTTTGACGGAGATGCTACCTTAACATTCAGCGGTTTTGATCTCTTCAACACAAGGGGCAGGGTAAATATTATTGATGAGCCGGGTTTCTACTCCGAAAATGAAAACCGCTGGAGAACCCGCTCTTTCAGAGTGAATTTTTTGTATCGGTTCAGTTCGTTTAACTCATAAAAAAAGCACCTTACCGGAAATGATAAGGTGCTTTTGAGATCGGTTTCAGAGAAGATTACAGTGAGTAGCCGTCTCTGTAATCGCGGTGCAGATGGCCATCTGCTTCGGCATCATCCACAAAGGTTTCGGAATCCGGATTCCATTTGAGAGGCCGGTCCAGCTCCGTGGCGATGTTACCCAGCGTACCGATGGTTCCGGTTCGGTGACCGGCTTCGATAGGCGCAATTGGATCGCGGCGAGAGCGTACAGACCCAATGAAATCTACGAGATGCGGGCTTGCCTGCTCATATTCCACATCATCAGACACTTCGGGAACGGGTGGCAGCAGCTCGTTATCAGATGCACGGAAATGCCCTCTGTGAACTTCAATCCAGCCATCACTACCTTCGAAGCGCACGCCCTGCATTCCATCATCTGTGAATGGCGCATTCGACATTACCAAGCCGCTATCATAAACAAAGTCGATATAGTCGGTGCCGCTGTGCCCTGCAGGAATAATCTCAACCGGGCCGCTATCATCTTTATCCAGTGCCCACTGAACCACATCAAACATGTGAGCGCCCCAGTCGGTCAGAAGTCCGCCGCCTGTTTCCCGGTACCAGCGCCAGCCGCCCCAGAATTGCTCATGCTGAACAGGATCGAGTGAGATTGGTGGATTCAGATCCGGGTTGTAGTGCACATACTGATTTGGCCCAAGCCATTTATCCCAGTTCAAATCGCTTGGTACTTCTTCTTCGGGGAGATCGTACGGCACGGCAGGACCGCCCACCCATGCATTGACTTTTGTAAGATCACCCAGACGATTCTCACGAACCATTTTTACAGCATGCTGAAAGTTTGGATCTGAACGCTGCTGGCTACCAACTCCCAGAATAATGTTATTTTCCCGAACAGCTTTTACCACTTCTATACCCTCCCGAATGGTGAGTGTTACCGGTTTTTCGAGATAAATATCTTTGCCGGCGCTGCAGGCTTCAATTGCCTGGATGGCATGCCAGTGGTCGGGGGAGGCAATTACAATCACATCAATATTGTTATCCTCAAGCATATCCTGGTAATTTTCAGTAGACGATACTTCAATATTCTCATATTCTGCCGCCTCCTGGTATTCGCGGATCATCATTTCAAATCGCTCTCGTTTTCTTCCATACACATCGGCTCCGGCTACCACTTTAACTCCGGGATTTTGATGAAAGCCGTTGATCAAGGAGATCGCCTGCCGCCCCAGGCCGATAACTCCTATTCGAATTTGGTCGCTTGGTGCTGTACACCCTTTCATAAAGGGGAACATCGACAATCCGGCTGCACCTGCTATACTTGTTTGAATAAATCTACGCCGGGTAAAATTTCTCATAACTGTTTTCTTTTATTTAAGGATTCCTGATTCAGAAATTCAGATGATTAATTTGGAATATAAAAAAAATTACGTGTTATCCCCCTTCTTTTGCAATTGGAAAGGAAGATGCGCGAATCATATTCCCAATTTCATGCAAGATTCCATAGCTTCATCATATGGCAAAAAAATATGTAGATATTGCATTTCCAACAGCGGTGAGAAGTCTGTTCACCTATCATACCGGCAAAGATGAAATGATCAGGCCGGGGATGCGGGTTTGGGTACCTCTCAGAAGTGAGTATGCCATTGGTATGGTTGTTCAAATTCATGAAAAAAAACCTGAATTTGAAACCCGACCCATAGAACAGGTGCTGGATGATGAGCCCATCATGGATAAAACCATGCTGCAGCTTACAGAGTGGATTCACCGGTTTTACTATTGCAGCTGGGGTGAAGCCATTCAGGCCGCTCTGCCCGTTGGGTTAAATTTTGCATCAGAAAAAAAGATACGGGTAAAAAAAGGGTTTAAAGGCGATCTGACCGATAAAGAAAGGGAGTTACTGGACGAGGCAGAAAGCGGTGATCTTACCCTCAAAGAGGCTGAAAAAAGATGGCGCGATGGCTCCGATAAAAAAGTGCTGAAGAAAGCACTTAAAATGGGCTGGCTGCAGGTGTGGGAGTATCCCCGGCAGAAGGTAGACTACAAAAAAGTAAAAAACTGGATACTGGCAAAGGGAACAGATCCGCAAGTCGTTTTGAGTAAATTATCTGAAAGCGACCGGGAAAAAAAATGGGTACAGGCATTTGAAAAATTGGTTCGGATGGATCTGCCGATAACAAATCAGGATCTTCTGCAGGACAAACTTTTCACCCCATATACACTCAATCGGATCGAAAAAGAGGGGTGGATTGAATCTGTAACTCTGAAAGCAGAGCCCGAAATTACACACGGCGGGGTTTATAAACCGGATCTCATTAAAACGCTGATAGGGAAGCAACAGGATGCATTTGAGCAAATCAAAAAACCACTGGATGGGAAAAAGTTTGAGAGCTTTCTGCTATTTGGTGTAACCGGCTCCGGTAAAACCGAAGTATACATTCACGCCCTGAAACACGCTTTGGAACAAGGCCGGGGTGGTCTGGTGCTCGTACCTGAAATAGCCCTTACACCGCAAACCGTACAGCGATTTTATCAGATTTTTGGCGATCAGATTGCTGTGCTTCACAGCCGGCTTAGTGACCGGGAGAGGTTTGAAGCGTGGCAAAGCCTGAAATCCGGTGAGAAACGAATTGCTATAGGGCCACGATCTGCAGTGTTTGCACCGGTTCGCAACCCGGGAATAATTGTAGTAGATGAAGAGCATGATGGCTCGTACAAACAGTTTGATCCTTCACCGCGCTATCACGCTCGTGATGTGGCCGTGATGAGAGCGCACATGGAAAGTGCAGTAGTTATACTGGGCTCGGCTACACCGGGGATGGTTTCCGTGAAAGCTGTACAGGAAAAGAAACACACCATGCTTCAACTGCCGCTTCGCCCCACAGGCACGATGCCACAGGTTGAGATCTTGAATCTGATTGAATATAAGCATGCCATGAAAGGCCCGCTTACTGCAGAACTTTTTCAGGAGATTGAACAAGCACTAAAACGAAAAGAGCAAATTATTCTGCTCTACAACCGCCGGGGATATGCCTCTTTCCTGCAGTGTGAAGAGTGCGGCCACATTCCGCAAAGCCCTGAGAGTTCAACAAGTCTCACCTATCACAAGAAAAAAAATATCCTGTTAGATCACTACAGCGGGTATTCAAGGCGGGCTGATAGAATCTGTGAACTATGTGGTTCAGAAAAAATGAATTCCAAGGGGAGTGGAACCCAGCAGGTAGAAGAGGAGATGAGCGGTCTGTTTCCTGAAGCACGGCTTCTTCGTATGGACAGAGATACAACCTCGGGTAAATTCGGCCATCAAAAGATTTATGAGCAATTTCTGAATGGTGAAGCAGATATATTGATTGGTACTCAGCTTGTTGCCAAAGGACTCGATTTTCCCAATGTAACGGTGGTTGGGGTTATCAACGCCGATACGGAACTGGCATTTCCATCCTTCCGGGCGGGTGAGAGGATGTACCAGCTGCTGAGTCAGGTTGCGGGCAGGGCCGGAAGAGCCGAAAAACCGGGAGTGGTTTACGTGCAGACATGGAAACAGGACCATCCCTCCATAGCCTTCGCAAAAACGCACGATTTTAAAGCATTTGCCAGACAAGAGCTCGCTAACCGTGAAATGCTTCTGTTCCCGCCTTTTTCTCGCATGGTGATGTTTCATTTTAAATCGCCATCGTGGAGTAAAGTTCAAATGGTGGCCGACCGGTTTTGTGATGCCATGCGTATGGTAACCGGCGATGATGTGGTAATGGGACCCTCACCTTCCGTGATAGAGTGGATGAACGGGCAGTACCAATGGGAGGCAAACATCAAATTGAGCAGAAAATATAATGCACATACGGTTGAGCAGTTGCTCGACTCAATATTCAAAAAATACGATGCCATCAAACCCAAAGGTTCCTCTGCCGTTCGAATTAATGTGGATGTGGATGCCATTGAGTAGCGAATGAGTCCTTAAAGAAGATTCCGATGACTTGCTTATCGCATGTATATCTATTATCTAGGTAGAGAAATAATACATGCGTATCTTTTTTATGGAAGCTGTTTATGAATTTATGCTAAACCACTGTAATTCCTAAACTTTTTCCGACGTTTTTGGTATATCAAAAAGTCCTGTATAAAATCAACAGTGTGTTGCTCTTTAAATGCTCATCTGAAAATGCCTATGAGTGATAAGAAAAATATCGAAAATAAACTGTGGGATATACTCAGCCATTCTCTTGATGTAATCTGTACGATTGATGAAGATAGCAGATTTGTAACAGTAAGTTCAGCTTCAGAAAAAGTTTGGGGATACAGACCGGAAGAGATCAGCGGAGAAAAATACCTGAATTTCGTTCATCCGGACGACATTGAGCTCACGCGTGAAATGGCGGAAAAGGTCATGAATGGTAATGATGTACCTGACTTTCAGAACCGCTGCATCCGGAAAGATGGATCTGTAGTTCAAATAGTCTGGTCTGCCAAATGGGATGATGATGACAAGCTGATGTATTGTGTAGCAAAAGATGCCACCAAGCTGAATATTACCAGGCTTGAGATGGAACTGCTCATCAATAACACAGAAGAGTCGTTTATTCTGGTAAACAGAGAGCTGAATATTATTTCGTTTAATAAGCAGTTTGCATTTCAGTATGAAGAGTTTTACGGGAAGAAAGTAACTAAGGGTGCTTCAATATTAGACTATACACAGCCCGGCCGGCGCGAAAAAGTAGAAGCCATCTTCAAAAATGTGCTGGAAGGTGAGAAAGTTAAGAGCGAATTAACAGTGTCACTACCGGGAGATCAACTAAAAACAATGGCCATAAATTATAAACCGGCCATTAATGAATATTCTGAAATTATTGGTGTGTTTGTTACTGCATTAGATATCACGGAAGAGATGGAAGCCCGCCGGCTTCTTGAGCAAAGTAATGAGCGTTATGAACTGGTTACACAGGCAACATCCGATGCCATCTGGGATTTTGTGCCGGCAACCGGAAAACTCTACTGGGGTGAGGGTTTCAAAACACTTTTTGGGTATGAGCGCAGAGAAAACGGTAACAATATTG
Source organism: Balneolaceae bacterium (assembly GCA_007135335.1). Classification (GTDB taxonomy): domain Bacteria; phylum Bacteroidota; class Rhodothermia; order Balneolales; family Balneolaceae; genus Rhodohalobacter. Next base: position 6,779 of record SLJB01000322.1, read on the forward strand.
ATCGGTGGATGGGTAATATTCATCCGGATGATATCGATAGAGTTAAGCGGAAAGTTGATGAACTGATGACCGGCCCGGTTTCGGAGTGGGATGAGGAGTACAGGTTTAAAAGAAGCGATGGCATCTATGCATTTATTCGGGATAAAGCACTTGTAATTCGGGATGATTCAGGTCGGCCGTTGAGGATAATCGGTGCGATGGAAGATATCACAGAGAAAAAGCGTGAAGAACAATGGCTAAAACTGATGGAATCTGCAGTTGCAAATGCGGGTGATTCCGTATTAATCACAAAAGCTGAACCCGATGAGCAATGCAAGGGTCTCGAGATTGTGTATGTAAATGAGGCCTTCGAAAGAATGACGGGGTACAAAGCAGAAGAAATAATTGGTAAAACCCCGGATATTCTTCAAGGGCCAAACACAGATCGGGAAGCGATAAAAATGCTTGGTGAGAAGATCAGGAAGTGGGAGCCTGCTGAAACTGAGATCATTAATTATAAAAAAAACGGAGAGGAGTTTTGGGTAAATTTTTCAGTGAACCCACTGGCCAATGATAAGGGATGGTACATGCACTGGATTGCCATAGAACGGGATGTGACAGACAGAAAGAACCGGGAATTGAGGCAGGAGATAATTTCAAATATTAGCCAGATTTTTAACGATTCAAAGGGATTGAGAGAGTCTTTAAAAGCCTCGTTGTCTATTCTGAAAAATCTGGGGGATTTTAAACTGGCAGAGATTTGGCTGGTAAGTCACGACAGGAAATCGATCAACCTTGGAGTCTCTATCGATGATGTAAAAGAGTTTTATAATGCTGATAATGGCATCAGATCGCTTAAACCGGGTGAAGGTTTACCGGGAAAAATCTGGGAAACGGGAGAGGAGATCTTCTGGCCAAATCTGCAGGCGAGGGAAGAGTTTGCGCGCAGTACGGCTGCAAAAAAATCAGCCCTCAATACAGCGTACAGCATGCCGATTTTGATGAAGAATGAAATAAAAGGGGTTTTACTGCTGGCAGTGGAAGAGAAGCTGAATAAGGTTCCATATTATTTCCCTATCCTTAAAGATGTTGCGGTGCATCTTGGGGGAGAGATTCAAAGAAAAGAGCTTGATGAAGAGTTATACAGAATCTTCACTTCAGCACCGGATGGTATTATCGTTGCCGGTTTTGATGGATTTTTGAAGAAGGTTAACCCGGCAATGAGCTATATTTTGGGTTACACTGAAGAAGAATTAACCAGTACACCATTCATTGAGTTTGTACATCCTGATGATCGGGAAAGAACGTTACTTTTTTATGAAGAAGTAAATTCCGGAATTGAGAAATCTTTCTTTGAGAATCGATATATCACGAAGTCGGGGCAGGTGATATGGCTAGCCTGGACATTTAAAGTTTTTCATGAAGAGGAGATAACCTACAGTGTTGCAAAAGATGTCACGGTTCAGAAAGAACTTGAAGAACTTCTGGAAAAGGCCAATCGCCTGGCAAAAATCGGAAACTGGGAAGTGGATCTGATTCATAATAAAGTTTACTGGTCGGATATTACACGAGAAATTCACGAAGAGGAGCCTGGTTTTACCCCCGATCTTGAATCCGGCTTTACCTATTATAAGCAGGGGGAAAGCAGGCAAAGAATTCGTAAAGCTGTTGAGGAGACCCTACAAAATAAAACAGGTTGGGATCTTGAATTGCCAATTATAACCGGAAAAGGAAATGAGAAGTGGATACGTACAATCGGTGAATCTGAATTTGCAGACGGAAAATGTGTAAGGATTTATGGCAGTTTCCAGGATATCCATTTGCGCAAGGTGGCTGAGGAAAAGCTCATTGAAAGAACAAGGCAGCTGGACGCCATTGCGCAGTTTAATGCGCTTCTTATTAAAAAAGAGAACTGGCTGGAGGCGCTTAATGAGTCGCTGGGTACTTTTGGTAATTTGGTGGATGCGGATAGAGTCTACTATTTTGAGTGTAATTATCCGGAATTAGACGAGGAACCCACAATTTCTATGAAAATTGAGTGGGTAAAGGAGGGTGTTGATCCGCAGCTGGAGAATACCCGCCACTACGGACTGCCCTTCAAGCGGATTCAGTTATTTATTGATCCGCTATCAGAAAACAGGCCGTTTAACTACATAGTCAGTGAAATTGCCGATGGCGATATGAGGGAATTACTGCGGTCGCAGGATATAAAATCTTTACTGGCTGTACCTGTATTTGTAAACTCAGTTTTCAGGGGAATTATCGGTTTCGATGATTGCACTCAAGAAAGAGTTTGGAGTGAACAGGAGATCTCAATTCTTCAAACCATTTCGATCAATCTGGCTTCTGTTATAGAAAATACCGATGCAGAACGCGCATTGCAGCAGGCATTTAATGAAAAAAATGAAATTCTCGAAAGCTTGGGAGACGGCTTTTTCACAATCAACTCAGATTTTGTGGTAACCTACTGGAATAATAAAGCTGAAGAGATGCTTCAAACCAAAAAGGAGGAGATTCTTGGGTTTAACCTCTGGGACAGGTTTGACAAGAATTTTGCACTAAACGCTTACCGGGAATACAATGCTGCATTAATGTCACAAGAACCGGTGAAGTTTGAAGAATATTATGAACCCTTTAACAGCTGGTTCGATATAAATGTGTACCCGTCAGGTAACGGCCTTTCCGTTTTCTTTAAAGATATCACGGAGAAAAAAGCTTCTGAAGCGCTTATTCTCTATAAAACTACTCTGATTGAAACCATTGCAAATGTTAACAGTACCTTACTTGCCTATGATGATTGGTTTGAGGCGATCCGTAATACACTGGATATAATTGGTGAAGCTGTGGGGGCAGACCGTGTGTACTATTTTGAAAACCATATTGATGATGCTTCGGGCACTCCGTTAACTAGCCAGCGAATGGAGTGGTGCCGTGAGGGTATTATTCCGCAAATAGAGAACCCTGAAATGGTGAATGTTACGTTTGATGCATTTCGTGAATTTATGAAGCCTATCGCTGAGAACAAGATCTATGCAAGCAGCAGGGAAAATGTGCACGATCCCGATTTGAGGAAACTTATGGAAGAACAGGATATTCTCTCTCTTCTTATTATACCGGTGTTTGTGCAACAGAAGTTTTGGGGATTCATTGGTTTTGATGACTGCACATGCAACAGGGTGTGGACGGATGAAGAGATTTCATTTTTACGGACAGTGTGCACGAACCTGTCGAACGCGATAGAAGCATTTGAGGCTGATAGAGAGCTGCAAAAGCTTAATAGCGAACTGAAGACAAAAGTAAAAGAGCTTGCAATATCGAATGATGAACTGGAGCAGTTCGCATTTGTAGCCTCACACGATCTTCAGGAACCCCTTAGGATGATCACCGGTTTTTTATCTCAGCTTGAAAAAAAATACGATCATATACTGGACGAGAAGGGAAGGAAGTATATCTACTATGCAACTGATGGCGCCAAAAGAATGCGTCAGATCATTTTAGATCTGCTTAACTATTCGCGTGTGGGCCGGGTGGAAACGGAAATAGAGAGCGTTGATCTCAACGAGGTATTGGAAGATGCAGTAGCTCTTAACAGGAAATTGATTAAGGATAAAGATGCAGATGTAAGCTGGGATGAGATGCCGGTTATTCACACATCAAAAGCTCATATGCAGCAACTGTTTCAAAACCTGCTTAACAATGCACTGAACTATCAGGAACCGAATAACGTACCGGTTGTAAAAATTATGGCTGAACAAGCAGAAAATGAGTGGCTGTTTTCTATTCAGGATAATGGGATAGGCATTGACCCGGGGTATTCGGAAAAAATATTTAATATCTTTCAAAGACTACACACAAAAGATGAATACAGCGGAACCGGGGTAGGGCTGGCCATCTGTAAAAAAATAGTCGAAGATTTTGGCGGGGAAATATGGGTAGAATCAGAAGCAGGCAATGGATCGGTTTTTAAATTCACTTTACCAGAGGAGAGATTAAAAAAATGGGGAAATTAACTTCCTGGGTTGCCCGAAACAGAATTGCAACAGCTGCTATCGTACTTTCACTTCTCATCACACAGGGAATAGCCTTTGCAATTTTTGAGTCGGAAAAAAAGAATGATTTTATGCTTGTTGAGCAGGAAGTTTTACGCCTGAAAAGCCAGCTTGAAGAATCACTTAACCACAGTGTTACGGCAACGAAAATGCTGGCATATCTCATTAGAAATGATCTTTTGGGTAGCCACTTCGAACGAGTTGCTAAAGAACTGCTTGAACAGAACGCTTTCATCGATGCCATTCAATATGTGCAAGAAAATACCATTATACGCACATATCCCCTGGAAGGTCACGAACCTACCATTGGTTATGCTGTTCTGGAGGATACCACGCATCGCCGGGAAGCTATGCTGGCCCTGGAGCGGGGAGATCTCTACTTTGAAGGCCCTTTTAACCTTTTACAGGGCGGACGGGGTATTGTTGGCCGCTATCCGATTATCATCGATGATGAATACTGGGGTTTTTCTGCGGTTGTAATCAGGTACGAAACCATACTTGAAGCCATTGGAACAGACAGTACCGGAACAAATGAAACCTACACCTATCAAATTGCGAAAATAAACAACAATGAGAACCCAATTGTCTTCTTTGAGGACAGGAAAATTGATCTAAGTGGTGTACACTATTCTGCTCTCGTGCCTTTCGGAAACTGGATGGTTTCTGCACAGCTAAACACTCCTGCCTATGTAAGAGAAGGGTTTTTGTTTTCAGTACTGGGCTTATTACTTACCACTGTTTTAGGACTCTTTTTCTGGTATTTATCTGATCAGCCAAGACGCCTGCAGCTGTTAGTAGATGAAAAGACCAATGATCTGAATTTAAGTACACAAAAACTTGAGGATTACTCAAAGCAGTTGTTGCAGTCAAACAATGAGCTGGAGCAGTTTGCATATGTAACTTCACACGATCTGCAGGAACCCCTGAGGATGGTCACCAGTTTTCTTTCTCTGCTAGAAAAAAAATATGGCCATGTACTTGATGAAAAAGGTAAACAGTACATTCATTATGCAGCAGATGGTGCCCATCGGATGAGGCAGATTATTTTGGATTTGCTGGAATACTCCCGCATTGGTAATATAGAAGAGGAAGTGAGTTTAGTAGATATGAAAGCTGTACTGGACGATGTACTTATCCTGAACAGAAAACTGATTAAAGAGAAAAAAGCAGTAATTACCACTGAAGAGCTGCCTCAGATTTATGCTGAAAAATCACCCATGCATCAGATGTTTCATAATCTGATTCAAAATGCCCTTACGTATCACGGGGATAGTATATCGCCGGAAATTAACATCCGGGCTGAAGAAACCGTTACCCACTGGATTTTTTACATAAAAGATAATGGGATAGGGATACCCTCCGAATACAGAGAGAAAATTTTCAACCTCTTCGAACGTCTTCACGGAAACGGTGAATACAGCGGTACAGGTATTGGGCTAGCCATTTGCAAAAAAATAGCTGAACAACATAAAGGAATTATCGGTGTAGACTCGGAACAAGACCGGGGGAGCACGTTCTATTTTACAGTTTTAAAAAAAGTTGAAAGCAATCAGGCGGCAGAACATGAAATTGTTTAAACTCACTGAATTTCTTAGGTTAGATGGGAAAAGATATATTCATGAAGTAATAATATCTTCCGGGATTGAAGTATAAAAGTTAATCCTTAGTAATCGAAAAAATGAAGCCTGTTCACATTTTGTTAGTTGAAGATAATGAGGGTGATATCCTGCTGATCCGGGAAGCTTTTGAGGAAGCAAAACTGGTAATTACGATTAGCATAGCAAAAGACGGTGAAAAGGCCATCAAGTTTCTTGAAAAACAGGACGATTACAAAGATGAAAAAACCCCGGACCTCATTATTCTGGACGTTAACCTTCCGCGAAAAAATGGCCACGAAGTACTTTGCCATATAAAACAGAGCACAACCCTGAAGCACTTGCCTGTCATTATGTTAACCACCTCATCTTCAGAAAGAGATATCTCTCTCTCTTACAAAAATCATGCGAATTGTTATATTACCAAACCTGTTGACGTGGAGGATTTTTTGAAAGCAGTGTTAAGTATTGAAAATTTCTGGATAAGCCTGGTACAGCTTCCCACACAAATATAGAACAGCCAAATTGGTTCCATGAAAAGAGATGAGCGCCCGCTGCGGTTACTGTTAGTTGAAGATAATCCGGGTGATGCCCTTTTGGTAGAGGAGTACCTGGAAGAGCTAATTCTGAGGCCGGAGGTGGTTCACGTTCAAAGATTTAATGATGCGGTTCAATTACTACAAGATGAGAATTATCAATTTGATACGATTCTTCTTGATTTGTCGCTGCCGGATATTTACAAAGAAGAACTGATACAGCAGATAGATGACATTGTGGGCAAATTACCGGTGATTATTCTAACGGGATATGGTGACCTTGACTTTGCTGTAAAATCACTCTCTGTGGGTGTATCTGATTATCTGGTGAAAGATACGATCAACGCACTGGTGCTCTACAAAAGTGTGGTCTACTCCATCGAACGGCATCGCTTCATTCGTTCCTTGCGGGAATCTGAGAAACGATATATGAATTTGTTTGAATTGAATCCATCCCCAATGTGGGTTTTTGATACTGATTCATTAGAATTTTTGGAGGCAAATCAGACTGCTGAAAAAATCTATGGTTATACAAAAAAAGAGTTTCTGAAGATGACCTTGAAAGAGATCAGGCCTTCGGAAGACATCCCCATCATGCAAGAAGTTGTAAACAGAACGATTGCGGGAAAAAATAGCTCTTTACAGGACGAAATTTACAGGCATCAAAAGAAAGATGGCACAATCATCAAAGTTGAAATCAGAAATAATGTTATTGAGTTCAAAAATAAAAAAGCCATCATTGCTATAGCAACCGATGTAACCGAAAAGTTACTGCAGCTAAAGGCTATCGAACAACAGAACAAACAACTTCGGGAGATCGCCTGGATGCAGGCGCACGTGGTGCGGGCACCGGTTGCCCGCCTTTTGGGGATTATCGATCTGATGAAAACCGGTGAACTGAACCTGGCCGAAAAAGAAGAGATGCTGGAATATGTACTCTCCTCAGCTGAGGAGCTGGATCAAATTATACGGGATATTATTAATAAATCTGAAACGGTGTTCACTTCTGATGAAGGCGAAAGCAGGTTATAACTCAGTTGAATACTTTCGTTAGAAGCTTAACGGATTGATATGATGAATAAAAAAATCTTCATCCGGATACTGCAGTTCTTAATCCTGATTCTGTTATATACCGTATTTTTTATTGCCGGTTCATTGGCTTTATCGGGTCAAATTCCGGATGTTGAATCGGAACCGGGTCTTGTTGCAGGTGAAATGGGTTTACTGATCATGAGTGTGATCAACGTGCTTATCATAATGGGACTTATTCTTAGCTCCCACCGGAGCGGATGGAAACTGATGCTGAGTTTGTCGGTCGCATATTACGGTGTGGTAACATTTCTCACTCAGATCGAAACATGGTATTTCCTCTCAGATATTACGGTTGAAAGTGATCTCCTGCTTCGCCTCTTCATAATGGGATTACCGGTGGCTTTTCTCTTTATACCCCTATCCGTTTGGATATTAGGGAAAGGGCGTTCAAAGAGCGGATCAGAACCGTGGCAAATCCCCGACCTCTCCGCTAAAGAGTGGGCGTGGAAACTCACACTCATTGCCGTTGTCTATGTGGCACTTTACTGGCTGGCCGGATATTATATTGCCTGGCAAAATCCGGAACTACGGGCATTCTATGGCAGCCCCGGAGTGATCACCCCATTCTGGGAACACACGCTGGAGAGTTTTCGTAATGAACCCGGGTTATTCCTTTTTCAGATCATGAGGGCATTGTTGTGGGTTCTTTTTGCGCTGCCGGTAATTTGGGGATCAAAACTGAACACATGGCAGACGGCAATTCTTCTGGGTTTGTTTTTCAGTATCCCTGTGAATGTGGGCCATATTCTTGAAAATCCACTGATGCCGCACGCAGGAGTTCGCTTTTCACACATGATCGAAACAGCTACTTCAACTTTTATTTTCGGTGTGATTGTGGCTTGGCTGCTCCACCGCAAGCACAAATCATTGCGGGATCTGTTCGGGGTGTAGAAGCTTAGAATCACAGTCCGATTATTTTTGATAATCAAAAAAAATGGAGAATTTGGTAACAACCATTCTCCATCAGAAGGCATTTAAATTGTGCCGCTTCTTGCGAAGAATTCCGAATGCAGCAATTTACATGCAATGAAATTTCTTGATCTTGACAGGATTTAGCCCCATAACAAAGCATGTAAGAGATGCCTGCCCCCGCAGTGGTATGACTAAGATTAAACAATTTGCGCATCCATCCCCGATCGCTCAAAAATACCCTCATTTGATCTGCGGGCATTTTCTAAGATCTCGTCCGGATCTTCACGAACCAACCGGCCATTCCATTTTTTGATCCGGCCATTTACCATCACCATCTCCACATTGGTGCGGTCCATTCCTGTCA
>SLJB01000086.1 GCA_007135335.1 Balneolaceae bacterium
CCCACTCTTTTTCGGTGAAGTGCCAAAACGAACATTTGTATTTTCATCTGTTACTGCTCTCTGCTCGCTGTAGTAACCTAATTGCAATGAAAACCGCTGATGAAATGTAGTTTCCAGGCCAAGGCCAAACCCATCATCCACAGGTTCACGTCTTGGATCCGGTCCGTCCAGGGCCCGTTTGATGTGTACATGAATCGAAACATCCATAAGCGGACTGGTACCCTCATAATAGCGTTTACCGATTCCAAAGTTTTTCGCAACCGGTACACTTACGCTGTAAGCAGATCCGGCCCGAAGATAAATGGGCAGAGTTTGAACCCACTTCAGGTTTTCAATACTCTGTTCCAATTTATTATTCATCAATATGTTAGTAAAACTTGCGGATACTCTAACCTTTTCAGTTACAAAATTAGCTATATCGAGCAATGTTATGGATCTGTCATAAATAGCACCCATCGAAATAATATAATCACCATTCATATTTTCACCGTCAATTGATTTCTCTTGCACATAATTGGCTGAAATACCTAAATAAAGGTTTGGGATAATGGTATATGCAGCCCCGGCTGATGCCATTGTTTGCCTGGACCAACCAACCCTGTCAAATTTTCTGCCGCCAATATCAACTTGCCAACCCATGGCTTCCGCACTCCACATAAACAAACTTGCTGCAACAACAAGTTTTGAATGTACACGATAACTTGCACCCAAAAACGGATAGTGTGAGGAGGTAAAAAGCGGGTGATGATTCAGATAATTCAAATGAACATCTACTTTATTTTCACCGGGGCCAATCGTTGCAGGGTTATAAATAAAGTTAGCAACCCCATCCAGATTCACCATGGAATACCCCAGCGACTGTCCCCGAATACCTGAACTTTGATCTGAAAAGACTCCGTGGAATTGAGTTGGAACAAAATAAGTCTGCTGTATTTGCGCATTCACGTCATGAACTGATAGAACACTAAGTATCAGCAGAAGCCAACCAACGTTATTTTTTTTTAGAGCCATTATAATAGATCCGTTAAATGTTGAGTTTATACTCTTTTTGAATGCAACATTTATACCCATAACAGATCATACAGAGTGTCTGACGATTGAACCTTTCACAATTTCAGATTGTTACGTATTGAAATAAACCGACCAACTATGAAATATTTTTCAATCTTACTTCTGCTTCTATTTTCTTCGTCAGTGATTTCAGCACAGGAACGCATATCGGATGAAAATGAAGCACGTGCCATCTTTCAGGAAGTTGAAGACCGGCGAAATTCCATTCAGTCTGAAACGGCAATCATGGAGATGGTTATAACCGATAACCGTGGCCGAACCCGAAGCCGTACCATGCAATCATGGATCAAAAACGAGGGTGAAGATACCAGCAGTCTCATCATCTTTACAGCTCCCGGGAATGTTCGGGGAACCGGCTTTTTATCCGTGAATGAAGATGAAAGTACTACACAACGGTTGTATTTGCCCTCTGTAGGACGTATTCAAACCATTGGGTCGGGTGAGCGTGGCGACCGTTTTATGGGCAGTGATTTTACGTATGAAGACCTTGGCGATCAAAATCCGGACGATTATTCGTTTGAATGGCTTGAGGAGCATGATGAGATCTACCTGATAAGAGCAACAAAACCCGGATCGGATCAGTACAGCCATGTTACTTTTGAAATTATGAAAGAGACATTCGCGCTGAAGACTGTCCACTATTTTGATGATGCAGGAACCCAAATAAAACGGCTGGAAGCTGAGCAGTTTGAAGAGATCTCAAACGGATTGTGGAGCCCCTCTAAAATGACCATGTACGATCTTCGTGAAGATCGTAAGACGGAAATCACCTGGAGTGAACGAGAGGTGAATTCCGATATAGAAGAGTGGCGTTTTACTGAACGTGGGTTACGGCGCGGTGTTTAGTGTGAGTTGTTGCGCATCAGATAGAGACGCTCAATAATCCTCATAAGAGAAGCAGGCATAGGCCTTAATAAAAAACAACCCTTGTCATCCTTTCGACAGGCTCCAAGACATATAACAATCACTCCGTACTTCAGGCGGGAAGAAGTCGCTCATCTTTGTACACACAGAGAAGTATCAGGTTTTCGCTTCGCTGGGAAAATTTGAGCGACTTTGTTCCGATTAAAAACCAGGCAGAACTGGTTCTATTAAGATTTAGTCCTAGATTTTTTCCGATCTGTTACTACTTTACTGCTTTCATTTACGACCTGATTGATAACCTCTCCTGGAATTGCCGTATGAGAAAACGTAGTAATATATTTGGTTTCATCGGGGCTGATTTGGCCGGTAAATGTTTTTACATTCCCAAAGGCTTGTACCAAAACCGTATAATTGGTTAAGAGTCCTCCGCTGTAATAGTCTACCTCAACTTTGTACTCTCCCGTTGGGGCCATCCCACTTTCCCAAAATATGTTTTCCGGGCCAAAACCTTCCACATCATCTCTATCTAAGCGGCCGCCGGTAGCAGATTGGTCATTTCCGTAGTATATTTTTTCACCATCAGGATCGGTAACCCAAAGATCAAGATCAACGGCAGTATCCCATGTCAAGGTTACCTGTACATCACCAAAGCCAGTGTCAAGGGCACCTTCAGTAACAGATATCTGATCACTTTTACTTTCAATCTTGCTTTTCGAACTATTATAGTGAGAACTCGAAAGATTTGTCATCATAGAAGTACAGCCCGCCAGGTCATTTTCTGAGCAGCCAAAAGAAGACGCTACTTTTGTGATTCCTGATGCACTTGCCTTAAGAGCTTGACCATCTGAGTCAGTAACAGCTATGCCAACAGCTAAAATGGTTGAACTTTTCAATGTCCCCGCAAAATTATCTGTTCCAGTTAATGAAATAACAGTTGAAGCCGTATGAAGCGCGGCAGATGCAAACTTCCATGCAGCGGGTGAGCCCGGTTCAGTAAAGTTTTTACTGAGATTATTATAGATCGATTGATCATATTCAATCTTTCTCAATATTTGTATATCTCCTGACGGTGAAATAACGCCTATATCCACCTTATTCTGATTTGCATCGAAAGAATCGAATATATAGATATAGTTACTGCTTGTAACCCGCCGCGGAAATCCATTTTGGTCTGCATAAACAACAAGAGACTTACCGCTTGCATCACTAAAAATGACCCCGGTTGGCTGTTTATCATCTATTTCGCTAATGATACTCATAGCCTGTCCGCCACCACTTATTGCAATTGCCGGAAGCTGGGCGTTTCCAGTTGTTATAAACGAAACTCCGTTAAACAGTTCTTCTTCCGTCTTATCTTTTTTGTCGCTGCTAAGCAAATCACAGCCCGTTATGATCACTAAGAACAATAAAAAAAACATCGCCAAGGTTACATCCTTCATTTTTAATATGTGCACATTTGTTTTCATATTACCTCCTTTTTTATCAGAGCATATACAGCCATGTTCCAATAATCTCTAAGTTTAAATGTTATTGTTTGATTGAAAAATGAGTTACTGCCTAAATGAGATGGAAGTAGTGAATGAGCACGTTTTAAGACATGAGAGTGTAAATAATTGCCGGAAACCACCAATGACAAAGATTGAAGTAACTTATATATGTGATGAGTGGCATGATTAAGATGAGCTGCTCTGAAATTACTACGCATCAGAGATAGTTGATCATACCCGGTTCCGCGAGGTAAGAGGTTCTTTTGCTGACATGGATTGAACCCAGCTATCATAACTCCCACCGTAGTCTCTATACACAAATATAGAGAGATGTATATTTAAAAAGTTCTGTTTAATATCCAGAATTCTTAAATAAATGAGCTTTATGATTGAAAGGACTTCATGAATTCGATCGATTCAGATAAAGCCAGCCAACTGCGAGTAAAAGTAAGTAGGCAGTGAGTGCAAAAAGTACCATCCAAAATCCCTGAACTACATCATCAAAGTAGTGGACCGGTGCATTAATCAGTATCAACAGCGGAAAGCCAAAAACCAGGGCAAGTCCGCTTCCATAAACCAGGTTGTAACTCACAGGTGACTTCATCCCGGAATCAAGAATTCTGAGCAGCACAAGAGCAGATTGAAGTGTGCCGGTCATATTCCCGAAAATGGCTGCAAAACGCTCGAAATGAAAGTCATCGAAGGCATTTTTAGTAAGAAACCGGATAACCGCCCAGGTTGCCACTGCAACGGCAAGGGAAATCAATAGAAGTGGC
>SLJB01000192.1 GCA_007135335.1 Balneolaceae bacterium
AAACAAGGGTGTCAAAAGTTGTCACTTTAGAGGTATATATTATACAAGAATGTAAACAATCACCAGCTAATTAGAGAATGGTTCACTACATCAAAAGTAACAACCTATCCAATCTTGCGGAAAAACTGGCAGAGCTGCTTGAGAGTCATCAGCCTGAAGATCCGCTTTCGCAGCAGGTGATTATTGTTCCCAACCTCGATACATCCCGATGGCTGAAAAACAGACTTGCCCATAAGCAAGGAATCTCAGCGAATAGTCGTTTTATACTGCCCTCCGAATGGCAGTGGAACGAGATCAGAACGTTGTACCCGGATCTTCCTAAAAAGCTGCCATCAGATCCGGAGCCGATGAAATGGGTGATTTTTGACCTGTTGTCGGATCCGCAGATATTGCGCCGTTTTTCCAACCTTGAACGCTATGTAGCATCCCGGGGAGAAGATTCGAAGAGCGGCGCACTTTTTCAGTTAGCCGCTCAACTCTCGTTTCTGTTTGATCAGTATCAGGTGTACCGACCCGAAATGATTCTGAAGTGGCAAAAAGGCTACTCAGGAACAGGTGATGAGAAGTGGCAATCTGAGCTCTGGCGATTGTTCGACAAATCGATCAAAAAACGACGTAAGGGCTTCAACAGTCTGAACAGGGCTGAACTATTTTTAAAAATTCTTGAAGATCGTCCTGAAATATCATCAAAACAGGATACCCTGTTTGTGTTTAATCCGGGGCTTGTACCAAAAACGGTAGCAGATCTCTTCATGAAAACCGGTTTACAATCGGAGCTTTTTTTGTTTCAGATTCAGCCTTCAGAACTAAACGGGGAAACTGAAAATGAACTTCTGCACTCATTTGGGAATGAAGCCGGACGCATCCGTTTGCTGTACGATTCAGGAGATTCCAAAGTCAGCTTAAATTTCAGTGCCTCTGATCCTGAAACGGAAGTTGGTAAAATTCAGGAATCCATCATACGGAATAAACCGGCTGAAGAGATTAAGCATGCAGTCAAATCTTTGAACGGAATTGAAATTCGTTCATGTCACTCCACTGAACGTGAGATCGAAACACTGCATCAATTTCTGCTGGAGAAGTTTGAAGAGGATACCAATTTACACCCGGATGATATTTTGGTTGTGAGTCCCAACCCGGAGAAGTATGAAACTGCCATACACGCTGTTTTTAGTGTAAAAGAGGGTGATCAACCCCTTATACCCTATCACCTGAGCGGGAGCCGTTCTGCGGGCATCTTTGGCGTTAAGGAAGCGTTCAGCCACTTACTTACCCTTGCAGATTCTCGATTTACCTTTTCTGATGTAATGAATCTGTTCTCTTTCAAAGCAGTGTACGATCGGTTTGACCTTACTGAAGCGGATGTGGAGCTCATAAGAAAATGGATGATTGAAAACCATGTGATTTGGGGCTTGAATGCAGCTCATAGGGAAGAGTGGGGCCAGCCGGCTCAATCCATTCAAACATGGCATGAAGCCCTGAGGCGGGGATGGCTTGGCCAGTGGATAGACAGGGATGAGACCTCTTTTGTGAATGATCTGTTGTTGTTCAATGGAGCAGATACCGTTTCAAAACAGAAAGTATGGGCGGTATTTTCGGGATTTTTGGACGATTTGGACCGCTTCAGAAAAGAGGTTAAATCACCTAAAAGCGGTGAAGAGTGGGCTGACTTTTTCCGGGCTGAGATGAAACGACTCTTTTCTGAAGAAGCCCTTCTAGAAAATGAAGCCGTTCAGCTGAACCGTTCGCTGGATGGAATTAAAGAGGCTTGCAGTCTTGCGGCATTCAGCGGGAATATCGGGTTTTCTGAAATCCGGTCAGAGATTCAGTCAGCTTTGGACAGTTATTTAGCCGGTTCGGCGAATTTTAACAGAGGTGTTGTATTCAGTTCCATGGTTCCGGTTCGCAGTATTCCATTTAAAGTGATTGCTTTGATTGGCCTGAATGAAGATTCGTTTCCCCGGAAGCCAAAAGTACCGGAATTCGATCTGATGGCCCAAAAACCGGAACCGCAGGATAGAAACCGAAAAGAGGAAGACCGAAACCTTTTTCTTGAATCAATCCTGGCTGCTCAGAGTGTGCATTATTGCAGTTACATAGGGCAAAGTCCGGTAGATAATGAAACCATACCGCCCTCCTCAGTGGTGGGTGAGTGGGTAGATTTTCTGGCTAAAATTTCCGGACAAAAACCGGATATGATTATAAAAAAAGAGCCTTTAACTGCTTTCTCACCGGCGCTTTTTTCAGGGGAGGGTAACTTTTCCGGGTTATCTTTCAAAACCCTGCAAACAATGCGGAATGATGATGAAAAAATATCCGGATTGATTACTGAACCGATTCCGCCGCCTGAAGCCGAAGAAGTTATTGAGCCCGGGAGTTTAGTTCATTTCGCGGGAAACCCGATAAGATGGTTTTTACAAAACAGATTTGGTATACGCTTTCTCAATACCACAGAAGAGAAAGATGAATTTGAAACAGACAACCTTGAAAAGCATCTTCTTTTTCAGCGCGTGTTTGGCTGGCGGATGAGTGGTAAGTCCACAGCTGAGATGGAAAAGTTACTGATACAATCCGGAGCTCTGCCCGCGGGACAGGCCGGAAAGCTCCGTTTAAAACAGGTTTTTGAAAATGTTGAGGCCTCTCATCAAGTATTGAAGACTCATGGGTTTCAGCCGTCATCAAACTATATAGATATATCAATCTCACTAAGCAGCAATATATTAGAGGGTTCAGTTCATACATATTCGAATAGTGAATATCTGTCTATCACGGCATCTAAGGTGTCCGGCAGGCAGCTTGTTCAGTCTTGGATTCATCATCTGATTGTAACCGTCTCCGGCACTTTTAGCGGCGATTCATACCTCATTACCGACTTGAAAAGTGGTAAACCTTTGTTGTTTCGGTTCAAACCTGTTGAAGATCCGCGCGATGAACTTAATAAATATATCACGCTCTATCAGAACGGCAGCTGCGAACCGGTTTATTTCTTTCCCGGAACTCTCTACGCGTATATGAGTGAGAAGAAAACGGGTAAAACTGATGCGCGCCGTAAAGCCATTGAAGCATTTGAAGGGTCGGACTGGAATCCTTTTTCGGAGAAGAATGATGAGTACATACAAGCCCTGATGGGTGACAACGCCGCATTCTCGGATGATTTTCTCAAAGAGGAGTATAAGGCAATGGTAGGGCAGATGATTGATCACATGGAGGAAGTAAAGTGAAAAGGACATTAGATTCCATATATGATCTCAACTGGTCGCCGCGGCTGATGATTGAAGCAAGTGCCGGAACCGGCAAAACCTATACAATTGTGGGTCTTTTTGTAAGGCTTCTGATTGAAAAGCAACTTGACATCGACCGGATTCTGGTGATGACATTCACCAAAAAAGCCACGGCAGAATTGCGGGAACGCATATTTATACGGCTCAGAGAGTCGCTGGCTGCGCTTGAAGGGTCTTATGACAGATCGGATCTGTTTTTAAAAGAGCTTCATGAGAAAACAGCTGAGAAGCCTGAAGCAGCAAAGTGCCTGAGACAGGCTATTCACAACTTTGATGATGCCCAGGTTTTTACAATTCATGGATTTTGCCAAAAAGTGCTGAACGAACATGCATTACTTGCAGGTGTGCCGTTTGAACTTGATATCACACAAACTGATGAACTGCTTCAGCAGGCTGCGGAAGATTATTGGCGCATATTTATGCACCGCCATGATGGCAGCGATGCCGGTATCTATTACATATCCAAGATGCTTGAACTGGCCAAAACACCCGTTGAGTTATCAAAACATCTCAGCCAGCTTTTTTCTAAACGATATGCCAAGATTGAAGGGGAGGTTATGGGAAATCCCATCGGCTATCTCGAATCTGTATTAGCGCTCAGGCAACAGGTTATAAATCTATGGAATGCTGATCGTGATGAGATCTTAAGGATTCTCCATAAGTGCGAGGTGAGCAGGTTTCAACAACATCTTGGTTCGAGGCTGAATAAGCTCATTCAGTTTTTGGATGGTGAAACCTACTTTCAGGATAAACCTGACAGCCTCAACTATTTCAGGGCTGATTATCTTTACAACCCCGATAACCTGCCGAAATCACGCAAATGTGAGCCAACGGAGAAGCACAGCTTTTTTGATCTCTGCGAGCAGTATGATGATCTGATTTCAGAAATCGATTCAGTAAAAACGACTCTGATTGCTCAAAGCTTTGAAGCGATCAAAATAAGAAGGGAAGAACTATCAAAACAAACTTCATCAATCACTTATGATGATCTCCTCGAAAAAGTAAACAGAGCATTGAAGCATCCTGAAAACGGAGGAATGCTTGCCGGTGAATTACTGAATAAATATCCCTATGCACTGGTTGATGAGTTCCAGGATACTGACCCCATTCAGTACTCCATATTCAATTCAATCTATCCTCAGAAAAGCAGTGGAACCGGACTGCTGATGATTGGTGATCCAAAACAGGCGATTTACGGGTTTCGGGGTGCGGATATTTACACATATTTCCGTGCCAGAAAAGATTCCTCCGGCGATGTCTATACACTGAACAGAAATTACAGAAGTACACCTAAACTTATTGAAGCAGTAAATGCGCTGTTTCAGAGCGATCAGACGCCATTTCTTGAGAATGATATTGATTATTTCCCATCTATAGCAGGAAAAGCTGAGGGTGAAACGCTGATTGTTGATGGAGAATCGTCAGTTCCATTTCGGGTAGTGACAAGGGCCGGTGTTACTTCGAACAAAACAGATTCTAAGGAATTCGCATACAATCAGGTAGTCAAAGAGATTGCTGATCTGCTTGAAAAGTCAGAGAAAGGAGAGGTATTTATTGGGAAAAAAAGACTTTTGGCAGGAGATGTGGCTGTGCTGGTATCCGGACATAAAGACGCATCCGAGATCAAAAGAAAATTAAAAATGATTGGTGTAGATGCGGTTACCTATTCTAATCAACAAATATTCGAGACATATGAAGCAAAAAGGATTCGCCTGCTGATGGAAGCTGTACTGCACCCGCTAGACCGGCAGGCTTACCAGAATGGGCTCTTCAGTGGCTTTTTTGGCCTTGATACCGCCACGCTACACCGGCAGAAGGAAAATGAGGAGGAACGGCAGAATCTAACCGAGGAGTTGCAGGCTCTCCGGGAGGTCTGGGAAACAAGAGGGTTTCAATCCATGTTCAGATCGTTGCTCTGCCAAAACGGGCGATTAGTCCAGCTGGGAAGACTCGATAATTCTGACCGGATTCTAACCAATCTTTTTCAACTGTCTGCTATCTGTTCTCAGTCTGAGCAGTTTGAGCAGATGGATCCGTCAACACTTTTTACCTGGTATCAGAAGGAGATGAGTGCAGATGCAACAGATGATGAAAAAACATTACTGCTTGAAAGTGACCAAAACCTCGTGAAAATTAGTACCATTCATAACAGCAAGGGGCTTGAGTTCCCTGTGGTGTTTTGTCCGGTACTTTGGGAGGGCAGGGAGCAGAAGGATAAGAATCTGTTGCATCAGTATCACGAGGATGCTGAAAGTGAGTTAACGATCAACATTGATCAGCTAAAAAATGAAAAAAGAAGAGAGGCATTTGAGAAGGGTGCATTTGAAAACATCGCTGAGGAGGTTCGAAAACTTTATGTAGCACTAACCAGAGCGAAGTATATGTGTACGGTTATTTGGGATGGACATACAGCGTCTCATTTCTCAGGTCTTGGAGCTTTAATAATTGGAAGAGATAAAGTTATTGAATCTATAGATAAAAATACTAAGACCCGGGAAGATGGTGAAATCAATGATGTACTGTTTATTAACAGATTCAGAGATCTGGCTGCTACGGCTGATGGAGCCATTGAATTAAGGGTAGCAGAAGAGCCTGAAAGAAGGATCAAAAAAGTTGAGTGGAGTGACGCTCACTCAGAATCAATTATGCATCGGGTCTACACAGGGCGTAAAGAGTTATCGGTTCAAAACAGGCTGGTAAGTTTTTCTTCACTGTCATCGAAAACAGCACAGCCCGGAGAGCCTGATTATGATCAGATCATGGAGAATTATGTAAAAGCAGTAATGGGTAGTGCTGAGCAAAAATCAGAACTTTCAATTTTTACATTCCCGCGCGGAGCAACTCCGGGTACTGCCATTCATAAACTTTTTGAACTTGATCAGTTTGATTTCGACACTGTACATAAAACCGACCTGAAAGACGATATTGAGGTTGTATTAGCCGATCATAACATCGACACGAAGTGGGCGGGGGTTATGCAGGAAATGCTCATGGATGTTTCAGCTTCAGGCATCCCCGGCCTCAACCTTTCTAAAGTGAGCAGGGTTGATCAGATTCGGGAGATGGAATTTTATTTTCCTGTAAAACAGCCATCAGCTAAACGTCTGTTTCAAATTATCAGAAACCGGAAACCTGACTCTGATGAGATGCCCATTATGAACTCAATGCTTACCGGGTTTATTGATCTGATTGTCCGTCAAAACGGGAAATATTTTATTCTGGATTACAAATCAAACTATCTGGGTGATACAGCTGAAGATTACGAACATGAAAAGTTGAAATTGGAAATAGAGCACGCCGGTTACGATCTTCAGTACCATCTCTATACAGCGGCATTAGTGAAATATCTGAGAAAACGCATGCCGGAATTCGATTATGAGAAGCACTTTGGAGGCGTTGCTTATCTGTTTATACGGGGAATGAAGGCCGGTTTATCTGATGGAATCTGGTTTCACAAACCCGATGCAGCCACAATACAGATGCTTGAAACCGAACTGGAGGTACAATGATTGCATATACAAAAAACTGGTTTGAATCAGGCATTGACCAGGGCTGGATAGAACAATATGAGCAAGAGGCAGTACGGTTTCTGGAGAGCGAATATGGCGAACTCAGCCAAAGTGAGAGGCTCTGCTTTGTTTTTACTTCACTGTTTCAGAAAGCGGGTCACACAGCGCTTCCACTCTACCTATCGCCGGTTGAATGGGCTGAACGCCTTGATTTAGGGGAAATATCCAATGCAAAGCTGCCGGATGTACCGATCAATAGGGAACAACTCAGTAACAGCAGCATCATTTCTGCCGATGATCAATTTACACCTCTTGTGCTGGAAGACGGCCTGATCTCCTTTCGGAAAAACAGAAGCAGGGAAAGGGGTTTGTTAAAACGATTGTCATTATTAAACAGTGAAAACACAGACCCTGTTATCACGCCGCTGCAAAGAAATTTGCTGCAGAAGCTCTTCAATGCAACAGGAACGGAACCGGACTGGCAAAAAACGGCCGCGGCGATGTCGCTCATCAAATCGTTTATGATTATTTCGGGTGGGCCGGGAACAGGTAAAACAACAACGGTAGCCCGTATTCTTGCACTGCACCAGCAATTGAATCATTACTCATTGAAGATTGCACTTGCAGCTCCAACAGGAAAAGCGGCCGGCCGTATGGGTGAAGCTCTGAATAATGAGCTGAACAAACTGGGGCTAACGGCCGATGAAAGGGCAGCATTTCCCTCAGAAGCAAAAACCGTGCACCGACTTCTATCGGGCACGGAATCGCGCGGTCTACTGCCTCCTGTTGAAAAAAAACGCCTTCGTTACGATCTCATTATTGTAGACGAAGCATCCATGATCGATCTGAACCTGATGTATCGGCTGGTTACACATCTGTCCGATCATACAAAACTAATTCTTCTTGGAGATAAAGATCAGCTTGCGTCTGTAGAGGCAGGTTCGGTATTTGCCGATCTCTGCAGAAAACCATCCAACGCGTTCACACCTGAATCCGCAGCGCTTCTCAAACGGCTGGGTGTTGATCAGGATCTGCCCGAAAAAAATCAGGCCGAACTTGATGATTCCATTCTCTATCTCACAAAAAGTTATCGCTTTGGAAGTGATAGCGGTATAGGTACACTTGCAGCTGCAATTCAGAAAGGCGAGGGCGATCCATCCGATATTCAGGCAACCATCAGCAAATTTGATGAGCTTCAACATACCGATTTTAATTTTACAGCTGAGCAACTCGATTCATTGCTCAAAGAGCCGGTGGAGATGATTGCAGCGGCAGCAAAACATTCAGACCCCGGCGATCTTCTTGCCTACTGGAAAAAAACAGCACGGCTCTCTGTACTGCGGCATGGATTAACAGGCTCTGACCGCCTGAACCAGCTCGTGGAAGAGAGAATCAGCACAATGCGAGTTGCCCGTGTTCAGAATGGGTGGTATCACGGAAGGTTAATCATGGTTACACAAAATGATTACAATCTGGGAGTATTTAACGGGGATTTGGGGGTTTGCTTAGAAAACGAAGAGGGTGCTCTTTGGGTGTATGTTGAATCAGGATCGCAGTTGAAACGGATTCATCCGGGCAGATTGATGAACGTGAATTCCGCCTACTTTTTAACCGTTCACAAAAGCCAGGGATCGGAATTTGATCAGGTGAGACTGCTTTTACCGCGCAAAGATACCCCAATACTTACGCGTGAGCTGATCTACACAGCTATTACCCGTGCCAGAACTTCATTTTCACTTTTAGGTGATCTGAATTTGTTCGAAAAAGGTGTCTTCAGAAAAAGTGAGCGATATACCGGGCTTCATCATCTCATTCAGAAATTATGATTCTCAGAAATGGCTGAACCGCTAAAAAATTTATACAACGTCCACTTTTTTGAGCCATTTTGCGCACTCCTTGAAGCTGTACTCCGGGGTTTTGATCGTGATGAATTCATGGGCAACATTCACGATGAACAGTGGGAAGATCGTGAGCTGAAAGACCGGATGAAACATATAAGGCAATCACTCACTCCGTATTTGTCTGATGATTTTGAACATGCCACAGCTGAGATTATTCAGCTCATACAACAAATTGAAAAAAGTCTGCTGGCAAGTTGCCGCCTTGAGTTTATGTTTCTTCCCGATTATGTTGCAAAACATGGCATAGAGAATTTTGAGGTATCTGTGCACGCTTTGGAGAGAATAACGCAGTTTACAAGCTGTGAGTTTGCTGTAAGGCCGTTCATCAAAAAGTATGAAGATCGGATGATGGAACAGATGCTGAAGTGGACAACCCACAAAAACCATCATGTGCGCAGATTGGCTAGTGAAGGATGCAGGCCCCGCTTGCCCTGGGCCGCGGCGTTGCCTCGTTTCAAAAGTGACCCTGGCCCGATATTACCCATTTTAGAAAACCTTAAAAACGACACATCAGAATATGTACGGCGAAGTGTTGCTAATAATCTGAATGACATATCAAAAGATCATCCGGATTTGGTGCTGAGTATCAGCAAACAATGGATCGGGAAAAGTGCCCAAACCGACCGAATTGTAAAACACGCCGGCAGAACGCTTTTGAAAAAAGGAGATGTTCGAGCACTTGAATTATTCGGATTTCATAGTCCCAAAGAGATTGAGCTGGCAGAGTTTGAATGTCCGGAGTCGGTGATGATCGGAAACGGTCTCAATTTCTCTTTTCGATTGATAAACAACGGGACGGATTTGCAGAAACTGAGGATTGAGTACGGTGTTGATTATCTGAAATCAAAGGGTTCTTTAAATCGCAAAATTTTTCAGGTTTCGGAAATGGAACTTGAGCCCGGCAAGTCAGCTACATTCAAACGAATCCGTTCCTTTCAAAATATGACCACCCGTACCCATTACCCGGGCGAGCACTCGCTGGCTATTCTTGTAAACGGCAGAGAGTTAGCAAAAAGCGTTTTCATGGTTTCCGGGTGAAATTTGAGGGTCTTCATTCTCAATTTGTCTGCAACTCTGTTATATTACTTCTCTTTTTGAAATTATGCTGAAATAGTACATGTCTGGTAAATCCATCCGAGCAGAGCAGTCTGCAGTCAAAATCTTGCTGACATCCGCATTTGTGGTTGCCATTGGTTTGATCTGGACAGGATATGCAGATACCGGTGAGCGAATCCTTACACTTAGGTACCTGCTGTTTGCACTCAGTGGTTTGGTGGCTTTTGCAACTCCCTACCTGTTGTTTCCTGATCCAAACGCTTCCTTAATTCAGCTTGGAAACCTGAATAACCCTTCACTCCGGTCCTATTTGTTCAAGAAAATAAGCCCGGTGGCCTGGCCTGTAATTCTCCTTTTTTTTGTGATACTCTTTGGTGATCTGTCCGGTGCGGCATCACACCTGTTTTTAAAATCCGTCTATTTTCTGATCAGTTTGATTCTTTTTCTGGCCATTGTGATCTTTTCAGCAGCCCGATACGTGAAATCAGGTCCTGATTCACAATTTTGGAAAGAATCTGAAAAAGGTAAAAAGCTCCGGCAGGATGCAGCTCACTACTTCAAATACCCGATGGATCCGGGTTCAGTTCCCAGCCTGATCAATACCATATTGATTGTACTTTTTGGATCGGTGCCAATCCTGATCGGGACTATTTTGCAGGGAATGTATCCATCATACGCAGAGCTGTTTTTGATGACTTTAATGTTGCTCGTCGCTGTTCGTGTTTTAAGATCGCAAAGTGATACGTTTGTTCGAAACTACTATTCGACCAATGCTTTCTTCAGAGAATTTTTTGGTTCAAATCTAAAGGGTGAAGAACAGGGTGAGAGAAGAGAAGTGGAACAGTTGTGGTGGGTTCCTGCCCCCATTCGAATGCATGTGTGGCAGTTTCTGGTACAAACAGACAGGAAATTACCGGCAGGCCGGGTGGTTTTTGCAGGGCATATTGTGTTACTTTTTTTAGCTTATCAAAGACCGGATAGCGGATTTCTCTTGGTTTCGTGGATTTTATTCTCACTGCTGCATCATCTGTTTTTATTGTTGACACTCAATAAAGAGATGGCACCGGGCTGGTTACATCGCTGGATCGCTTCACCGGCTGTTTGGTTTGCAGCCCGATTCTGGATGCAGCTGCGTTGGGTTTTTCCAATATTGATTGGAATGAATGTGCAATATTTTATTTTCGGAATTCCCGACTTTGGCATTCAGGCAATTGTTATCTCAATTTATTTGTTGTCATCTGCATTAGTGTCGGTTATGGGCTCTGCAACACTCTCTAAAGAAGCAAAGGTTTAAGATGTTTGAAATTAAAGAACTGTCAAAGCAGTATAAGGCGGGTAAGCCGATCTTTTCGGGGTTTTCAAAAACAGTGGAAGCCGGCAAAGGTGTTGGCCTTGTCGGGCCTAATGGTTCGGGAAAAACCACGTTTCTGCGAATTTTGTCTGTGAACTCTTTCCCGACATCCGGTACTGTTCTGTTTGATGGAACTGATATCCATAAAAGACCAAATGAATACCTGAAACATGTAGGCCTTGTGCATGATGAGGAAACTTTACCTGTTCATCTTTCAGCATCCGAGCTACTCGAATGGGTACTCCGAAGCAGAAAGTTGTGGGATAATACAGGAAAAGTGAAAATTGATGATATGCTCAATCTTTTATCACTCGATGAGCGTGAGGAACCGATCGGAACCTACTCAACCGGGATGAAGAAAAAAACCCAGATTGCGGCGGCATTCATCATCAAACCCAAAGTATTGATTATGGACGAGCCTCTTCGGGGGCTGGATGATTCCACCCGTAAGGTTGTGATCGAAGCCCTTGTTGATCGTAAAGAGAACAAGAAGACTCTTATATTTATGTCATCCCATACCATGGGGCAAACACAAAAGATTTTTGATGAAATTTTAGAATTCCCCTTATCAAACTAAAACAAAATTAAACCAAAACAAGTAATCATAAATAAGTAAACATCCCATCCATGTCTGAATTAACACTTCCTGAAGTAGAACTGAATATTTACTCCAAAAATAATCCTGTTGAAGTAAAAGTTGTTGAAAACTACGTTGTCACCAAAGAGTCGAGCCCGAACATAGTTCGCCATATAACGTTTGATATTTCCGGTACCGATCTTGTTGATCGTGTTCGGGTGGGCCAGTCTTTGGGTGTATTACCGCCCGGTGTGGATGTGAAAGGGAAACCTCACAAGCTCAGGCTCTATTCTATTTCGTCACCAACTTCCGGCGAAAACGGACAGAAGCATCTGGTTTCTACTACCGTAAAAAGAACCATTGAAGAGCTGGAGAATAAATTATACCTGGGTGTGGCTTCAAATTATTTGTCTGATCTGAATCCCGGGGATATCGTAAAGGTTACCGGTCCGAGCGGGCGCCGTTTTCTGCTGCCGGAAAATGCTCAGGATTTCAACTACATCTTCTTTGCCACCGGAACCGGAATTGCACCATTTCGCGGTATGATACTGGAACTATTCGAAGAGCAGGGATTTTCAAATGATTGTGTTCTTGTATTTGGATGCCCTTACAGAACAGATTTGCTCTATACTGATTTTCTGGAGGAGATGGATGAAAAGCATCCAAATTTTCACTTCATAAAAAGTATTTCCAGGGAAGGCCGAAGAAAAGATGGGTCCAAGCATTACGTTCAGACAAAACTGATCGACGATAAAGAACTTCTTACACCCATTCTTGCCAAAGAGAATACACTAATCTATATCTGTGGTATGAAAGGTATGGAAACCGGCATTTACAAGGAGTTGCTGAAACAAGGTCTTTCAGGCTATCTGGACATCAGAAAGGAGCTGCCGGAAGATGTTGATGAGATCCCGACTGAGGATCTCAAGCGGTATGTAAAAGCTTCAGCCCGAACATTCGAAGAGGTCTATTAATTTGATTAAAAAGGGGGTGGAGATGTCTACTCCCTTCTTTCAATTGTGGGCACACCATCAAGTGTTACGAACTTATAGGGCAGAATTTTCCCTCCGAACTTCTCTGTGTAGACCTGTGTAAAAACTGCCCCCAGCAATACAATCAACACATTGTAATACACATATATTACAAAAATAATAAGTGAACCTGCCGCCCTGTAAGCTGCTGCAATTCCGGCAGCAGAGAAGTAAATTCCAATAAGATATTTGCCGAGTAAGAATAGTACAGTTGTAACGGTTGCACCTACAAGTACATCAGTCCAGCGGGCATGAACATCGGGCAGAATTTTAAAAATCATGGTAAAGGAAACCACGGCGAAAATAATAGTGGTTACCTGGCTGGAAAACATAAACAGATCGAGCTGAATCTGAGGCAGTATATCTGAAAAAAAGCTGCCTAAAATTCCTAAAACTGCTTCTGCAATTAATGAAATGATCATTAATATGCTGAACAGAAGAATCATACCAAATGAGAGGAGCCTGTTGAAAATGAAATTCCAGATAGAATTCATTTTGATGTCGCGAACATTCCAGATTTTATTCAGGGCCACTTTAAGCTGACTGATAACTGTTGTTGCGCCAAAAATAATAGCCCCGATTGCGATGAACGTGGTTAAAAAACCGGCTCCACCGGTTGATCTCTCAGCAATGGTTGAGTTGATGGTTTCGATCATAGAATCATCCAGAAAATCTCCGGCAAATGATTGAATTTGTTCCATAATGGCATCTTCACTGAGAAAGGCGCCTCCAACCGAGACGATCAGTATCAGAAGCGGTGCAATCGAAAAAATAGTATAGAATGCAATTGCTGCACCAAACGTAAAAATTTCATCATCCCCCGATTTATTAAATGTGGCTTTTATCAGTTCCCAAATGTCTATCAGAATAACTTTCATGGACCTGAAACTTTGTTAAGCACTGTTTCTATCTCTTCATGTGTGTTGTAATAATGGGGCGAAATCCTTAGCAACCCTTCTCTCGATGAGATGGTAATTCTGTCTTTCTTTAAATCACTAACAAAATCATCTGTTGAATCCATTCCGTTTTTTGAAAACGTGAGTATTCCTGCCCGATCAGCAGGGTTTAGTGGCGTTACGATCCGGATAGAGCTGCTTTTTTCGAGCAGATTTATGGCATTATCAAGTAATTGACCAATTTCTTTCCGGATGGTATCTGTTCCGATCTCAAGCAGATTTTTCAGAGATGCATGCAGTCCATAAATTCCCGATATGTTCAGAGTGCCGGTTTCCAAATGCTTCGATACAGGCAGCCACGGCTGATTAAAATTTGTAAGATCCCAGGGAACTTCAACAGATAGCCAGCCCGTTTTGGCAGGGGATAACTGTTTTTCAAGTTTCTCTGATATGTATAAGAATCCGGTTCCCATGGGTGCCATCAGCCATTTGTGGCCGCCGGTGGCTAGTGCATCTATTCCACACGTATCAACATGAATATCCATTGCTCCCAAAGCCTGAATTCCATCAACCACAAAAAAGAGATTGTCTCTTTTACAAAGATCACCGATGGCTTTGAGGTCAGCCTTAAAGCCGTTTAAATACTGAACCGCGCTGATGGATACCAAACGTGTCTTCTTCGTGATGGATTTTTCAATTTGTTCCGGATGAATTCTGCCAAACTCATCGGGCTTGAGGAAAATCAGTTTTACTCCGAATCGTTCGAGAATCCTGAATGGCTGTACATTGGAAGGAAATTCCATGGTGTTCAGGATTATTTCATCTCCGGGTTCCCAGTTCAGCCCTTCAGCAATTGCGGAAATGGCATCAGATGTGTTCCCCATGAATGTAATTCGTTCGGGATAAGAAGTATGAATCAGGGTAGCGATCAGGTTACGGGTCTCTTCAACGGTGTTCATCCAGTTTTCAAAATTCTCAATATTTCCGGAACTGCGGTCTTCCATAAAGTGACCTATTGCACCTGAAACATTTGATGAAAGTGGAGAAATAGCCGCATGATTCAGGTAAATATGCCCGTTTTGTGTGTGCGGGAAAATGGATCTGTATGCAGCTTTATCTGATGAATTCATGCAATGAACAAATTTAGAAATCAGTTTTCAAGTTGGGTTACACCGGCACTCACAACAAATTTCATAGCTTCTGCCGACTGAATATCAAGCGGGGTTATGCGATCGGGAGAAATAAGAAACAGGTTTCCCGAAAAGTTATAAGAGTGCGGGCAATAGACGGCAACCCGATTCGAAATCCCCAGATTTGTAAGATTACTTTCAGTAATAAAACCAATTCTGTCTACACCCTCCGTAAGACGGATGACAACGGGCTGATTGAATTTTTTCTTATTCCCAAAAAAAGCCGCCGTGAAGTCTTTAAAGGCAGTATAAATAATCTTTATTAGAGGGGTTTTGGCAATAAGTGCTTCAAAATAGTTAAACAATGGTTTCGAAAAAGCCCAGGAAACAGCCATACCGAGCATCATGATTAAAATAAAAGCAGTTATAATACCGAGTCCCGGTATTTCAAAGGGCAGCCATGAATAGAGCAGAGAGTTCAGTGTTTCGTTTGCCCAGTTTATTAATACAATAACAATATAAAAAGTGGCAAAGATGGGCAGAACAAATA
>SLJB01000117.1 GCA_007135335.1 Balneolaceae bacterium
ACGGACATCTTTTCCACGCTCCAGGATCACCGGTTTTTTGCCCAGCTCTATCAGCCGGAGTGCAGCAAATAACCCGGCCGGACCCATCCCCACAATCACTATCTCTTCTTCATTTTTTACAATCGGATAATCCGGCAGCAACACCGGCTCCTCATCATACGGTTCACCAACATACACCTTTACCTGAAGGTTAAAAACAACCCTCTTCTGCCGCGCATCAACCGACCGCCGAAGAATCTCGATATGGCGGATTTCATCCAGGGGAATCTTCTGCGAAGATGCCACAAATTGCTGAAGCCGCTCCGGCTCCCCGGCAATTTCGGGAACCACACGCAGGTGATATTCTTTGATCACAACGTTTTTGTTTAAAAATCTTTTTGTTAATTGCCACAGATGGCACAGATAAACACAGAGAATAACAGACGAAGTACTGTATAATGTTAATATGCAGCGATTTTAAAAAAAAATCCCCTCACTTACTCTGTTCGTCAGTTAATCGGTTCGTCTGTTCTTCTGTTTATCCTACTCCGTTCTGAGTGCCACAATCGGATCTAATCTCGAGGCTTTCCAGGCGGGGTAAAAGCCAAAGAAAACACCCACTGCGGCAGAAACACCTACGGCAACAATCATTGCTTCGGTAGAGAAGAGTGCCGGCCAGCCTGCGTATGTTGCTATTAGCTCTGTTGTAATCACCCCAAGTATTATTCCCCCGATGCCGCCAAGCAGACAGAGAACCACCGCCTCTATCAAAAACTGGAGCAGCACATCGGGCGATTTTGCACCAACAGCGAGCCTCAGCCCCACTTCACGGGTCCGTTCAGTTACGCTTACAAGCATAACGTTCATGATGCCGATACCACCCACAAAAAGGGAAACCCCCGCAATGGATGCAAGCAGAACAGTCATAATCCGTGAGGTTTCTGTTGCGGCTTCGGCCACATCTTCCTGTGTCTGGACGGTAAAATCATCATCCTGATAAGGAGCAAGGCGATGCCGCTCCCTCAATAAATCGGTAATCTTCTCCTGGGCTATAGTCATCGATTCCTGGTCGTAAACCTGAACATTGATCACCATCGCATGAGAACGTCCGGAAATCCTTTGAAAAGCTGTTGTATAGGGTACGATGAAAATGTCATCCTGAACCGAACCCATGAGAGACATTCCCTTTGGTGCCAGCACACCAATAATTTCAAGTGGCAGCCCTCGAACCCTTACCGTTTCACCAATGGGATCAGACCCTTCAAAAAGTTCATCCACGATAGTTTGACCAACAACGGCTACCAATGCAGCTCGATCCACATCTTCTTCATTGTACATTCTGCCACTCTCGATTGGCCATTGGCGAATTTGCAGATAGTCATGCGATTGACCGTATATTCGGGTAAACCAGTTACGATTTCCATATACAACAACACGCTGTGACCGTACTTCAGGGCTTGCAGCAACTACTTCAGGAATTTCGTCTCGAATCGCATGGGCATCTTCAATTGTTAAGGTATTGGCACTGCCGCCGCCAATGCTTACCCCTCCGAGCTGTCGGGAACCGGGAAAAACAAGCACCACATTTTGTCCAAGCCGGTTTACCTGTTCCTGCACCTCGGAGCTCGCCCCCTGCCCGAGGCCGACCATGGTGATCACTGCAGCAACACCAATAACAATTCCGAGAGCCGTGAGCACAGTACGCATCCGGTTTCTTCGCATGGCTTTAAATGCCACATAGGGTACTGCCGAGACTTTCATAAGGTTACCTCATTTTCAATTTCAACTGCATCCTGTTCTTTCCAGTTCTCCAGTGCAGTTTGTGCCTGTACCGGTTCTACCCGCTTATCCGATATAATAAGCCCGTCACGTAATGTAATGATCCTTTCACTGAAACGGGCAATATCCGATTCATGGGTCACCATAAGGATAGTAAGCCCTTCCCTGTTCAGTGTCTGAAAAATATCGATAATTTCAAGACTTGTCCGGCTGTCAAGGTTTCCGGTTGGCTCGTCTGCAAGTAAAATTTTAGGTTCTGTAACCAATGCCCTGGCAATGGCCACCCGCTGCTGCTGTCCGCCGGATAGCTCATTGGGATTGTGTTTGGCACGGTCGGCCAGTCCAACAATTTCCAGTGCATTCATCGCGCGGTTGTGAATATCTTTCCAGCTCAGGTGATCGTCACTGTATAGCAGTGGCAATTCTACATTTTCGAGGGCGGATGTACGCGGCAGCAGGTGGAAGCTTTGAAATACAAACCCGATGGTCCGGTTTCTTACATTGGCCAGCCTGTTTTTAGTAAATGTGGATACATCTTCTCCATCAAGGTGAAATGTACCGCTCGTTGGCTGATCAAGACATCCCAGAATATTCATTAATGTTGATTTGCCGGATCCGCTCGCTCCCATTATGGAAGCAAAAACACCTTCCCTTATCTCCAGGTCAATTCCCCTGAGTGCATCCACTGCAACGGTTCCGGTCCGGTACGTTCTTGTGATTTTATGAAGTTTTACGATGCCCATGATTGATCAGTATTGCGCCTGGCTGCCTGAAAACAAGCTTCGTTGTTCACTTTCATTCTGCCCGCGCAGTGTTAATCCCACCACAAGCTCGTCTCCTTCGTCCAGCCCTTCGATAATTTCTGTGTGCACACCATCACTCAGGCCGGTTCGCACACGTTTTGCAAAAATTTCACCATCCTGATAGAGGTAAGCCTGCCCATTTAACCCTTCTTGCTCAGGTGCATCTGGCGGACGAATACTGTCGGGCAGCCGGGCCCTGAGCGCTGTATTTCGAACGCGTGTTACATCATGCCGTTCTTCTGTAATGATGGAGACTTCTGCCGTCATCCCCGGTTTTAAAAGGCGTTCGTCATTGTTTACAGCTATAATCGTTTCATAATGCACCACGTTATCCTCGAGAAGTGGTGCATTTCTCACCTGGATCACCTCACCGGGAAATTCTCGTCCGCGATAGGCATCCACCTGGAAAATAACCCTCTGGCCTTCGATAACCACTCCGATATCTGCTTCAGAAACGCTGGCATGTATCTGCATCTGACTCAGGTCGGCTGCAATCTCAAATAGTATGGGAGCACTCAGGCTTGCAGCCACGGTTTGGCCGACATCCACATCGCGTGAGATCACCATCCCATCGGTTGGTGAGGTAATCGTGGTTCGGGATAGTTCCCTTTGCGCCCGTTCAAGAGCGTGCCTCCGTACACGCACCTGAGCCTCAGCCTGCCGGAGATTGGCACTGGCCTGGTCTGCCTCCTGTGGTGAAAGAAACTGCCGCTCCCTCAATTCCTGTACTCGCTTCCACTGCATGCGGGCCAGCTCCAGTCCGGCTTCGGCCGATTCCATTTCGGCCCTTGCAGAGCTTACTTCCGCTTCAAAAGTAGATGGATCAATCTGCGCAATTACTTGCCCGCGCCTCACCATGCTGTTAAAATCCACAAAAAGTTCATTGATGATTCCGGAAACCTGGCTTCCCACAGTTACTTTTTGAACCGGTTGAAGAGATCCATGAGCAACCACACGCTGCGATACATCTCCCCTGTCCACTATTTCCGTATGAAGAGGTGGCAGCCCCCGGTCGGAACTGCTCATCAGGTTAAAGCCCCACCAGGCGAGCGGTGCAAGAATAAGTAACGATATGATAATTATTTTACCGGCTTTCATCTCACGGTTATTTTTAATGTTTTGATTCTTGGTGCTCAATCGATTCGCAACTTTAATACCATCTACGCATTGTCGCAAATCAAATGATTCTGAAAATTTTTCTTTACTTGCTGTAAACGATTTAAAATTATTAAAATGCGAAGTTTTTCACTCTCATTGTGTAAAAATATCTTATATAAAAGAAGAAAGTTGTAAATAATAGCGCTTTCAGGGAAATAACATGAATTATTTGCCTAAACCTCCATGAACTGTAAGAGGCTGTTAGAAATTGGATAATCAATTGAATTTTAGTCTTTTGGGTATCTTTGTGAGGTTGTGCCCTCGTGGTAAAAAATAACCGCAAAAACTCATCCAATATATCAATCCCTGAAATACAGGTTACATGGAAAACTGCCCTGCTCTCCGTCCTGCGGTTTCACAACAACCACGGCAGAGTGCGCAGGTATCGTCACAGTTCCATTGCTGATCCCGGTGGTGTGAATCACCGTATCTGAACCTTCTGCCAAAAAAGGATGTAGTTCCATTC
>SLJB01000073.1 GCA_007135335.1 Balneolaceae bacterium
GAATAACTCGGGCTATCCCAATGAAGAGGGATGCCGGCGCAATGAGTGTGCATTTGAACCCATTTCGGGCAGATCAAGTACACTTTCAGAGGCGTACGATGATGGCCTCGCGCCTGTGGCCGAACCGGGTAAGCCGTTTTCATGGGAAATAAGATGGAATTTAGAAATTAAACAGAAGGATTGAGGCGTTTATGCCATTGATTTTAGACAGAAACGAAGTGTTGGAGATGTACGCTTTTGCCCGCGAAAAAAAGTGGGTTCTTCCAACATTCAATACAGAAAACCTAACTACTACTGAAGCCATACTGAGTGCCGTATCCGATTATGGCAAAAAGATGGGGATTAATAACCTGCCCATTATTGTGGGAATCACCAATACGTATAAAGATCGGCCGCAATCGGTTTACTACTCCCATACCAGAAACTGGGAGATCGGTCTTCGTCTCTTTTTGAAAGATCTTGATGTGCTCACTTCACCTGAATCCCCGTTCAGTAATCTGAAGGTGATGATTCACCTCGATCACATCATCTGGGATGAAGATCTGGAACTGCTCAATTGGGATATGCGGCAATTCTCATCCATTATGTATGATGCATCCACACTTCCGTTTGAAGAGAATATCAAAAAAACAGCGCACTTTGTGGAAAAGAACAAAGATTTGGTTTTGATAGAAGGGGCGTGCGATGAAATTTCCAAAGCAGAAACATCGGGCAATGCAGATGACCTGACAACCCCCGAAATGGCTGAAACTTTTTTTTCGGGTACCGGCGTAGATATTATTGTGCCCAATCTGGGAACCGAACATCGGGCCACGGCATCGACCCTTAAATATCACGGTGATCTGGCTCGGGAGATTTCAGCCAAAACAGGTCCGTATTTATGCCTGCATGGAACCTCATCTGTTTCGCAAAACGAATTGACAAGCCTGTTTGATGACGGGGTTTGCAAGGTGAACCTCTGGACCGCCCTCGAGCGCGACAGCACCTACGCCCTCTTTTTGAACATGGTGAAGAATGCATCCAAACTGATAGGCCCGGCGAAAACGAAGGAGATGGTGGGTAAGGGTCTTCTCGGAATTATTGCGGATAGCGAGAGTGCACCGTCACTCGATTTCTATACCACAACGTACCGGCAGGATCTGACCTTCCAGAGAATGAAGGAGATTATAAAGCAATATCTATCAATCTGGTACAGGTAGTGCCTCATAATATGGAGTAACCGGCTATGAACTATTTGGGAATCGACATTGGAACAAGCGGCTGCAAAGCGGGAATTTTTGATGGAGACGGAAATCAAATAGCACTGGCTAAACGCAGTTACGACGTGATATTCTCGGATGGCGGCGGGGCTGAGCTCGATTCCGATGAGGTGATAAAAAAATGTTTTGAAGTGATTAAAGAGTGCACTGCACAGGCGCCGCCCGGTTCGGTTAAAGCACTCAGTATTTCCAGCCAGGGTGAGGCGTTCACGGCAATCGGTCCGGATAATGAGACATTGTGCAATGCAATGGTTTCATCCGACAGCCGATCTGAACCTTACATTAACGGGCTTCTTGAGATAATCGGAGAAGAGAAACTTTACAATATTACCGGACACACTGCATATCCCATATTTACGGTATTTAAACTACTGTGGCTGAAAGAGAACAGACCCGATGTTTGGGAGAAGGCCCGGTATTTTCTCTGTTTTGAAGATCTTCTTGTACTCAGGCTGGGTGCTGAACCCGCTATAAGCTGGTCTCTTGCCGGGCGTACCATGCTTTTTGATGTGCGCAAACACGAGTGGTGTGATGAAATTTTGAACGAAGTGGGTTTGTCAATATCGAAACTGGCAACCCCGCTGCCATCGGGCTCTTTAGCAGGCATGGTGAACAAATCCCTGGCTTATGAGCTGGGTCTGCCGGCTGATACACAAATTATAACCGGCGGACACGATCAAACCTGCAGCGCACTCGGGGCGGGGGTTACCGATCAAGGTGTTGCGATGCTTGCAACCGGCACGGTGGAGTGTATTACAGCAGCGTTTAAAAAACCTGTATTCACAGAAAATCTCAGAAAGAATAATCTCTGTACGTACAACTATACTATTAAAGACACCTACTCCAGTATTGCCTACAATCTAACCGGCGGCAATATTCTAAAATGGTTTGTGGAAGAATTCGGTCACAAAGAAACAGAAGATGCTAAACGTTCCGGCAGAGACCCGTATGAAATTGTACTGAATCAATTGAGTAAAGGTCCTACGCCGGTTTTGGTGCTGCCCTATTTTACGTCTTCAGGCACACCCTATTTCGACACACAAACCATGGGTGCGGTGTATGGCTTGAGGCTCACGACGGGACGGGGAGAAGTCCTGAGGGCACTACTGGAAGGGGTTGCATTTGAAATGCGGTTGAATCTTGAGATCATGGAGGCGTCGGGCTACAACATTCATGAGTTACGCGCGGTTGGAGGTGGAGCAAAGTCGAATGTATGGACTCAACTCAAAGCCAATGTTCTCAATAAAAAAATTACCACACTTAACATCACAGAAACCGGATGTTATGGCGTGGCGATGCTTGCATGCTCAGCCGTAACAGGTGAAAATGTTTCTAATATTGCCGAGAGATGGGTAAACGCGGCTTCGTTTATTGAACCGGACAAACGCTACGCTGAGCTTTATGCCAAAAAGTTCGAAATGTATAAAAATCTATATAAAGCATTAAAGCATATATCTTTCGTTTCCTGACGGAAATTTTAACGATTAAAACAACACCTCTTTAGTAGCTCTGATTAAATGATTTTGGATACTTGAGCTGTATCGGTAAAGAATTTATGACGAAAAATTAAATTCTAGAGTTATTTTTCATGACTATTCTGTTTCTGTAAGTAAATATATCTAATTAGAAAGAGTATGAAGTTTTAAAAAAAAGCATTTGATTGGAGTTTTTACAACTTGCAATGAAATTTTAAAGAGCTGTAACTGCTTTATGCCTCATTAGTTCAAGAATAAATAACCAAAAGAATAAAAACGAAACAAAAAATAACTTTAATTTTTGCATTTTTCATTTTTTGTGGTTTAATTCCACTATGCCGAAAGGAAAGCGGTTTTCTTTTGCTTAAACTTATTAAAACTCTTAAAAGGTGTGAAATATGGGAAAACAAATACATTCCTCACTATTAAAGTTGGGATTTAGTGTATTAATACTATTAGTGGCAGTTACTACTATTAATGCACAACAAATAACAGTAACAGGTACTGTTACCTCTGCTGCAACGGGCGAAACATTGCCGGGCGTGAATGTTACGATCGTTGGTACAGCAAGTGGTACAGTGACAAACCTTGACGGTGAATACTCACTAGCTGTAGCTTCCGACGCTACACTGAGATTCTCTTACATAGGGTTTCAGTCCAGAGATGTTGCAGTTGGCGGAAATTCGGTAATCAATGTTCAGCTTAATGAGAGTACTGCTACTCTTGATGAAGTTCTTGTACTTGGTTATGCTACAATTTCAAAACGTCAGGTAACCAGCTCGGTATCACAGATTTCAGGTGAAAATTTAAACGTGGTGGCTACACACGACCCGATTGATATGCTTCAGGGCCAGATGGCAGGTGTGGTTGTGAACCGATCATCCGGACAGCCGGGTGCAAACTCTTCGATTGAAATTCGTGGAAGGGGTTCTATTTCTGCTTCATCGTCTCCTCTCTATGTAATTGATGGTGTTATTGCCGGTACAGGTTCACGCGATGCGGTCAGTCCTTCAGATATTGCTTCTATAACTGTGTTGAAAGATGCTGCTGCTACAGCGCTATACGGTTCCCGTGCATCAAATGGCGTTGTGGTTATTACCACTAAAAGAGGTCGTTCAGGTGCAACCCAGGTGAATGTTCGTTCGTCCGTTGGTTTTAGTCAGGTACTTCAGGGTAATGAGGAGTTTATGAATGCTCAGGAATTGTATGACTGGCACCAGAATTTGGTAAATGCTCCATCAGGGCCATTCTACAACAGACAAGAGGTATTGGCACACGATACCAACTGGTTTGATGTTGGTTTTGACGGCGGCGGAACACAGAATTTTGAAGCCTCAGTTTCAGGTGGTGACGACCGGACTCGTTTCTATCTTTCCGGTGGTTATTATAATGAAACCGGAACCGGTATTGGTACCAACTTCGATCGTCTTTCAGGGCGTGTGAATGTTCAGCATAATCTAACGGATCGTATCGAAATTGCAGCACAGGTATCAGGTACCTACTCAAGTCGGTTTGATGTGGTATCCGGTAACCCTTACAATATGCTGCGGTTTGCAGTAAGTAATGTACCGTGGGATACCCCTTACAATGCCGATGGTACTGTGCGAACCGGTAGAGAAGCTGACTGGTACTCTCGTGATTCGGAAAACCCTCTTCATGGTATGCAGTGGAATTCAGACGCGAACGATGTGACCTACTTCTCCGGAGATTTAAATCTTCGCTATAATATTGCCGACTGGGTTTCTTTCAGAACCAACAATCGTTTCTCTTTGAGAAATGGTGTTCGCGAGATTTTCCAGGATTCACGTTCTGCAGCCGGTGCAACAAGAAACGGTACAATTGAAAACAGAAATGATCAGTCACACTCTGTGATTACTTCTAACCTGTTCAATTTTAATAAAGGCTGGGCACGTCAATCACTGAGTGGTCTTGCAGGTTTTGAATTTCAGGATAACAGAAGTGAAAATGCATGGGTAACCGGTATTGGTTTAGCTCCCGGAATGCAGATCTTAAGTTCTGCAGCTACTGCCTTTTCAACTGCAGGTAACATCAATGAAAGCGCATTTTCCTCTTTCCTTGCTCAGGCTGAGTATGAGTGGGCCGAAACCTACATTGCAACCCTCTCTTTCCGTCGCGATGGTTCTTCCCGATTTGGCGCCAACAACCGCTGGGGTAACTTCTGGTCGCTGTCCGGTTCATGGATTATCAGTAATGAAACATTCATGCAGGATGTTGACTTTCTGGATCAGTTAGCACTTCGGGCAAGTTACGGTACCACAGGTAATGCGGAGATCAGCAACTACGGTGCCTACGGTCTTTACGCATTTACACGTTCTTACTTCGGTGTTCCTGCCAGCTGGCCTGCACGTACGCCTAATCCGGATCTTACATGGGAAGTTGCAAAAACGATCAATGTTGGTATTGATGTTGATGTAATGGACCGCGTAAACTTCTCTGTTGATGTGTATCGAAGAGACAATGAAGATCTTCTTCAGAATGTAACGCTTCCGGGTACAAGTGGTATCAGCAGCCAGCTTCAAAACGTAGGAAGTGTGCGTAACCATGGTATTGAATTCCAGATTACCACTCGTAACGTTCAGTCAACCAGTTTTAACTGGAACACAACACTTACCCTTAGCAGCAACAGAAACGAAGTGATTGCTTTGAGTAATGGAGATGCCATTAACTACGGTGGTATATACAGAATTGAAGAAGGCTACGATATCAACTCCGTATATATGAGAAAATGGCACGGTGTGAATCCGCAAACGGGTGCTCCTCAGTGGGAAGTAGTTACACGTAACGATGATGGTGATATTATTGCCAGAGACATCACCGAAGATTACGGTACAGCCAATCCGCAAATTGTTGGATCAACCACACCTAAATTTCAGGGTGGTATTAACAACTCATTCCAGTATGGCAACTTCTCGTTCAATGCATTTTTTACATTCGAGCAGGGCAGTCAGCGCTATTTGGGCGGATCAGGTCTTGATCATGGTGCTTACATGACCACGAACAAGCGTAAACTGCAGCCGGGCGAAAGCTACTGGAGACAGCCGGGTGACAATGCAACATTTCCTGCGCAAATTGTAAATGGTAACAACAGTGCTCAGTTAGAATCTTCTCTCTATCTGTACGACAGTTCGTACCTGCGCTTAAGAAATGCAAGAATTGCGTATGACCTGCCACAAGACAGCGGCATCATGCAGACACTCGGTATGAGAAGCCTGCGTGTATATGCAAGTGGAGACAACCTGCTCACTTTCACCAGCTATCCGGGTAAAGATCCCGCATCAGGTGTAGGTGGTGGCGGATACCCGATTGCCAAGACATACCTTTTTGGTATTGAATTAGGCTTTTAAACAGAATATTGAAAGATAAAAACGGATAATTATGAAACATATATATTTAAAAGCTGCTGTGGTATTCTTTCTCATCATGCTTTTAGCAGCATGCGACATTACAAGAGCCCCTTATGACGGCATACCGCCGGATCAGGCACTTGCAAATGTGGAAGGAATAGAGAATGTTACGCGGGGGAATTACGCACATCTGAAAAATCTTACCGCAGGAACGAACAACCTCGTAATGATGATGTTCCAGTCCGGTGATTACCGAAGTGACGACCTGATGATTAGTGGTACCACGTCCAATCGGATGATGCTTACCTACAACTATCTTCACAATCCGGATATGCCAAATACTCTGAACCTTTGGAGACAAGGATATCAGATGATATACAATACCAATACGGTAATTGATGCGGTTACCCCGGGGACGTCACCTCAGATAGATCAGCTGTTAGGTGAAAACTATTTCCTGCGTGGAATGATGCATCTTTACATTGCAAAAGGATTTGCCAGGCCATACTCACATGGTACAAACAACCTTGGAATCCCGTATATGCGGGAACCCGATGTAAATGCGCGTCCTGCACGAGAATCTGTAGGTGATACTTACAATTTTATTGTTCAGGACCTAACTCAGTCATATCAGCTGATGAACCAGCGAAAATCAAGTTCATTTGCTTCATCTGAAGCGGCCATGGCACTGCTTTCCAGAGTATATCTCTACATGGAAAACAATCAGGCAGCTCTTGAGTATGCTGACAGAGTGATTAACTCCGGGCGTTACCAGCTGATTGGCACGAATGACTATCCTCAATACTTCACCATGAACAACGAAACGCGAAGTGAGTCGATCTTTGCGATCCATCACACTCCGGCTGATGACCATGGACGTAGTCATGGAATAGGTTCGATGTTCTATGAAAAATCCGGTTCGGGATGGGGAGAGAATTATGCCTCCGGTGCATTACGTGAGCTGTTAGATAAATGGCCTACGGATGTGCGTCGTGATTTCATCGAGCCACAATATATCCTGGATGATGATGGAAACATTCAGTACCACCCAGACGGCAGACCGGTACTGCGAGAGCGTAACGGTTTCCCGAGATACTATGTCACCAAATTCGTAGGTCCTCCAACAGCACTTACTCTTTCACATCCTGAGCTTATTCGTTACACTGAGATTTATCTCAACAAAGCGGAAGCTCTTGCCAAACTTGGAAGAGAGCAGGAAGCCCTGGATATTGTGAACCAGCTGAGAACCCGGGCAGGTATACCTGCCGAAGGCCTCTACTCACTAGGTAACCTTGGTACACACAGTACTGTACTTGACGTGGTAATCGAAGAGAGAAGGCTGGAGCTGTTCTTCGAGGGGCACAGAGCACACGATCTGTTCAGAAACAAGAAAACCATGTTCAGAAACTATCGCGGAACGCACCTCGCACCGGGCAACCCCGGCGTGGAATTCAGAGATAATCTTCCTGCAATTGCTAATGATCTCCCGCCGCTCGGTACTCAAACCATTGGCCCGGATCATCCGCGAATTGTATGGTATATTCCTGAAAGTGAACTCGATATCAACCCGAACTTAGTTCAGAATCCGAATTAAGTTTCATATTACCCCAAAAAAGGTGCCCTCTTCAGAGGGTGCCTTTTTCCTATTTTTTTTGTAACTCATATTATCAGCTCTTTCTGAGGGCTGACAACATCAGTTATTTAAACACATTATTAATCTTACCCTACTTCATATGAAAAATAACCGTCGTGAATTCCTGAAAAAAAGCGGCCTGGCCGGTCTTGGTTTAATGGGGGCCGGTCTTTCCGGTTCAGCAAAAGATAATGCGCCATTTAAGCTGAATAACAGAAATAGTTTTAACATGCATGGTTATAAAGCTCCTGCAATAGATACTGTTGGTGTGGCTATCATCGGTCTTGGGAATCGGGGAACGGGAACCACGAGAAGGCTGGCAAGCATTGAGGGTGTAGAAATTAAAGCCATCTGTGATTTAGAGCCGGATCGCGTTGAGCGGGCAAAAGGAATTCTGGAAACAACACATCACCGCCCGGATGGCTATTCCGGTGGAGAAGATGAGTGGAAAAAAGTATGTGAGCGAGATGATATTGATCTTGTTGCTGTTGTAACCCCGTGGCACCTTCATACTGTACAGTGTGTGTATGCCATGGAAAACGGCAAACACGCCTATACCGAACTTCCTGCCGCAAACACGATAGATGAATGCTGGGAACTTGTGGAAACATCAGAGCGTACTAAAATGCACTGTGTTCAAATGTCCAGTTCTTGCCACGGCGGCAGGCAGGCTGTACTGCTCAATATGATTCGTCATGGTGTTTTCGGTGAATTGATTCATGCTGAGGGTGCTTATGTACACGATCTCCTTAATGATTACAATTTTACAAAGCATATGTACCACAACATGTGGCGCCTGAATGAAAATATTGGCCGGCACGGAAGTTTGTACCCGCAGCACGGATTTATTCCCATTTCACAAATGATGGACCTTAACTACGGCGACACAGTTGAGCATCTCGTGTCAGTTTCGAGCAACGATTTTATGATGGGTGAAACTGCCAAAAAGCTGGCGGCTGAAGATTCCTACTGGGAGCAGTATGTAGGTAAAGATTATCGCGGCAACATGAACGTAACCACCATGAAGACCGCAAAAGGCAAAACCATTGTGATTCAGCATGACGTGACATCGCCGCGCCCTCGTCCGCAGCAACCACTTCTCAGCGGTACCAAAGGATTTTATGCAAACGGCCGCTTTGCAACCGATCACAGCAGATATTTTACGGATGAAGAGTTTCAGGAACTGGTAGATCAGTACACTCCGCAAATTACCAAAGTATTTCGTGAAGCTGTTGAACAGGCAAGCAATACAGAGCGTGGCAGACATTCCTATTTTAATGTGAATGAAACTGACTGGCGATTAATCGACAGCCTTCGGAATGGCCTGCCTGTTGAAATTGATGTTTATGATGCCGCACTTTCAAGTGCAATTACACCGCTGAGTGAATGGTCCGTGGCAAACAGATTCAATTCAGTTCGTGTACCCGATTTTACCTCCGGCGCTTGGAAAACAAACAGCCGGGGTATGGATATTAACCTCGAGAATGGCGGTGGTACAACAGGTATTCTATAGTACAGCTCTTAATTAGCACTCAATGTCTCCCGGGAAGATCAGCTCAACCCGGGAGACATATCTATTAAACCGGAACATTTTTAAAAAATAACATGGAAAACAACCGACGTACTTTTCTGAAAAAAAGCGGATTGGCCGGCCTTGGTTTGGCTGGTTTGGGATTTATGGGTTCAGCCCCGGCTAAAGAAGAAAATCAATCCACAAATTTTGATGTTGAAAATGGCAACCTTCGTCTCATTGATTGGGAACCGATATCACAAATGGTGGTAAAGGAGACCGAAGTTCTCAAACCAAAATATCCCGCCATTGATATCCACAATCACCTGCGCGATCTGGACAGCCTGCCCGACTATCTGAAAGCAATGGATGAAGCCGGAGTGTGGAAGGTTGTAAGTCTGGATGGCCGTTCGGCAGATAATTTTTACATTGAGCATATCAGGGCTTGTCAGCGGGTTAGCAGAAACCGCTTTGTTGTTTTCTTTACTCCCGATTTAACCAAAATTGATGAGCCCAACTACGGGCAGCGTGAAGCCGACAAACTGGAACATGCTGTTGAATTAGGCGCCCGTGGTGTGAAGATTTTCAAATCGCTTGGACTTACCGCTAAAGACAGAAACGGTAATATTGTACCGGTTGATGATCCGCGATTAGATCCCTTCTGGGCTAAATGCGGTGAACTGGGTATTCCCTGCTTAATGCATGTTTCTGATCCTAAGGCTTTCTTTACACCGGTTGATCGCTATAACGAACGGTATGACGAACTGGGTGAGCGTCCGCACTGGGCATTCTTTGGTGATGAATTCCCGGACAAAGAAGACATACTGGATCAGCGTAATCGTGTCTTTGAACGCCATCCAGATACTACATTTATAGCCACACACATGGCCAATCTGCCCGAAGAACTTGGGCGAGTATCTATGTGGCTGGAAAAATATCCCAATATGTATGTGGATATTAATGCAAGGATCAGTGAACTGGGCCGCCAGCCATACACATGCAGAAAGTTCATGATTAAATACCAGGACAGGATCCTGTTCGGCACCGATACGCGTCCCAACGTGGAAGCTTTCAGAATCTATTATCGTTTTCTGGAAACGGATGATGAATATATAAATGCCGATGCAAGTCACCATCGCCAGGGAAGATGGCATATTTACGGTGTTCACCTGCCTGATGAAGTTCTTGAAAAAATCTACAACAAGAATGCCGTTAAAATATTCAATCAGTTTAAAGGATAAACACCATATGCTGATCTCAGGACTCAACAATCAACTAAAGCTCAACTAAATCTTCATAACCATGAAAAGCAATCGCAGAGATTTTCTAAAAATATCGGGAATAGGCACATTAGGTATTTTAGCAGGCTGTACTTCCAGTCGCGAAATAGAAAGCAAATTAAGTGAAATCAGAGAACAGGCTGAACGCACCCGAACGCAGCATTTTAATATGCACGGCTATGCCGCACCTGCAATGGATGTGGTTCGCGTTGGCGTTACCGGTTTGGGTAATCGTGGTTCAGGTACTGCGCGCCGTTTTGCAAGTATCGCAAATGTAGAGGTTGTAGCCCTGAACGATGTTCGCCCTGAAATGGTAGAGCGCTCGAAACAAGCAATTTCAGCATCGCATGACCCTGTGGGCTACTCAGATGGCCCCGAAGACTGGAAACGAATGTGCGAACGCGATGACATAGACCTGATCTGCATTGCCAC
Organism: Balneolaceae bacterium; assembly: GCA_007135335.1. Lineage (GTDB taxonomy): Bacteria > Bacteroidota > Rhodothermia > Balneolales > Balneolaceae > Rhodohalobacter. The sequence goes on from SLJB01000073.1 coordinate 10,955, forward strand.
CCCATGGGAACTGCACGCACCGCAGGCTATTTACGCTATGGAGCATGGCAAGCATGTGTATGTGGAATTACCTGCTGCCAATACATTGGAAGAGTGCTGGCAGCTTGTGGAAACATCAGAACGAACACAAAAACACCTTGTTCAGATGTCAAGCTCGTGCCATTATGGAGATGCTTCATTCGTGCTTAATATGATTCGCCAGGGACTTTTTGGTGAAGTTTTGCATGCAGAGGGTGGTTACATTCATGATTTGATGAACTCACACAACTTCTCTAAAACTATGTATTATGAGATGTGGAGGCTGAACGAAAATATCGATCGTGACGGAAATCTCTATCCTCAGCACGCTTTAACTCCAATGGCACAGATGATGGATATTAATTACGGCGATCAGTTTGATCACCTGGTTTCTATGCAGACAAACGATTTCATGATGGGTAAAAAAGCTGAAGAGCTTGCCGCTGAAGACAGTTTCTGGGAGCCGTATGTTGGCCGCAATTACAGCGGAAATATGAACACTACTCTTGTACGAACAGCCAATGGAAAAACAATCGTTATTCAGCATGATGTAACCACACCCCGTCCGGGTATTCGATTCCATATGATTAATGGAACCAAAGGTTCATATCTGGCACGTCCGGGTAGAATAGGTTTCAGTTACCGGGATGGATGGATTCCGCAAGCAGATTATGATGCGCTGGTAGAAGAGTACACACCAAGAATTACCAAAGTTTTTAATGAGATGATTCGACAGGCTGAGCAAACCGGCAGGCCGGAACACTCCTATGCGCGAGTAAATGCCATGGACTGGCGTTTGATTGACTGTCTCAGAAATGGTCTTCCCGTAGAGGTTGACGTTTACGATTCAGTAGCTACTACATCTATAACTCCGTTAAGTGAGTGGTCTGTGGCCAATGGATCCATGCCGGTTAAGGTGCCGGATTTCACCGGTGGTTCATGGAGAACCAATGAGCGAGGAATGAACGTAAACCTGGAAACAGGTGGCGGAAATACCCGCATCAGATAGGTTGCAATTACAGTAGAAACTTCAGGGCAATACATGCAGAAGCTCAGGATTGAAAAGCTGCTTGTATTGCCCTTTTTTTGATCTCAACTTCTTGTAAAATCACCGATCGGCAGATTGTTTTAGCCGTTCTTATCAAATAATCAGGGATTAGTCACACAGGATATAATCCCACAGTAAAAAGGGAATAAATAGATGGAAAGCAATCGCAGAGATTTTCTGAAAGCAGCAGGTGTAGGTTCGTTAGGTTTGATGGGTGCAGGTTTACTAAGCAGTTGTTCAAACAAAGCAGAAGCCCAAAGCCATTTAAACCATATAGAAGAGCAGGCCAACAGGCAATACACACCACAATTCAACATGCATGGTTTTGCTGCTCCGGCATTGGATGTTGTTCGTATCGGGGCTACGGGTCTGGGTGGCAGGGGTTCCGGAAATATGCGAAGATTGGCACAGATTGAAGGTGTGGAGATCAGAGCTCTGAACGATTTGGACCCCGGGAGAACACAGGCCGCTGCAGAATCCATCAGTCATTTTGGGTTCAATCCTGAACTCTATTCCGGCCATGAAGATGATTGGAAAAAAATGTGTGAACAAGACGACCTCGATCTGATTATCGTCGGCACGCCGTGGCATCTGCATGCACCGCAGGCTATTTATGCGATGGAGCAGGGCAAGCACGTGGCTGTTGAAGTGCCCATTGGCGTAACTGTTGAAGAGTGCTGGAAACTGGTTGAAACATCGGAGCGAACCCGTAAGCACTGCATGATGATGTCGAACCCGAATTACGGCGATTTTAACATGATGGTACTCGGAATGGCGCGCGATGGGTTCCTCGGAGAAATTATACATGGCGAAGGTGCCTACATCCACGACCTGATGCGATCACACAATTTCACGCAGAGATACCACAACATGTGGCGGCTGAAAGAGAATGCAACCCGCGATGGAAACCTCTATCCAACACACGGACTCGGTTCACTATGCCAGGCAATGGATATAAACAACGGTGACCAGATGGACTTTATAGTATCGGTTTCTTCGAACGATTTTATGATGGGTGAAACAGCCAAAGAGTTAGCCGCTGCCGACCCGGCTTTCGAACCATTTGTGGGGATGAATTTTCGAGGAAATATGAACACGAGTATCATCAAAACGAAAAAAGGTCGCACAATTATGCTCCAGCACGATGTTACTTCGCCGCGACCCGGTGTTCGCTTTGATCTGCTGAGCGGAACAAAAGGCATTGTTCAAAACAGGCCTCCACGATTTGCTCATGATCACGACGGCTGGGTGAGTGATACTGAATTTGCCGAAATTCAGGAGAAGTACAGACCTGAAATCAGTAAACGTGTAGGTGATATCTCAAGGCAAATTGGAGGCCATGGCGGCATTGACACCATGATGAGCTGGCGCCTTGTGGACTGCCTCCGTAACGGAATTCCGCTGGATATGTCGGTTTATGACGGCGTATTGTGGAGTGTTATTGCTCCCTTAAGTGAGTGGTCGGTTGCTAACAACGGAAGGCCAATCAACGTGCCTGATTTTACAGCAGGCAACTGGCAGACCAACGACCGCTTGATGGATATTGAACTTGTTCATGGCGGCAATACAGGTATTAAACCGATTTAGCCTGAATGTTCACAAAATCAGAAATGGAATAATGAAAAAATCAAAACGGAACAGGTCATTGATGGCCGGCAGAATGCTCAGTTTATTTATAAGTCTGCTAATACTTCAGGGCTGTTCAAACACAGATAATCCAGGGAGCGAATATTACTCGCCGGATGATTACACCTCGGTGCCAAAATTTAATTCCCATGTGCACCTGCATGGCGATAATACCACCTATATCGATCAATCGGTTGATGACAATTTTAAACTGCTTTCGTTTGTCTCCTCTTCTCCAAACAGAACCAGACAAATCTCCATTATAGACCAGGAAAAACATACCCTGCAACTCATGGAGAGTTATCCCGAAGATTTGTTCTTAACAACAACTCTGTTAAATCCTTACGGATTTAATGAAGAGGGATGGGTGGAAGAAGCGATAGCTCATATGGATCAATCTTTCAAAAACGGAGCGGTGGCCATAAAAATAAGAAAAAGCATTGGGATGGAAGTGCGAAAACCCAATGGTGATTTTGTCCGGATTGACGACCCGAAATTTGATCCGATCATTCAGTTTATCGCAGATAACAACATCACGCTGATTGGCCATATCGGCGAGCCGAAAAATTGCTGGCTGCCACTTGAGGAGATGACAGTTGGAGGCGATAGGCAGTATTACAGTGAAAATCCACAATATCATATGTACCTGCATCCCGAATTTTTATCGCACGAGGATCACATCAGCGCGGTCGAAAATATGCTTGAGAAGCATCCGGATGTACGCTATGTTGGGGCGCATCTTGCAAGCCTTGAGTATGATGTGGATGAACTCGCAAAACGGCTCGACAGGTTTCCGAACCTGGCTGTTGATATGGCCGAACGCATTTCACATTTTCAATATCAGGCTGTAACCGACTGGCAAAAAGTCCGCGATTTTTTTATCAAGTACCAGGACCGGCTGATCTATGCCACGGATGATTCGAACTATGGCCCAAAACCCTACTTTGGAGCTGAACTTACAGATCAAACACTGAGAACAGATCAGCAAATTCGCGATGCCACAACCGAAAATTATCAGCGGCATTGGAAGTTTTTCACTTATGATGGCGTGATGACCGCCCCAAAATTACCGGACATGGAGTTTCGTGCATTGAATCTTCCCAAAGAAGTGGTAGATAAGATCTACCTGGAAAATGCACAAATATGGTTTCCCGGAATATTATAGAACGGAAAAAACAGTTAAGTGCTGAGTTTATTTTTTTGACTCGAGTATTTGAATTATTTTAGTCGGTCAGGCATACGCCGGGATTATTGTTAAACATTGAGCAAACACAGATTTCATGAATTTTATTGGTAAAACCACAGAAGAGCGAACATTTGATGCTATTGTAATAGGCTCCGGGATGAGCGGCGGATATGCTGCCAAGGAGCTATGTGACAGGGGGGTAAAGACCCTTGTTCTTGAAAGAGGACGCCCGCTCAAACATGGCGATTATCCCACAGCAACTCTCGACCCCTGGGAGATAGACAATGCCGGGCGTCTGTCACGCGAAATGCTTCAGCGAAATCCGATTATAGCCCGCTGTTACGCGTACGATAAAACAACGGAGCATCTCTTTGTGAAGGATGAGGAGCAGCCTTATATACAGGAAAAACCGTTTGACTGGATCCGCAGTTACCAGGAAGGTGGAAAATCCCTGGTATGGGCTCGTGGCTGCCAGCGATGGAGCAAGTACGATTTTGAAGCCCCGGGCCGTGATGGTTACGGTATCGAGTGGCCTATTACCTATGATGATCTTGCACCCTGGTATTCAGATGTGGAACGGTTTGTAGGCTGGAGCGGAAATAAGGATGGCCTGGAGCATTTTCCTGATGGTGAGTTCCTGCCCCCGTATGAGTTTAACTGTGTTGAAAAACACATGAAAGAGAAAGTAGAAAGCACATTTAAAGATAGGTTTTTTATCCAGGGACGATGCGCCCATCTTACTGAAGTTAAAGAAATTCACCGGCAGCAGGGCAGGGGGCTGTGCCTCTCCAGAACATTATGCCAGCGCGGCTGTCCGTATGGCGCTTATTTCAGCTCAAATTCCTCTACACTACCCTGGGCAGAGCGAACAGGGAATCTTACCATCCGTACCCATTCTGTGGTGCACTCCATCATCTATGATGAAGACCTGGGTAAGGCAACAGGTGTGCGGGTAGTGGATGCTAATACCCTCGAGATGACTGAATTTTATGCACGGATTGTGTTTGTGAACGCAGCCTGCATCAATTCGAATATGATATTGCTGAATAGTACGTCAGATCGATTTCCAAACGGACTGGGCAATGACAGCGGTGTACTTGGTCACTACATCGGTTTTCATAACTATCGCGGACGAATGAGCGCCACGATTGATGGTTTTGACGATAGTTATTTTTACGGCAGGAGACCGACCGGCCCTATCATCCCCCCATTTCGAAATGTTTTCGGTCAGGAGAGTGATGCAGATTTTCAGGGTCGATATCATATCTCAATGAATGCAAGCCGTCCCGGGTGGAACCGTGGTGTGCGATCAGATAAGATCGGAAAAGAGTTGATTGAAGAACTTCAGACTCCCGGAAGCTGGAGAATCGGCGGGCGGATGTCAGGTGAAGTGGTGCCGAAGTTCGAAAATCATGTTCGCCTCAGTGAAACAGAGACCGATAAATGGGGTTTCCCGCAGCTAGTTATTTCCATTGATTACGCTGAAAATGATGTAAAAATGATGCACGATTTTCTGGAAAAGGGAGCTGAGATTCTGGAAGCTGTGGGAGGGAAAAACATCACAGTGAGTGATAATAACCAGGCTCCCGGACTTGACATCCACGAGATGGGAGGTGTGCGGATGGGTAAAGATCCCAAAACATCCATCCTGAACAAATGGAACCAGGTGCACAGTTGCAAAAATGTATTTGTGACCGATGGTGCTTGCATGACCACCGTTTCTACTCAAAATCCTTCGTTAACATTTATGGCTTTGACTGCAAGAGCAGCAAATTACGCCGTAGAACAGATACGAAAAGGTGATTTGTGATCCATTCTTTACTACTAAGATAAACTCAGAAATTAATACTTATAGAGCCCGATGTAATAGATTCAGCAGATAAGCAAAATATTACAATTGCATCATGTAACATGCGGATAGTTTAACATGGGAAAAAGTTCGAGAATCTCCTTATCCGTAGGTTGATATCCATACTCTGCAATTTCAAAAGATTCAACCCTGTCTATGCGCCGGGCGTTTTCAGCGCCATACCATTTTACCACCGATTTTTTGACATTATCGGACAGATGGTCCATTTGGCTATTCCAGTTATCGAGCCATTTAACCAGCCACTCTTTTCTTTTGACGGGATTTTTTGGAACATCTTCATCGATACCCATAACCCTCGGCAGCCATTCATAAAATTGAGAAACATGCGCATCCAGGCCGTCAATTTTTGTTGAAAATGTATCGTCTACGGCTACGGTAATATCAGGAGTAAATGGATTTGGTCTTTTGAAACCATCCTCCATATAGAGAAAAACCGGATTTTTCTTCAATGCAGGAGTATCTGAAACAACATTTGGTACAACAACCAAAAAAGCGGCGTCCATAACCAATGTGCCGGCATAGCGATGATCGGGGTGATAGTCATTTGGCCGTAACCCGATCACTATATCAGCATTCCATTTTCGAATTTCCCTTATGATATCATGCCGGATATGTAGATTCGGCATAAGTTCAGCATCGTGATTATCAAAAATCACATATTCGTCTATTCCGAGAATTTCAGCTGCTTTTTTTGCTTCATCTGCTCTTCGTTTGGCTAAGGGTCCTCCCCCTTCTTCATGATGTCCGGCATCTCCGTTGGTCAGAGATAAAAACTTTACAGCATGTCCCATTTTGGCAAATTTAGCAGCTGTGCCGCCCATTTTAACTTCTGCATCATCCGGATGGGCAAATATCGCTATGATTCGAAGCTTGCGTTCAATCTGAGTGCTTTTTTCTTTTTCCAAATTATTCAGGTAAGATATTTTTATTCTGTTTTATGCTCTAACAATAATATTGATATCCGGCAGAATACTGTTTTCTGCGATTATTGTTATTCAGAAATAACGGCTTGTAAACCTCCAATAACATTTTCCATGTAAAGTTTTGAATGCATGGCCAATTGATCGATCTCTTCCGGCGTTGAAGGCTGCCCCAGGTACGAAGGGTAGATGTTTTCATACGTTAAGGTGATTGTGTGGCCTGTAAATGCTACGGGGGCTAAAAGCTGGTAGTGATCAATTTCTCCATAACCGGGCCCTGAAGTTGTTTTTTGGGGCCATGTTCGGCAGTCTTTTAAACAAAATCCCCGGATTAATTCGGCGCAGGTCCGGATGTCGCTAATAGGATCTACATCCAAATACCATAAAACGTTACCGGCATCATAACTCATCCATACATTGGGATGATCTACTTCCAGGATGATTTTTTTAAGAGCCTGGCCGGTACCCGTTGTTACCCCGCCATGCTGTTTCATCACCAATGTTACATTATAATCGGCTGCAATGGGTGCAAGTTGTTTAAATCGCGTTGTCCATAACTCCGGATCACCTCCGTCGGTTGCCCCAAATATCAGTACATACTCTATTCCTGCAGCCGCTGCCTGTTTAATACGATTGGTGAGTATTTCAACCGCATTATCATGGTCGGGGTACACAGTAGAAAACATTTGAACGGGTTCAAGCCCAAGATCCCGGCAACGCCTTCCTAGTTCAGCAGCCCGGTCTGGATGAGCGTCTTCAGGCATTACAGGATAATTATTACCATCTTCATCACGATGCTGAGTGCCCCAGGCTACATGATCGTAACCTGCACTTTTCAAACCCTTCAGTGCTCTTTCAAACGGATAGTTTCGATAGGGCAGTGTCATACAGGCATGAATGAATTGAGTTGGTTTCCCTGTCTTAATTTCCCGGTGCCGGGTTAAATCTAATTTTTTCGCAGATACGGATTCTGACAGAACCGTATTGCTAATCGTACCGGTAGCCATTGCTCCTAAAGCTAAAGCACTGCTTTTGATAAATGAACGACGATCCGGCTGGTTTTTGGGAGTAGTTTTACGGGACATATTTTTCTTTATTTTTTGTGCATTTGTTATAAAGTAAATGTGGACGATGCTCAAAGAAAGAAAGCTAATTTCAATGTTTTAAAAAAATAAATATTTCAAAAGTAAAGGATTAAAAAAATAAATATTTCTTTTCATTATTTTTAGTTTACTTATTAACTGAGGTTATTGGGAGGTTGTTTACTTAGAACCCATGCATTTCGTTAGCAACCGATTTAATGAGTGAGCCCAACTCTTTTGAAAAACTTATGAATTAATGTGACTCAGATAATATGATGAAAACATATACCAGGAACGAGTTTTTAAAAACCGGTGCATTGGCTGCGGCCGGTCTCACAATATTACCGGGATGTTACGGCAGAAAGCCCCTTAAAGATGTTCAGATTGGTGTAATTGATATTAACGGGCGTACCGGCGTGCAATTTGGCGGACTGGGCAGGACAGCTGAAATCAGTGCGGTTGAAAAAGCGGCAAGAATCGGGTTTGAAGGGGTTGAAATTACTTTTGGCGGACCTGATGAAGAGGGCGTTTTACATTTGGCCCGCAATGAGCGGCAGCAGGAGTATCTTAAAGAGTTTGATGCGCACGGTATTAAACCTGCGGGCACGCATTTGATGGTTCTGCATGAAAACTTCCTGAAAAATCCCGATGATCCTCTGGCAGTGCAGTGGGTAGAACAAGCTATACCGGCCACCCGAAATCTGGGTACAGAAGTAATACTGTTACCGTTTTTCTTTGATGGTGCTATTGAAGAACGGCATGAGCAAGAATATGTGGCCGATATATTGAGAGAACTGGCTCCTGAAGCGGAAGCAAATGGTGTTATTCTCGGTTTAGAAAATACACTGTCTGCTGAAGAGAACATGTTTATTTTAGAAAGAGTGAATTCACCAGCCGTGAAAGTATATTACGATGTGGGGAATTCCACCCATTTTGGCCATGACATCTATTCCGAAATTCCATTTCTTGGAAATAATATCTGCCAATTCCATATTAAAGATAATCCACACTATATGGGGCAGGGTGAAATTGATTTTGAGCGTGTATTCCGTGCCATCGATGAAATTGGCTTTAAGGGATGGCTGAATATAGAAACGGTACCCGTCTCGGGCAATATTGCCGACAGAGAACAGGATTTGCGCATCAATCTTGAATTTACCCGGAATATGATTGCAGGAATGTAGGTGATGATTTGTTTACCGGGAGGTTGAGATAACACCTGCCTGACCCACAGTGTTTGAGAATTTTTTAAGAAGGCCGATTTTTCATTTGTTTTTTTGCTAGCGGTCTTAAATTAAAAGGGCGCAATCATCAGAATTCAAGGCAAACCGTTAAAATCCACATTCGGCCCCCGTTCAGATTCTGACCGTTCAAATGTTGACCTAAGAGGTGTTCTGCCCACAAAAAATCCACCGTTTTCCAAGAAGAAAACTCCATTCTCATCACCCCCGTCAAAATCAAGCCGGTAGCCGGTTTGGGCGATGTCGTCTCCCGTGAAAGTGGCATGGGTCAGTTCATGCCAGTTGCCTTCGGCATCCGCAGCCCATTGATTGTGATAAAACCCTTTGCGTCCCATAAAGCCATTTTGAGGCAAAAAGCTTTCGAGGAATGAGTGAGGACGCGTGTACCAGGTATTGGTTTTTGGTCGCAGAAACTGAGCGATTAACTTCCATTTCTGTTGGTTGGGTGAATAAAAGTACGCTGTGTATATTGTGTTACCGTTCCCGTCAGGTTCCACACTATTCAGAAACCGGTAGGTATTTTCTGCCGACCAGTTGTATCTGAGAAAGCTCTGTCCGCCCGATCCCTCATTGCCGAATTCGCCGGTTTGTACATCTTCTCCATAATTGAGCAGCTGAATTCGTTGATCTTCCGGGATCTCCTCGGGGTTATCGGTTTGATACGGACTCCACACTGAAAAAAGTACCCGGCGTTCCGTTTCGGAGTTGACCTGAATACCGAAATATCCTTCGCCAAAACCGTTGGCCATATAAAAAGATCCTGCCGGATCTTTACCCTCCGGAACGGTCAATTCACTGTAAAACCACTTCAGATCGGTCTGTTCAGGTGTTTCATAACTCAGGTGAACCGAGGGACCGCGCCTGCCCCAGTAGTAGCGGCCGTTCGTATTGTCTTTCACATAAGAGAGTGTTGCATCTGCAGGAATTTCAAGAATCAGATCTGATACATCAGCAAAATCTGGTCCGTTTTTTGTAACCCCCCGAAGCTTTATTTGAATGTACTGATTGCCCGGAAGTTCAAAATCGCCAAACGAAACAAGTTCAAATGATTGAGAATTGATTTCAGATGTTCTTGTTTCACCGTTTATGTGAATCGATATCGCACTGTTGCCCGTTTCTGTTTTTGCACGCAATTTAACTTCAGCCGTTACAGGTTGATGAAGTTTCACAAAGACGCTGAATACACCGGTTGAGTCATGCCACTCTGTTATACCATTTTGGTTGATAAAGCCGGCGTTACCCTTCGTTAAAAAAGCATTTCCGGCAAGAGCTATCGTTTCCGTCTTGGTTTGGAGGTTGTTTTCCCGGGTTGTGGACTCCGTACAGGAGAGAAATAGCAGAAGTGGCAAAAGCATGATAGAAAGTAGATCAGACATGTATTTCATGATAAAAAACCAGGGTTATGTACAGGTACCGTTCCTACTCAATCAGGTTAGGGATACAATTTTTTTGGTTCTTACTGATTCATCACAGGCGAGCACAATCTGAAGTGTCTGTAGTGCAACTTTCAGGTGGTCGCTCATATCAATGTCTTCTTTAATCACTTTTAAAAAATACTCCTGCTCAATTTGGCAAAGTTCATCGTGGCCGGGTTCATTCTCTATTTCAATAATCTCATCCTCTTTCACGAGATTATCATTTTCGTCTGTATCGGCATGGTGGAGTCGTAATGTATTCACGATACCATGATCTTCAATATCTGCTGATTTACCCTGGGGTTGGCCGTACGTATTTTTTTCGATGGTTATGCTTCCTTTCGGGCCAATACAATCTTTAATGAAGTAGGCGCTTTCGCTCATCATAGGCCCCCAACCGGATTCATACCATCCAACTGAACCGTCATCAAATACAACCTGAAGCTGTCCGTAATTGTACATACCGGGTTTCAGATCTGCGTGTAGCCTCGCCCCGATTGCATGCACCTGAACGGGATTTGCTTGGGTCATTTGGCACATCATATCTACATAGTGAACGCCACAATCCACAATTGGCGACATTACATCCATCAGGTTTTTATGGACTCTCCACTCTTTACCGGTACTTTGTTGATTCAGGTTCATACGCATAACGAGTGGTTTCCCGAGGTTTTTGCCTTCATTAACAAATCGCTGCCAACCCGGATGATGACGTGCAATATAGCCTACCAGCACTTTTTTATTCGCCTTTCGAGCTGCATCGACAACAGCCTGTGCATCAACAATATTTTCTGCTAGAGGCTTTTCAACAAATACATGACAACCTGCTTCAAGTGCTTTGATGGTGTATTCAGCATGAGTTCCGGGATAGGTGTTAATGGAAACTGCATCGGGCCTTGTTTTCTCTAGAGCCTCTTCATAATTGCTAAATGTTGGAACTCCACCGAGTTCTTTAGAAAGACGCTCTCTGGATTCCGGCCCTCGGCTCACGAGTCCAGCAATATTAAAATCTTCAATGTTATTGTAAGCTCTTGAGTGAGATGTGCCCATATTGCCACAGCCTACCACAAGAATATTGATCTTCTTATTAATGTTATTCATTTCAATTATAAATTTAGATTAATTATGTTAGATTTTAAGCAAATCAAAACAGTAATTCATACTGTATATCTACTGATTTATAAACTGCAGTTTCAGACTTTAACAAATCATTTAAGTCCTACTTCTAAATCAAACGCTTCTCTATCATCTGAATTAGTGAGCAATTGATACTTGGTTAAGTTCATTTAAGGCAAAAGATTATTAAAGAAAGATTTTGAAATGTTTCATCTTTTGTTTGAAGATCTAATCGAAATCCTCACACTCTTTCATAGTGAACAAGTGTAAGTATTTTTTTGCAAATGTGATTCATCAGATAGAAAAAGAAAGAAAAATATACGATCAAAGAAAAATAATGAAGAGCAGAAAAGTTCTTTATTTTTTCTATTGACAATACACTTTTTTTTGTTTTTGTTTCAGATGCATGGGATTTAGTCCTTTACAAATAATGAAAGTTACTTGTAAAAATCGTGTTAAGTCTCTATTTAAATAATAATTTAGTTATTAAAACTTATGAAATATAGATTACTATTAATTGTTTGTATGATGTTTGGGATAACCTCAACTGTCATCGCACAATCAGTTGAAGGAACTGTGACCGACGCAGCTACAGGTGAGTATCTTCCTGGTGTGAACATTGTGATTGATGGAACAACTACCGGTACAACTACCGACAGGGAAGGATCATATAGTATCTCGGTAGACGGGCCGGGTGTTATATTAAACTTTACATATATAGGCTATCGGTCTATTTCGGTAACAGTAACGCCAGAGCATCTCGCTGATGGTTTAAATATTCAGATGACAGATGATGTGGCACTACTCGAAGAGATGGTGGTTGTCGGGTTCGGAACGCAGCGTAGAGCAGATATTACCGGTGCAGTGAGCACCGTAAATGCTGAACAAATCGAAAGAAGATCGGTCGGTAATACAGCGCTTGCCTTACAGGGACAATCTCCGGGACTTACAGTCCAGTACCAGGGTGGGCAACCGGGTGAAGAGACTGCAAATATCCGAATTCGTGGTACAGGAACATTAAATAATCCGAATCCTCTGGTTTTAGTTGATGGAGTGGAGCAATCACTGGCATCTGTGGAATCGTCAAATATTGCTGATATTACAATTCTTAAAGATGCTGCTTCAGCTGCAATTTATGGGTCACGTGCGGCAAATGGTGTGATTCTTATCACAACCAAACGAGGAACAGAATCAGGAGTTGTAATTAACTACAATACATATGGATCCATACAAAATATGCTTGGCTGGCCGGAACCAGCCAGTGATGAAGATTGGATGCGTTTAAGAAATGAAGCGGATGTTGCGGCCGGTGGCCAACCATTCTTTTCTGAGGAATATATTTCCAATGTTCTTGCCGGCACAAATCCAATGCAATACCCCTGGGCTGATTGGGCAGCTGGAGCTTTTCGTGATAATGCATTTGAACAGAGTCACGAATTAACCGTTTCAACCGGCGGGTCAAATGCAAGAGTTTTTGCGGCTATAAGTCATTTAGGCCAGGAAGGTGTCATACAAAACTTTGATAACCAGCGTACTTCATTCAGAGTTAACAGTGATATTTTTCTGAGTGATAACTTAACCTTGCAGGCAAATCTTTTGTACAGAGACAGGAAGACAACAGGTCCCGGTTTCACAGGACAAAGAATAACTCAGGCAATACTGCACATGAACCGCGATGCTGTAATGAGTTATCCTGACGGGCAAAATGCTACCGGTGATTTACTCTTTGGATCCTGGAACGCACATATAATGGCTAACAGCGGAGAAACGATCAGAGATAGTGATGATATTGTAGGGACGGTTGGGTTGAAATACGATATTAATGATAATCTGTCTATTGAGGGAGATTTCACTGTTAATAATACAACGACCAACGAGTCAGTATTCCGCGAATCACGAAATGGAATGATAGATTACAGAACCGGGCAGCCGGTTGCTGCTTCAGGATGGTTTGCGACGAATACACTTCAAGAAGGCAGTTATGCGCGGAATGAGTTAAGTCAGCGTGCCTTTTTAAACTATACAGAATCATTTGGCGCAAGCAATGTGAGTGCTTTGGTTGGTTATGAAGAGATCTATACCAGTGCAGAACAATCCTCTGCAGCAAGAGCCGGCTTTTTTAATAACGATTTACGATTGTTATCAGCTGGCGATGCAGGAAATCAGCGAACGTGCCAGTCATACAACGACTCCGGTAACTTTACGGGCTCATGCTTTAAGTCTGAATGGAGAAACCGATCCTTTTTTGGCCGTGTAAATTACTCTTATGATAACCGATACTCTGTACAGGCAAATGTTAGGTATGATGGTTCATCCCGCTTTGCTGAAGGAAACAGATGGGGATTCTTTCCGTCGTTTTCAGCCGGTTGGAGAATTTCGAGTGAGTCATTTATGGATGAAATAGACTTATTCAGTAACCTTAGAGTAAGGGCATCATGGGGACAGTTAGGGAATGAGCGTGTAAGCGCTAATGAAAGAGCCGGACTTCATAACTTTCTAAATAATTATAATTTAGGTTTGTCATATCAATTTGGAGGAAATGTTGTGCCGGCAGCGGCTGTAACTGCAGCAGGAAATCCGAATTTCAGCTGGGAAACAACAACCATGACCAATATTGGTTTGGATATGGGGTTCCTGGATGATAGAATTGAAGTTGTTGCTGAGTATTTCTGGAATTATACAAGTGATATACTTCTGGCTTTACCGGTGCCATCAAGTGTTGGAGTGAGCCCCCCTACTCAAAATGCGGGAGAAGTTTCAAACATTGGATGGGAAGTGGGCGTGAACTTAAGAAGTTCACCAAGATCTGATAGCAACTTTCAGTACTCTGCAGGTCTTACACTTTCAGATGCAGTGAATAAAATTGAAAGTTTAAGTGGTGAAGGGCCGTTTTATCCGGATAAATTCTCTGTATGGGTAGAAGGACATTCTATAAATTCACTGCGCGGATATAAATCCCCCGGAATTTACAGAACACAAGCAGATTTAGATCGATATACTGCCCGTATTAGCCCGAACGCTACTATCGGAGATATTATCTATGAAGACCTTACGGGTGACGGAGCTCTTACAGCCCGGTTGTTCCCTGATGGAGATCACGTAATTCTTGGAAACGAAGATCCAAGGTATGAGATTGGTTTCAATTTCAGTGCATCATACAAAGGGCTTGATTTTGGGATGTTTTGGCAGGGAGTTCTACAGCAATATCGCCTGCTTGATGGTGCTCTTAATGAAGGACCAAACTGGCAAAACTATATTCCTGCAATTATGGCTCGCGAACGCTTTCACCCGGTAAACAATCCTGATGGTACATGGCCACGGGTTATTACCGGAAATACATGGAATTTGGAAGAGACCGAGTTTTGGTTTTTGGACTCTAAGTATATGAGGCTGAAACACATTCAGGTTGGTTATACTATTCCTTTCCAGCAGGCCGTGCAGAATTTGAGGATATATGTTTCAGGTGAAAACTTGTTGACGTTTACAGCAAATGAACTCTACGATCCGGAAACACCACGGGGTAGAAGTCAATTTTTCCCACATGCCAAAAAGGTTAGCCTTGGCTTAAATGTCACATTTTAAACATTTATAATATTATGAGATTACATATTAAAAACATTTTATTAAGCAAGTTAAGCATAGTGTTGATTGTCGCTTTATTTGTTGGGTGTGATCAAGGTCTTGAATTTGCACCCACAGGTTCAGTAACAGAGGAGATATACTGGCAGCGTGCCAGTGATGCAGTAACAGCTGTAAATGCTGCTTACGCCAGCTTAGATGATCTTACTATGGTACTTCAGCTGGATGGAGTTACGGATATATCTTACAGGGCCGGTTCAGGTCCGGGGACTCTTCATGATGTAACTGCCGGAAATATTGTGGCTTCTAATGCTGCAATAACAGCTATCTGGAACAGATATTATGTAGGCCTGCGAAGAGCCAACGATGTTATTGCTAACATCGGTAAGGTGGAATTCGGTGATCAGGAACTACTAAATCGTGTAGAGGCTGAAGCAAGGTTCTTGAGGGCATACTACTATACCCAGTTAACCACACTGTGGGGTGATGTGCCATTTCCATTAGAACCAACAACTATAGCCGATAATATTCCAAGATCCCCTAAAGATGAAATCGTTACATTCATAATCAGTGAACTTAACGATATTATTAATTCAAATGCATTACCCTTAAGCTATAGCGGGAGTAACGTAGGGCGTGCAACTCATGGAGCTGCTCTTGCACTTAAAGCCAGGGTTGCTTTAAGAAATAGCATGTGGACTGTTGCGAAGGATGCTGCACAAGCTGTAATGAATCTTGGTGTGTATGAATTATATCCTGACTACCAGGAGTTGTTTCAGCGAGACGGTCAAAATTCATCGGAAGTTATTTTTGATCGGCAGTATACAGAAGGCGGTAATACGTATAATGCATTTGCTTATTCAGCCTCCTCACTGGGGGGGAACTCCATAGTTGAGCCCATTCACAAATTTTATCAGAAATTTGAGTTTAAAGGGCCACGAAACCCCGATAATCCCTATGAAAACATAGATCCTCGCTGGGATCATACTGTTTACTACACAGGGCAGCCAAGATTTGATGGAGATCCAAGGGGCTATGATTCAACACCCACAAGCAATACTGCCGACAGGGTTAACTCAACGGAAGCATCCACCCAGCACGGCTATAATTTGAAAAAATGGGTAGATCATGCGGCTTACAGTGCAAATGCGAGTAACGGATCAACAAATATGATCTTGATTCGATATGCAGATGTATTACTAATGTATGCAGAGGCAAAAATCGAATTGGGTGAAATTGATCAATCCGTTTATGATGCCATTAATCAGATCCGCCAGCGGCCTACTGTTGAGATGCCTCCCGTGGAAGGCCCGCACTCACAAAATGAATTACGAGAGATCCTTCGTAATGAACGTGTTGTAGAACTTGGGTTTGAAGGTTTACGTCTTTATGATATGAATCGATGGCGAATTGGTGAAGAGAAGCAAGGTGAAGTCTTCGGAGCACACTTTCAAAGGCCAAATGGTGAGTGGTATTTACAAACCATTGGTTTTACCCGCCAGTTTAATCCTAACAGGGACTATTTGTGGCCAATACCGAGCCAGGAAATAAATAATAATGATGCTATTACACAAAATAATCCGGGCTATAATTAATGTGCCTGGACTTATTTGAGATAATATATTCAGGTTGATTATTATTTACATTACACCTGCAGGCCGCAATAATGCGGCTTACAGGTGTTTTATAATTTAATTCTATAATAATTTATTATGAAGAAAACAGAACAGAGTCGCCGTAAATTTCTATCAACAATGGCACTGGGTGCGGCAGGAAGTTTTGGAGCCGGAAGTTTGCTGGCCGGCTGCGCGGGTACAAATGCGGTGAGCCTGCCTTCGTCATATCAGGATTTAAGTATGCGTAAACAAGCACCGGATGGCCCTGTTTTAAGAGCGGGTGTTATTGGATGTGGGGGACGCGGAACCGGTGCAGCGATAAATTTTGTGGATGCCGGCCCAAATCTTGAGATTGTGGCATTAGGTGATATATTCCCCGACCAGTTACAGAAGAGCCGGGATGCAATTAAACTGGCAAGAGGGATTGAGGTTGCCGACGAGAATTGTTTTACAGGTTTTGATAATTATCAAAAAGTTATTGATGCCGGTGTTGATGTTGTAATTGTAGCTACTCCCCCTTTCTTTCGCCCTCAGCATGTAAAAGCTGCTATTGATGCGGGTAAGCATGTATTCCAGGAAAAACCTATAGCTGTAGATCCTTACGGTGCCCGAATTATGGATGAAGTGACTGCAAAGGCGAAGGAGAATAACCTTTGCATAGTCAGTGGCACAATTCGCCGGTATCAAAAAGATTACATTGAAACCCACCGACAGGTAGCAAATGGAGAAATTGGTGAGGTGATTGGTGCACATATTATCCGAAACGGTGGGGCTCTCTGGTGGATTGAGCGTAAACCCGAATGGTCTGATATGGAATATATGATTCGCAACTGGGGCAACTTTTCTTGGCTGTCCGGTGATCATATAGTGGAAATGTTTATCCATGAAGTGGATGTAATGAGTTGGTACGTTGGGTCTAACCCATTAAAAGCCATAGGATATGGAGGTCGCCAGCAACGAATTTCGGGTGATCAGTTTGATCAGTTTAGCATTGTCTATGATTATGGAAATGGCAAAAAAGTACATTGCGCTACCCGCCAGATTAATGGTTGTGCTAATGGCAGATCACAAATTATAACCGGAACGAAAGGTTATGCTGATGCGAGCGGTTCATTGTACAATTATAATGATGAACTTATCTGGGAATATCCACACCCCGGTGATGATGACCCCGATAACAAATGGTTTGTAAATAATCCACTGATTCAGGAACATGTAGAACTTATTACTGCAATAAGAACCGGGAATTATATCAATGATTCACCCGAACAAATAAAATCTACGCGCATATCTATTATGGGAAGAATGGCCGCCTACACAGGGCGCGAAATCAGCTGGGATGAGGTATTAAATTCAGATTTACGCCTTGGACCGGAGAAGCTGGAATTTGGACCTGTAAAGGAGATGTCTGAAGTACCACCTGTAGTCGGTAGAGCTCCGGCACCAACAGATCGTTACTCCTGAAATCAGCCAAGTACAAAGAAAATAGAACAAGAATGGTAGTTTTGGGTTCGATTTACAAAGAACCCAAACATTCTTTTCTATAAGTACGCCACGCCAGAGTACTGCCTGCACACTATAAACCGGTAATCTAAATTATTGAATCATATATTATGAACAGAAGAGAATTTGCAAAGAATGCACTAATGGCCTCCACAATGTTGGGTACGGCATCCGGTATTAACAAACTTGCACAAAACAGCCTTTCATTATCGGATGGAGATATACCCGCTTTTAAAAAACTGTTCAACGGGAGAGATCTTACAAATTTTGTGGATGTGAATACTTCCGATGATACCTGGAAGGTTGAAGATGGCATTTTAAAATGTACAGGCTGGCCAATTGGTGTAATGCGCACAGAAAAACAGTATGAAAATTTTATCCTTGATGTAGAGTGGAGATTTTTGGAGGAAGGCGGGAATTCGGGGATGTTTGTCTGGGCTGATGGTGAGCCATTTGAAGACAGACCATTTCCTACGGGTATGGAAGTACAAATGCTCGATCCTGAATGGGCTGTGATTAATGAACGGCCTGTAGAATACGTTCACGGACACTTGTTTCCCGTAATGGGTCTGGAGGGAACCATTCCGGATAACCCTTCTGAAATCAGAGGACGAAGTAAAGCTCTTGAAAACAGAATGAATAATACCTTTCAGTGGAACAGGTACATTCTTGTTGCTGTAGATGGTACGCTGAAACTATCGGTAAATGGGAAATTTGTAAACGGAATACGTTCACCAAAACGGAAAAAAGGGTATATATGTCCCGAAGCAGAAGGTGCTGAAATTCATTTCAGAAAAATTGATATTATGGAACTGCCCGGTAGTGTTATAACCGAAGATCAGATAGCACCGAAAGTGGGCTGATACTTTTTATTACTGTTTAGAGTAACCTTCAAATCAATAAAAAATGATAAAGAATATAATCACCCTTTTAGTATTAATATCCACAGTATTCTTATTGGCAAATAACAATGCTTTTGCCCAAACTGAGAATGAAGACAAGCTCAGAATCATTGCATTCGGTGCTCATCCGGACGATTGTGAAATCCGTGCGGGTGGCGTCGCTGCCCTTTGGGCTGAGCAGGGGCATGCTTTCAGGTGCGTTTCTTTAACAAATGGAGATATCGGCCATTTTGGAATGTCGGGTGGTGAACTTGCACTTCGGCGAGTGAAGGAGGTAGAAGCGGCAGCCGAAATCCTGGGAATTTCAACAAGAGTGTTTGACATCCATGATGGTGAATTGATGCCTACCCTTGAAAACAGAAGAGAAGTAGCCAGGGAAATCCGGAACTGGCAGGCCGATATTGTCATGGTTCATCGCCGTTATGACTATCATGCAGATCATCGCTATAGTGGTATTTTGGTTGATGATGCCATTATACTGGTTGAGGCTAAGTTTTTTGCCGTTGATACTCCCCCTCTTCCCCGTAATCCGGTTTATCTCTATTACGATGACCGTTTCGAAAGACCTCTGCCATTTGTACCGGATATTGTTATTGGGATTGATAACGTAGTAGATAAAAAAAGAGCTGCACTTGAACAGATGCCTTCACAATTTTCAGATAAAGATTCATGGACTTATGGGCGTGCTGAAAACGTGCCGGAAGATGAGGAAACACGTATGCGATTGCGTATAGATAACCTGATGAACAGGAATGTAAATATCGCAAATATGTACCGTGAAAACCTGATTGAGTTATATGGTGAAGAAATCGGGAATAGTATTACATATGCAGAGGCATTTCAACTATCAGAGTTTGGCAGGCAGGTATCTTTTGAAGAACTTAAGAGACTCTTTCCTATTATCGATTGATATAATAAATGTAATTGAGGTAAACTTTTCCCGAACCATCTAATTTAAATCTGGAATTATTCCAATTGAAAAAAGGATTAATGGGATCTGAACCACAAATAGTTACGGCTATTTGATTGAAAGGCAAATAGCGTGTGTGGTCAGCGCCCACTGTTCTGCAGGCCCCATTTTTAGAATATATTATTCATAGCAAATTGTAATGTTTTCATTAAAAGCCGGGATGAGGTGTACCGGAAGTACAGATACTTTCGTGTGCTTTCATTGTCACTTCTCAATAGGGATTTTTTAGCAGTAATTCTGAATAGCTTCAATCCAAATAAGTCGCATGTGTCTTGCGTGTAAATCATAACGTATAATAATATGGAACGCAGAAAATTTTTAAAAAAATCACTCCTCTCATTAGGTGCTTTTACCATTGTTCCACGGCATGTTCTGGGTGGAAATGGTTTTACAGCCCCGAGTGATCAGCTAACAAAAGCAGTTATTGGTGTGGGAGGAATGGGAAGGGGGCATTTGAATTATTCCGGTTCCAGGTTAGTTGCGGTTTGTGATGTGGATTCGAACCATCTAAACAGAGCGCTTTCTCTTGCAGGAAACGGTGTGCGTGGTTATCACGACTATCGCGAAGTTCTCGAACAGGATGATGTGGATATCGTGCATATTGTTACACCACCGCACTGGCATGGTAAAATGGCTGTTGATGCAGCAAATGCCGGTAAAGATATTTGGTGTGAAAAACCAATGACGCGGACGATTGGAGAGGGGCGGCAGGTGGTAAATGCTGTAAAAAATAATGGGACAATTTTTCGTTTAAATACCTGGTTTCGGTTTCGCGGTAACTTCTACGGAATGGGGACTACGGTAAACCCAATTAAAAAACTGGTAGAAAACGATGTATTCGGCTGGCCTTTAAAAGTAACTCTCAGTGAAACCACAGGATTTAACTGGAAATTTGACTGGCACGGAAGAACAGACCTGACTCCCCAATGGATTCCGGAATCTCTTGATTATAATTTGTGGCTGGGACCGGCACCCTATAAACCCTATCATGAACACAGAGTTCATAGTAATTTTCGGGGATATTGGGATTATGACGGGGGTGGCCTTGGTGATATGGGGCAGCATTACATTGACCCGGTTCAGTATATCCTGGATAAAGATCATACAAATCCTATCTATGTGGATGTTGACGCACCACAACAACATCCGGATGCTGCATCTACATGGAGAAGAATAGAATATACCTACAGTGATGGATGTAAGATTGTACTGGATGGTGAGAACCGTGATAAAGATGCGGCATTTATAGAAGGCCCCAAAGGAAAACTATATCGAAATTTCCGGTCTGATATTCCCGATATCAGGAAGATTGCGGATTCATTACCTGAACCCAAAACTCAACTCACTGATTTCAGCAAAGCTGTAAAAGAAAGGAGATCATTTGCTCTGAATGAAATTAACGGCCATAAATCTTGCAATATCGTAAATCTTGGAATCATAGCCGTACGGCTTGGTCGGCCTCTTGAATTTGACCCTGAAACAGAACTTTTTGTGAATGATGAAGAAGCAAACAGGCTGATCAATCAACCCATGCGTTCCCCCTGGCAGATGTAATAATCTGTGGTTACGGCATTATGAATTCACTTTAAATGAACTATTGATATGAAAAAATTACGCTCAAAATTGTACCTGGGGTTGATCGTTTCCCTTCTTATTGTCTCCGGCAAATCTGCTGAAAAAGCTACCGCTCAAACTACACAGCCAGATTATCAAAACGTAATTTATGATGAGGTTACAAGACTCATTGTAAATATGCCGGCAGACCAACAGGAAGAGGAGAATTGGGTAAACGAGCAACTTTCTGCATTTGGGGGAGATGCTGTCCGGGCTTTGTCGTCAATGCTGACGGACCCGATGGTTGGCAGTGATCTTAAAGCAAGATATGCTCTGAGTAGTTTGGCCAATTTTACAGCCGGTTCTGCATCAAAAAAACAGGCGTTTGAAACGGCTATTTTGGATGAAATAAAAAAAGACCGCCCAATGGAAGTAAAAAGGTTTCTATTGGAGCAGTTGATATTAACCGGCAGCGAACAATCTGTACCTGCTCTTGAAACATATTTAACTCATGAGAAACTTTATAACAATACATTAAGAGTTTTTCAGACTCTGGGTACATCATCAGCTGCAACTGCCGTAAGAAATACACTGCCTTCTGTTGAGGGTGAACAAAAAGTTGCAATGATTAAAGCATTGGGCGAGTTCAAAGACAAAGCAGCAACAGAGCAACTGATGGAATTTGCAGCTTCTGATCAGTGGCCGCTAAAGCGTGTGTCTCTCAATGCACTAGCGAATATAGGGGAACCGGGTTCGTCAGGACATTTTGAAAATGCAATTCAACAGTATGAACAGTTCAGAGAGTCTGAAATTATCTCTTACTATCTGCATTATGCAAACAGGCTTGCCGATAACGGGTATAAGACTGAAAGCAGCTCAATTACAGATTATTTTTTGGGAAATGATTTTCCCGGCCACATCAAAAATTCTGCTCTCCATACACGTTTTCAACTTTATGGAGCTGATATCTTAGATGAACTTTTCGAAACTGCCCGGTCAGCTGATATACTTCGCGCCAAATCCGCCCTGGCGATGATAAATTCTCTGGAAGAATCAGGTGTAACAGAAAGCATAGCGGCTGCACTTGGGTCGGCACCGGAATTAAACAAAGTTTATTTCTTAGAAGCGCTGGGTGAGCGCGGCGACAGATCAGCAGCACCCACACTTAGAAATTATATCGATGATGCAAATAACGAAATACGAATTGAGGCACTTTATGCACTGTACCAACTGGAGGGGCAAATTGAGCCGGAGCTCGTTATCAGTGTTTTAAATGTGATCGATACAGATAGCGAAGTCCGGAAAGTGGAAGAACTTCTTCTTCAAATGGACTCTGAATATATTATAACAACCGCTGCAAATGCCCTGCCGGATGCAAACGTACACGCCAAACCTGTTCTTATTCAATTGCTTACCGTCCGGTTTGCAAACGAACATCGGGAGCTTGTTCGGAATGAGCTGGATGCAGATGACGAAATGGTGCGAATAGCTGCATATCAATACATTGCCGGGATGGGAGATGAACAGGATGTGGGTACAATGGCAGATCGGATGGGTCAAAATATCTCTGATGTAGAACGAAATGCATTGCTGGATTCATTTGCTGATCTGGTAAACCGTTCAGTACCGGAAACCAACAGGAATGATCTGATCAGCCAATATTACTCTTCAGGTACAACAGATCAGAAAATTCTGATCATTCAGACAGTCCCAAAGCTTGAAGGCATCGACAAAGCCGGGATTATAAATAGCGGACTGAATCATGAAAACCGTGAAGTTCAATCTGCTTCTATACGATCACTCAGAGAATGGAATAGTGCAGATGCGCTTCCTTTATTGATTCAGGCAGTTTCCATGAGAACGGGTGAGGAACAATTTGCAGTTATCTCGCGCTATGTGCAACTGGTAAACTCTTTGGACGAGCCTGTTAACCAAAAAGAACAACATCTGCATGAATTATATAATAGCATGCAATCAGAAGAGAGCAGAATAGCTGTTTTGGAACAATTTGTGCTGGCTGATGATCTTCCGGCACTACAGGCAGTAAGCGTTTACTTTACAAATAGTAGTGAGAATATCCGCAACGTTGCTTATCAAACGGCATCTGCCCTTTTAATGCCATATTATACAGAAAGTCCTCAGGTATTTAACGGTATAGAAGCAGTTCTTGCTGTTTTACATGAGGATTCAAGAGAGAGCATTAGATCAATTATGGCAGAAAAAAGAGAACGCGCCAAAGAAGATTCAGGTGAAGGAGAAAAAGATACAGAGCCGGTATTCGGTTCCTTATTTAATGGTGAAAATCTTGATGGATGGCAGGTAATAGGAGATCACCAGGATTCGTGGGGTGTGGAAGATGGCCTTTTATATACCGATGGAGTAGGGAGTGGCTGGATATCTACTGCAAGCCGATACGATGATTTCATTATTGAATTGGAATACCGGGTGCCCGAAGCAGGTAATAGTGGTTTATTTATCAGGGCACCGCACGAAGGAAGTCCTGCATATCAGGGTATTGAAATTCAAATTTTGGATGATTATGCAGATCGGTATGCGAATCTGAGGCCGTGGCAATTTACCGGGAGTATCTATTTCCAGCAGGCACCGTCTAAAAGAGTAACAAAACCTGCAGGTGAATGGCAAACCATGAAAGTACGTGCAGAAGGCCCCAAAATTCAGGTTACTCTCAACGGCGAGCTAATCATAAATGCCAATCTTATCAACTATATGGAAAATGTTGATAGCCATCCGGGCCTGGTTAGAAGATCCGGATTTATAGGGCTGCAAAATCATGGAGACAGGGTGGACTTTCGAAATATTACTATTCGGCCAATAAAGTAATTTGTGGTGTATAGTTCAGATGATTTTTGCTCATCAGAGCGTGATTTTACTAAAAATGGAGCAGACCATCATGCTAATTTACGCTGGCAAAATTGGTAGTTCACGTAAGACAATCAGCCTGTATGTTCAATCAACTTTTATCATTTTGAATACAGAACCCCTCATTTCTTCTATTATGATGAATTCAAAGCTAATTAGAATCCCAAAGTTTGTGCCGGTACTAATAGTGATTTTTGGTTTTCTGTCAGTAAATCAGAAACTGTATGCAGAAGCTGACATTATATGGATACCAGCGATAAACGAAGAATATTCCGATACAGAAACGGATACAATTCGAGTTTTAAATTATAATATTCGCTTTGGTATGGGAATGGATCATGAGGTTGATATCCATAGGATTGCCAGGGTTATACTGGATGCAAATGCAGATATAGTGGCACTGCAGGAGGTGGATGCAGGTGTTGAGCGGTCATTCAGGTTTGATATCATGAAAATTCTTGAGGGCTATACAGGCCTTGAGGCGATATTCTACAAAAATATTCATCATCAGGGTGGGGAATATGGAAACGGCATACTATCCCGATATCCGGTCCAATCAAGCCGAAACTATCATTATGTTGTGGAAGGCAGTAGCGAACAAAGAGGGTTGTTACAAACGGAGCTATTGATAAACGGTCAAAAAATTGCATTTATGAATACTCATCTGGATCACGGACCCAATGAAATGCTGCGCCTGATGAGTGCAGATCAGATTATAGAAACAAAAAAAGCCTATCGCGGAATGCCGGTATTGTTAGCCGGAGATATAAATGATATTCCCGGAAGTGAAACTCATTTGAAATTAAGTCAATATTTTGAGGATGTATGGGATGTGATTGGTGAAGGAGACGGATTTACATTCCGATCGGATGATCCAGACAGGCGAATCGATTACATCTTTTATTCCAATAATTTGGCGGGAGAAAATACGCGGATCTTAAGACCGGTATCCGTTGACGTGTTAGACACCCAAGCTTCTGATCACCGGCCTGTATTAGCAGTTTTTGTATTAGAGTAATTGTAGTCTGAACTCAGGTTATAAAAAATAAGCTTCAGATACGCCTGACAGATTCATTCGTTTCGATGAAAGCATCGGTGTGAAAATCTCCCTGCACTTTCGATTGGTTTGGTCGATTCAATCAGCGTTTTCAGTTAAATAGCCGATCACTTTTTCGAATCCGCTTCTCACATGAGGTGCGGATTCATCCATGAGCCTTCTGATCTCATCTGAACCGGCTTCTTCATCAGATTGAGAAAAAAGAATACCGGCTGCCTGAATGGCAACTGCCTCATCAAATTCTGAGAGCTTTCTAAACAGACCGGAACGATCGCTTCCGGTTTCGGTTACTAATTCATTTGCATAATCGTACGCGGAACGTTTTGCTCCGCTTCCCTCTTCATCAAGCCAAACGGCACCGGTTGCTCCGATAACGAGGGGTGTCCACTCGGGTGTATCGGGTTGCCAGGGGCGGCCAATTGGCCAGTACAGTTCTTCAACTCCGGGGCCTGTTGCAATGGCAACCAGCCATGAGTTATGCCCGAGGGGATCAAGAGTCCAGCCGCCTGTCCATTTCACTCCGGCCACACCATCATCAGAAATCCGTTCCTCTCTTATTTTGATACCGTTTCTGTACAATTCTACGGTTTCGAGTGTGGTCCAGTCAGGTCCCTGAATGGTTACCTCCACACGGATAGAATCCGACGCTGGTGCAACGGTTCCGGGGCCATAATAACCGTTAACCGAGATCTCCGTAAAAAGTCCCATCCCAATGGTAACTTCTCCATTTACCACGGCCGCCGCGGCGTTGTCGATATCAATATTTGCAGGATTGGTTTCATTTGTGCGGATGTAGGTTCTGGATTGCCCGAGAATATAGCGGGTTACATCGTGAGCATCACTGCCGGCAACCGGAGTGATCTGATAACCCCGGTTGAGCATGGCAAACCAGTCGCGGAAAAGCTGCATCAAATCGGTTTGATGCGCACCTGAATTAATCACCTCCATGGCGTTGAACCGCGGATTGAAACGATCACGAAATTGACCTGTGAAGGGGTTGAAATTTTCAGGGCCGAGCGGTCTGAACCCGCGATGAAGATCCCGGCCGTGATTCAAAATCACCACGCGAATTCCGGGTGTGGCGTAGATGCTATCAAAAATTTCATCCCAGTTGTCTGCCTGATAGTTAGGGACAGGTGCTTCAGCCGTGGTTGGAAATATGTTAAAATGGCCGATCCCTGTGGTCACTTCATTACCAACGGCAGGCGTGAAATAGTGCCTGAGGCCCAACTCTGTGGCCACAGGTTCATAATCGATGTGGATGTTATGATCGGTTGCGATAGGAAAATCTATTCCTTCACCCGCAATCGTTATCATCCGCTCTTCTACTGAGGCATCCCCGTGCCCTGAATGGGTAAACGTGTGGGTGTGTGTATCGCTGCTGATGAAACCCGCGGGATGAACCTGCCTGATGATCGCAAGATCGGCACGGATATCAAAATCTTTTTCAATGGTAACAATGGTGGAATCCACACTGAATTCCATGCCCCGGTTAGCGTAGATCGTATAGATACCCTCGGGCAGCCCAAATTCTGCAAGACCGGATCCCGTATAAACTACCCCCGGACGAACGGCCATGTAACTGTTGGATGAAGCCCCAACTGTTTGCAGCGATTTTTGTTGATTTACAATGGTGATTCTTGCGGGAGTCAGATCACCGGTGTCCTGATCAAATACCTGAAGAGAAAGACGGCCTTCATATAAAATTTCATCAGCAGGGCGGTTGATGATAGATACGTCTCCAAGCTGAATGTCATCGGGAGTAGTATTAACCTGCTGAATCATCAGCCGGTTAATTCCATTCCGAAGAGTGTTTTCAGGAATGGTGAAATAGGCAGTAATGAGGCTCTCATTAGCATGGAGATTGCCAAGTGGCACATCATTAAGGGTGATTGCCCAGCGCTGTTTTACATCATTTTGGCGCAGTTTCAGGGTAACGGGTGATGCATTGGCTTCACTGTTGAAATCAAGAATCAGCCGGTCGCGATTGGCAACCTCGGGATAAAACGACCACTCGCGTTCTGCAGTCGAGCGAATGTGATGAACGTCTCGTTCCAGAATCTGTACCTGGGCTGATAGCAGTTCCGGCATCAGAAAGCCGGCCATAAAAATGCATAGTAAAATGTTGATTCTTAATGCCGGCATTTGGTTGTCTCCGTTATATCAGATCCCGATACCCGGCATCCACCGGCGGGCATTTTCATGGTAAATCTTGTTCACTACCTCCTTCGGTAATTTCAGTCCTTTGAATGAGCCCTCTACCTGCCACACTTCAAGCTCATTATCGGTCACGAAAAATTCCCAGTCTTCTCTCCAGGTGTCTTCGGCAAGCTGACGAACTTCTTCAGCAACAGACTCCTCATAATGCATCAAATCAGTTGAGTAAACAAACCGATCCTGATATGTAATAAAGAAATCGCGGAGTTTATCGTAATCTTCCTGGGCGAGATACTGGAGATGGGGAATTCGATGTGCCATGCCTAAAATCATGTTTGGGTAGCGATCCAAATGCTCGCTCATCATCTCAATGCTCCACTCCATACTGCCAAGATGCGCAGCAAAAAAAGTGAGATCCGGATTTTTATCAAGCATATTATTTCGTGCTTCAATAATCTCCTCGTACGACGGATAATCAGGATTGAGGTACATGTGATATTGCGGATGATTTTCGAAATAATCTCTGTCGTTATTGACAGTCATCTCTTCGAGTGGCAGCCAGCAGTTTCTCGGTTCACCGATGTGTCCGTATAGCACATAACCGCCATCAGAAAGGTATTCGAAAATCGGATCGAACTGAGGATCGTCGATCATCACAAATTCACCATCTTCATTAATCAGTTCCATGCCGATGTTCTTCCAAACTTTTACACCAAATGCGCCTCTTTCAAAAGACTCTTGCAGATAATCGAGAGCTTGCTGCTGCCAGGCTTCAGAGTCGTCCCAGTTTTCCAGAGAGAAAGCAGTGGTGTATGCAAGCTGATCAGGGAACTGTGCTTTTAATTGCGTGGCCACATCCTGTTGATGCGTGACAGGAACTCTGCCGGAGTTTACGTTGAGGGTAATCAGCTTCATATTGTCGTTGATTGCCTGCTCGATAACAACGGGATCCATCACATTCAGGTGAACGTGAGTATCAATTTTTTCTACGGAGTAAAAATCGTCAACCGAATAGTAGTTGTTATTATCAGCGGAACAGCCTGTAAACAGATATAGAAGAGCAAAAAGGGTTGAGCTTATGAGAAAGCTTTTAAAGAAATTCATATTGATGGGTGTTAGATGGTTTAAATAAATTGAGTTTGTGCAAAAACCGAAATTTACAAAATGTAGTATACATTAAATGTAGTGCAATCGGGTTATTTTTGAAAGAAATTTAGTTTTTATTTCATTCTTTTCAAGACTACAATCCCCTCTATTTGGTTTCGTTTTATTATTTTATTCTTAAGAATGAGAGTCGCGCTGATATGAACGGACTATATTCATGATGCAATGAAAGGCGGTTTGCAATGAATGAAGAGGAATAGCTGCAGAAAGTTTAGGTTTGATATTGCATTGGAGGCCAGTGGTTAGGATGGTTTCCCGTACTATTTACAAAAAGTGAATCGAAAAAATAACAGGATTTTAAAGAGCCGCCGGAAGTGGAGAATGAGTATATCCTTTATAAGGTTATATATATACTGTTATTTTAAATATA
>SLJB01000182.1 GCA_007135335.1 Balneolaceae bacterium
CAAATGGTTGAAATCAGTATCATTTTCACTCTTTGGAATCGCACTCATCTGTATGTTACAACCGGATACCGCAAAAGCCCAGGAATTTGATACGGGCGTAGATCTTTACAGTACCTATATTTTTCGTGGGGTTGCATTCTCCGGCCCATCTATTCAGCCTTATGTAGAATTCACTGCAGGCGGTTTATCTATCGGGGCATGGGGTTCGCAGGGAATAGATGGACTTGCATCCGCCGGTGATCTCGGGTTCCGGGAGATGGATCTGTATGCCGCTTATGAATTCGGTTTTGGCCTCAGTATTGGAATTACCGACTATTATTACCCCGGAACGGACTATTTTGATGGCGACAGTCACGCTTTTGAACTGAATGCAGGCCTCGACCTGGATAATTTTTCACTTTCAGCGAATTATATGCTAAATGAGGCAGAAGGAGCGGGATCTGAGGGGAGTGACCTCTATTTTGAGGCAGGAATCAGCTTTAGATCAGTAGATCTTTTTGTGGGTGCGGGTGATGGCTGGCACTCATCGAACGGTGATTTTGCCCTGGTAAATGTGGGTTTGGCTGCTAATAAAGAGATCCGGATTACTGAATCATTTTCCATCCCATTAACCGGTGCAGCAATCTTAAACCCGGATACGGAACAGTTTTATATTGTTGTGGGCGTTTCGTTCTGATCTCTGATTGGACTGTTAGGTATGAAAAGGCCTCTTGCATTATGTGTGAGAGGCTATAATATGATTGAATTTTCCTTAAAAATGTCTTGAAATTTTAAGGCTTTTCAGGTAAGCTAAATACTCAAATCACAATTCCCTGAACTCCTTATACAACTCAAGCAATTCACTCATCATCATGGCCGTGGCTCCCCAAAGCGGTACCCGATGGATATTCCAAAAAGGCACATGAAATGATGCATGACTAAGATCCCACTGCTCACGCTTTTTACTTTCATCATGTATGAGCTGATCGAGCGGCGTGGTAAACACTTCCTGAACCTCTGCCGGGTTTGGTGAAAGTTTGGGTTCTTCTTCCAGAAAGCCAACATACGGGGTAATCTGGTTATCTGTGCGATAAAGATAGAGAGGGGAGATGCAACAGGCCAGTTCAATTAGGGCACTTGCAATGCCGATCTCTTCTTCCGTTTCCCTGAGAGCTGTTTCAGAAAGGGATTCGTTGTTTTCACTTCTGCCGCCCGGGAAACTGATCTGACCTGCATGGCGAATGGTATTGGTGCGGAGCGTCAGGATTACATGCAGATTATTTTTCTCATCCGGAAAAAGGGGAATCAGAACTCCGCTGGG
The DNA here is from genome assembly GCA_007135335.1 of Balneolaceae bacterium. Classification (GTDB taxonomy): domain Bacteria; phylum Bacteroidota; class Rhodothermia; order Balneolales; family Balneolaceae; genus Rhodohalobacter. Next base: position 1,301 of record SLJB01000182.1, read on the forward strand.
GTGAGCCGTTTCTGAAGCATCATGCGGCAGTACAAATTCAGGATCGAGGGGAACAGGAGCCATTATCATCTGTGCAGCGCGGCCGGGCAACTGCAACTTCGTTCTGTTTTTTAAAAAATGATAAAATGGATGCTTCTTCATCTGTTTTTTTGCGGTACTAAACTATTTAAAAGTGTGGAAATTCTGGGTAAGAATCTGGGTACCTGAGCCTGATACGTTACATAATTATCACCAAAGCGTTTGATGAGATTACGCTCTTCAAAAAACGAACCTGTATAGAAATAGATTCCCGTAAGAAGGGTGAAAAACAGAAGGTTCGCTGTCATTACAGGGGATGCAAGCAAAATGATCATGGCAAAGGTATAGAGCGGATGGCGCATGTATCTGTAAAATCCTCTTCTCCTGAGTTCGCCTTTCTCGGGTTCATCCAGATATCCCGGTTGCATCCTTAAAGAAACATATCTCCGAATTTGCCGAAAGCCAAGAAACTCAGAACCGTACCCTTTTAAAGTTAAAACTGCCAAACCAGCAGCAGATATCTGTATGGCTGCGAGCAATACAAAAAGAGACCCGGAAGTTTTGTACAGGGTAACATCAGCCGGAAGAAACAGAAAGAATAAAATGAGAAGAAGTAGGGCAATCCCATTATATAGGATGCGGTAAAACGCCTTTAAATTTGGAAAAACTGTGAACACATTCCTTTTTACAGAATGTGCAGCAAGCATTGAATGAACCACACAAAAGAGAAAAAAAATCGACAAAGGGGGTATGTACAGCGATAGTTGCAAATAGAGAAATATTAGAATTTTAAGGAGACACGTGCATTTGTGGTTTCTTTTTACTTTTTTAAGGAACCTGTTTAACAAATCTTAACGAATTCATCGTCAGATGTTAAATAGCAGCGGGTACTAAAAATAGTGTCCGATTTTTTTAACCACTAAATAAATAAAACATGTTAACAAAACTTTTAAAAAGTAAGGTTTATTTAGCTGCTTTTCTGATTGCCGGACTGGTAATTGGATGTAACGAAGCGAATATCATTTCTGATGTATCAGAAGCGGAAGAAACAGACCTTCCGGAACTACAGCCAGGTGATATTATTGAAGGAAGTTATATTGTAGTTTTGAGGTCAGACTTAGATGAAGTTGAATCAAAAGGAAAACTGTATGTGGATCAAATCCGTAATGCACTGCTTACCGAGGTTGATATATCCGGTGATGTGGTTGTTCGTTCTTATGATACAGCTTTACAAGGCTTTTCTGCACAACTGGATGAAGCTCAGCTGAACCGTCTGCGCGCAAATGAGCGTGTGGACTATATAGAGCCAGACCGGGTTATTGCCCTGGCACCTCCATGTGGCACTCCCAGAGAGGGACCCTGTGATGATGATCCTGATGAGCCGGAAGATCCTGAAGAACCCGAAAATCCAGACCCGGATGATCCAGACCCGGAAAATCCCGAAGAACCCGGCGATGCAATCGTACCCTGGGGAATTGAGCGAGTTGGCGGTGCCGTGACGTATACAGGAAGTGCTGTTGCGTGGGTTCTTGATTCCGGAATTCAAACAGATCACCCGGATTTGAATGTTGACGCATCGAGAGGACTAACAGTCTTCACGCGCGGTGCTGATGCACGAGATACAGACGACAGAAATGGCCACGGTACACATGTTGCAGGAACTATTGCAGGTAAAAATGGTATTCTCGGAGTTGCCTCCGGTGCAATAGTAATTCCCGTTAAAGTTCTTGACAGAAATGGGGGAGGGTCTATATCGGGAGTGATTGCCGGAGTGGATCACGTGGCTGCAAATGCAAGCGCCGGTGATGTTGCCAATATGAGTTTGGGAGGTAGTTTCACTTCTGCACTGAATACCGCAGTAGAAAATGCTGCTAGTAAGGGTATTTTCTTTACTCTTTCTTCCGGAAATAATGGTGCACCTGCTGAAAATTACTCCCCGGGTAGTGTTAATCACCCCAATACCTGGACGATTGGAGCAACTGATATAAACGATAATTGGGCCAGCTTTTCAAACTATGGGCCTCCCACAAGTTTTGCAGCGCCCGGCGTGGCCATTCAGTCAACCTGGATAAATAGTGGATATCGAACAATTAGCGGCACATCAATGTCCGCTCCCCACGTAGCGGGTATTTTGCTTGTGAATAACGGAAATGTAGGTTCCGATGGACAATCTTCATCTGCACCTGATGGTGTCAGATATCCGATCGCATCACACAAATAACCTTCATTTCGGATCTGAACATGTATAAAGCGGCTTTTATTAAGCCGCTTTTTTAATTCGTTTTCGTTCAATAACCCAATTTGTCATCCTTGGCTCTCCATTCATCAAACAGCCTGATGGCAAGCTCCCGTTCTGCTGCAATCATGGGTATCTTACGTTTATGAGGGGGTAAATCAAGCTCTTTGTAGATGAAATCGTCGTCGAAACCGGCTTTAGCCGCATCATTCCGGGTGGCTGCAAAATAGACCCGGTCCGGCCGCGCCCAGTAAATAGCCCCGAGACACATGGGGCATGGCTCGCAAGAGGTGTAGAGATCGCACCCTGTAAGCTGGAAACTTCCTGATTCAATACAAGCCCTGCGAATGGCCACTATTTCTGCATGTGCTGTCGGGTCATTATCCGACGTAACACAATTATTACCCTCAGCAAGAATTTTTCCGTCCTTAACAATCACACAGCCAAACGGCCCTCCCCTGTTGTTCTGCATTCCATTTCGCGCAAGCTCTATTGCACGCTCCATAAATCTCTTTTCCATAACCTTCCACTCTTTGATTACCATTAACATAGAAAGCATCCATGAAAAAATAAAGTTAAGATGACCTGA